>JAETPP010000022.1 GCA_021771115.1 Bacillota bacterium | reverse complement strand
TATCCGTTTTTGCAGAAATATTTTGTAAAGGGCGTTATGGTAGGCTCTTTGAAAGGATGATGTATCAGTGAAGCTACTTATCGGCGCTCACCGCCTGCTGACTTCGGAGGGCTGGAAAAACGGCTGTGTTCTGGAAATTGAGGACGGGCGGATCTCCCGCATCGCTTCCGGAACTGTCTGCGATCATCGGGCGGAGCTCATTTCTCCCGGCCTCTTTGACCCCCATATCCACGGTGGAAATGGCTTTGACATCATGGAGCCCACCGTGGAGGGGATGGAGGCCTGGCTATTGGAGCTGGCAAAGGCGGGCGTGACCGCCGTGCTGCCTTCCCCTTATACCGCCCCCATGGAAACCATGCGGAACTCCCTTTCCGTGCTCTCTCAGGTCATGGAGCGGCAGGCAAGGGGAGAAAGCGGAGGCGCACAGGTTTTAGGCGCTCACCTGGAGGGCCCCTTTATCAGCAAAAACCGGCTGGGGGCCATGGAGGAACGGTTTGTGCCGGAGCCCTCCGCCAAAACCTGCCGGCAGCTGCTGGAAGGCTATGAAGGCATGGTAAAGGAAATGACCTTTGCACCGGAAGTGCCGGGCAGTGAAGAGGTGCTGGGCGTTTTGAAGGAGCACGGGATCCGGGCTCAGGCCGGACACTGCGACGCTACCTTTGAAGAGGGGGAAGCTGCCTTTGAGAAGGGCGTGGGCTCTGTCTGCCACTTCTTTAACGCCGCCCGGCCCATTCACCACCGGGACCCGGGCTTTTTGTCCGCTGCGCTGGTAAACCCTGAGATCTATTGTGAAATGATCGGCGACCTGGTGCATCTGCACCCCGGGGCGATCCGCCTGATCTGGCAATGCAAGGCGCCGGAAAAAATCATGCTGATCTCCGACGCCGTTTCCACCACCAACCTGCCGGACGGCGTTTATGTGGACAACGGCCTTACCGTGGAGGTGCGAAACGGCGCTTCCTTCGTACAGGGCGGCGGCTTGACCGGCGGCGGAACCTACCTGCCGGGGGCCGTGCGCAATCTGGTTTCTCTGGGAATTTCAGAGGAGAACGCCCTGCATGCGGCCTCTGTAACGGCTGCCGCGTGGCTGGGGCTTCCCCACGGCATTCAGGAGGGCGGAAAGGCCTCTCTCACCGCCTGGGGCCCGGATCTGACCGCGGCGTTTACCGTGATCGGGAACGAGGTGTATCAAAAGGAGGGGTCTGCTTGCACGCCATAGGCATCGATATCGGAGGCACCTCCATCAAATTTGCGAAGGTGGGGGAGAACGCCGCCGTTTTGGAACGGGCCCAATGCCCCACGCCGGTAAACGACCCCGCTGCCCTGGCAGATGAAATCACCGGACTGCTGCGGGAAAGGGGCTGGAATCTCCCCACGCTTCCCATCGGCGTGGCCTGCGCGGGAGATGTGAGCAATGAGACCGGGCTTGTGACTGCCGATAACCTGGGCTGGGAGCAGGTGCCGCTGAAGGCTCTGCTCACAGAGCGGTTAGGGCGCGATGTGCTCTTAGAGCAGGACAGCCATGCCGCCATGATGGCGGAGTGGGAAAGCGGCTCCCTGAAGGGGGAAAAAAGCGCGCTGTATCTGACCCTGGGTACCGGCATCGGCGGCGGGGCCATTATCGATGGCAGGCCTTACCGGGAGCTGAAGCCCACCGCCTCGGAGTACGGACACATGATCCTTCACCCCGGTGGAGAAGCCTGCCCCTGCGGGGAGTACGGCTGTTATGAACGTTACGCCTCCACCAGCGCCCTGGTCCGCCGGGCGGAGGGATATTCCTCTGCCAAGGAGATCCTGGAGGATGTAAAAGCGGGAAAGGAAGAGATCCTTCCCGTGTGGAACAACTACATTCGGGAGGTCTGCACCGGCCTGATGAGCCTGCTTACCATTTTTGCTCCGGATGTGCTTTCCATCGGGGGCGGGATCAGCGAGGCGGGCGAATTTTTCCTGAACTGTATTCAAAACGGCATGGAGGAGCACGCCGCTTACCGCCGGTACTACCACGACACGGAGATCCGCCTGGCGGTTTACGGAAACGACGCGGGCGTGCTGGGCGCGGCTGCCGCGGCCCGGCGTGCCTGGGAAAAGAGGACGGCATGAAAGAAGTCTTCACAGTAGAGGAAATGCTGGAGCTCCAGCAGGAGCTGCACAAAGCCTATGAAGGGGAATGGGACCCCTTAGAGTCCGATTTTGCCTGCTCCTATCTTTTGTGGATGCTGGGAGAGGCGGGGGAAATGATCGATGTTCTGAAAAAAGAAGGAACCGCGGCCGTCTGTGACGATCCGGAGGTTCGCGCCCATTTTGTAGAAGAGACCTGCGATCTTCTGATGTACTTGATGGACACCTTGCTCTGCCTGGGCATTTCCGCCGAAGAGCTGGGTGAAAGCTTTCGCAGAAAGCAAAAGCGTAATTTGACCCGCTGGAAATGAAAAGAAGGGAGGAACCACGTGATGAATGAAAAATACTTTTTGTGCGGCTGGCAGCATGAAAGCTACAAGCTGACCCGGGGCACAGAGCCTGTTTTCGGAAAAGAGAGCATCAGCCTTTCCTGCTGCCGGAACGATTGGGCGGCAGCTTCCATTGTGCTCCGCCCTGTGGAGACCTCTGTGGTATTGATCGAAAATCGATCCGATTTCTGCCCCAATAAAAATTACCCCGTGATCCGTGCCGAGGTGAGATGTCCCGACCTGCCGGACTGTACCCTTTTCCGGGTAAAAATGCATCCGGATGACGACCGGGTGGAAAAAGGGGACGCTCTCCTGGACTACGGCAGGGAGATCGTGAAATCCTGGGTGCCCATGCAGCTGTTTTTGCGGGTGAATGTTCCGGCTGACGCCAAACCGGGGATTTACAAGGGCGAGGTGCGCCTGTATGTCCACTATATGTTCGAAGATGAGGAGATGGCCCAGGCCTTACCCTTTACCATTGAGGTAGCCGATGTGGTCCTGCCCTCCGGGAAGGACCGAAAGTTCAACCTCACCATTTGGCAGCACCCTACCAACATCGCGCGCCAGCACGGCGTACCCCTGTTCTCCGAGGAGCATTTTGCACTTTTGGAGGAATACACCAGGACCCTGAGCGAGCTGGGGAATGTGACGGCCACGGTGGCAGTGGGGGATATCCCCTGGGCCGGGCAGTTCTGCTATTTCAAAACCGACCCCTATTCCGACCTGTTTGAATACAACATGGTGCGTATCACCAGAGACGAGGCCGGAGAATTCCACTATGATTATTCCGTGCTGGACCGGTATCTGAAGCTTTGCAAAAAGTACGATATGGTCCGGGAAATCTATCTCTTCGGCCTGATCCGCAACTGGGACGACAAGTATCAGGATGTGAGAAGGGGATTCGGCAACATCACCGAGGACTATCCCGACGCCATCCGCCTGCGGTACATCGATGAAAAGGACGGCTGCGGAAAATATATGAAGAAGGCTGCGGAGATCAAGGCCTATATCGCTTCTCTGGCAGAATGGCTTCGGCAGGAGGGGTGGCTCACATACAGCCTGATCGCAGCCGATGAGCCGCCGGATATGGACGAGTACAACAAGGCCATGGCGGTGCTGAACGAGGTTGTACCGGAGCTGCGCAAGCAGCTGGATATTCCGCCCTCCTGGATCGTGAAGCATCCCGAGTTGGAGCTGGATAGCTACACCCCCGGCATTTACGATATTGCCCAAAGCGAAAAAGAATCCCCCGGCTCCACCCGCAAGGCGCTGGAGCGCTGTACCGGCATCACGACCTGGTCCACCTGCTGTTGGCCCCTGACCCCCAATACCTTTCTTCGTTCCCCCTTGCTGGAAGGCAGATTTCATGGTATCCTTGCAGAGTGGCTGAAGGTAAACGGCTTCCTGCGCTGGGCCTATACCTGCTGGCCGGTGGACCCCATGAACGACCCCGCTACCATGGAATGGCCCAGCGGAGACGCGTTTTTGGTATATCCCGGTAAAAACGGAAGGACCATCTTCACCCTGCGCTATTTTGCGCTGAAGCGGGGTATCGGAGATTTCGAGCTGATGCAGATGGTAAAGGCAGAATGCCCCAATGGGGAAGCGCTGGTGGACGAAGCGCTGAAGCCCATCTTCCGGCAGCCCGATGTGACAAAGTGGAATTTCTATCAGGCGGACGACAGCCAGTACAGCTTTGACCCCGAAGAGTACGAGGCCCTGCGGAAAACGCTGGTAGATGCTCTTTTACAGGAACGAAACAGCAAAAAGGAGTGAGTGTTCTGAACCGAAAAGAGATTTTATGCAAGGTGGATCACACCCTGCTTTCCCAGAAGGCTACCTGGGAAGAGATCAGGAAGCTTTGTGAGGAAGCGGTGGCCTATCACACGGCCTCCGTCTGCATTCCCCCAAGCTTTGTGGCCCAGGCCCGCGCCGCCTATCCCGATTTGACCCTTTGCACCGTCATCGGCTTTCCCAATGGCTACAACACCACGGCCGTGAAGGTGATGGAAACCAGGGACGCGGTGGCAAACGGCGCGGACGAGATCGACATGGTCATAAACGTGGGCTGGGTCAAGGAAGGGAAATACAATGAGGTGCTGGAGGAAATACGGCAAATCAAAGCGGCGGCGGGAGATCACCTTCTGAAGGTGATCATCGAAACCTGCCTGCTCACCGAGGAAGAAAAAATCACCCTGTGTGAGGTGGTCAGCCGCTCCGGGGCGGAGTTTATCAAAACCTCCACCGGCTTTTCCACCGGCGGCGCAACGGCGGAGGATATCCGGCTGATGCGGGAGCACTGCGACCCCCGCCTTTGCATCAAAGCGGCGGGTGGGATCAGCACCCTGGAGGACGCGGAGCAGTTTCTGGCCCTGGGGGCTGACCGGCTGGGAAGCAGCCGGGTGGTCAGGCTGGTCCAAAACGAGGAAAAGGAGCAAGGGAATGAATAAGCTGCAATACCATATTCAAATGAAGCCCGGCGACGTGGGCCGCTATGTGCTGCTGCCCGGAGACCCCGGGCGCTGCGAGCAGATCGCTTCCCACTTTGACAACCCCCGCCTGGTGGCGTACAATCGGGAGTATAAAACCTACACCGGCACCCTGCTGGGGGAAAAGGTCAGCGTGACCTCCACAGGCATCGGCGGCCCTTCTACCGCCATCGCGGTGGAGGAGCTGGCGGAGATCGGCGCGGATACCTTCATCCGTGTGGGCACCTGCGGCGGTATGGCCCAGGAGGTAGTGCCCGGCTCTATCGTCATCGCCAGCGGCGCCATTCGGGCCGAGGGCACCAGCAGGGAATATCTGCCCCTGGAATTTCCGGCGGTAGCCACCCATCAGGTCACATGCGCTTTGGAGCAGGCGGCCAAGTCCCTGGGGCTGACCCATCATATCGGCGTGGTGCAGTGCAAGGATTCCTTTTACGGCCAGCACGCGCCGGAAACACAGCCCATTTCCGAAGAGCTTTTGAGAAGGTGGAGCGCCTGGATCAAGGGCGGATGCCTGGCTTCGGAAATGGAATCCTCCACCCTGTTTATTTTGGGGAATGTGCGCCGCCTGCGCACCGGCACGGTGCTGTTGGTCTGCGCCAATCAGGAACGGAGAAAGCAGGGCATTTGCGACCCCGATTTCCACGATACGGAGCCCGCGCTGCAAACCGCCGTGGAGGCGGTGCGCCTGCTGATCGCGGAAGAGAGGGGCTCCGACCGTGGCGCGGCCCGTTAAAGGGAAGGCGGAGCTGGCTGCCCGCTTTGGGTTTCTGACCTTGGGGATCGCCGCGCTGGGAATGGGGGACCTGTTCTTTTCCTGCTCCGGGATGGGTATGGACCCGGTCCTTGTGTTTTACAGTGGCGTGGCGGCGGTGCTGAGAATTCGGCTGGGCAGCGCCACGCTTCTGATCAGCGTGCTCCTCCTGACCGTTCTGCTGTTTTTGTGCAGAAGCCGGATCGGCATCGGTACAGCCGCCGTTTCCCTGGGGCTGGGGCCTTTGGTCAACCTCTATTTGGAATTCTTTTCCTTTTCCCCTTCCGGGTGGCCGGGCAAAATTTTGAGCGCGCTTTTAGCGGTGCTCTTTTATGGCCTGGGGATGGCCCTCTATCTTCACGCCGACCTGGGCGAGGGGCCGATCGATATTTTACTGCTGTTTCTTTTGGAAAAAACCTCGCTTCCTCTGCCGCTTTTCAAGGTGTTCTTCGACGCCTTCTTTCTGGCGGCGGGGTGGCTTTTGGGAGGCGCTGTGGGGATCGGCACTATCATGGCTGTGCTGTTATCCGGGCCGGCTATCGGCATGTTTCAAAAGGGTATCGAGCGGCTCTCTCCGCTTTCCAAATGGCAGAAGGAGGCTTCCCGATGAGACGCGATTTTTTGATGATCACAGAGAACCTTGCATCCGGCGCGGGGTCCAACCGGGCCAAGCTGGGAAGAGAGGCGGTTCGGTATGCTCTGCTTGCTTTGGGGATCTTTCTGCTGGCGCTGGGCGGCCTGTTTTTTTCCTGCTCTGGAATCGGCATGGACCCTCTCTCCGTGTTTTACAGCGGTGTGGCGGAAACCCTGAAGATCCGGCTGGGAACGGCCGCCCTTTTGGTCAGTGGGGTGGTGTTGGTTTTTTTACTGATTTTCTGCCGGAAACGCATCGGGATCGGCACGGTCGCCGTTTCTCTGGGGATAGGCCCTTTGTTGAATCTGCTGTTGGGGTGCTTTTCCTATACGCCCTCCGGCTGGCTGGGCAGAGGGGTCAGCTCCCTGGCGGGGGTGGCGGCTTACGGGCTTGGCATGGCGCTTTATTTACATGCCGATCTGGGCGGCGGGCCGGTGGACGCCATGATGCTGTGGCTTATGGAAAAAACGCCCTTTCCCCTTTCCGCCTTTAAGGTCCTGTTTGATGCGTTCTGTGTGGCGGCAGGCTGGCTGTTAGGGGGCGCGGTGGGGGCCGGTACGCTGATCGCCGTGCTTTTGTCAGGGCCGGCCATGTGCGCCGTGCAGAAGGGAATGGCGCGTATCCCCGGTTTTCCAAGCTGGGAGAAAAAGGAGGCTTCTTCATGAAACGGGTTTTTCTGATCGTGCTGGATAGCTTCGGCATCGGCGCCCAGCCGGATGCGGCGGAGTTCGGAGACGCGGGCAGCAACACCCTTGGGGCGGTGCGGAAAAGCCCAGGCTTCTCTGTGCCGAATCTGCAAAAGCTGGGCCTGTTCCATTTAGACGGTGTGGCTCCGGCGGCAGGGCAGTCCTCCGGGTTTTCCGGCAGCATTGCCCGCATGCGGGAGCTTTCCCGGGGGAAGGATACCATCACCGGCCACTGGGAGATCGCCGGTATTGTGTCAAAGGAGGCGATGCCCACCTATCCCGAGGGATTTTCTCAAGAATTTTGCGGGGAGTTTTCCCGGCGGACCGGCCGGGGGCTTCTCTGCAACCGCCCCTATTCCGGCACCCAGGTGCTTACGGATTTTGGCGAACGCCATCTGCAAAGCGGAGATCTGATCCTCTACACCTCCGCCGACAGCGTGTGCCAGCTGGCCGCCCACGAAGAGGTGGTTTCGGTAGAGCAGCTTTATGAATACTGCGAAATTGCCAGAAGCATGCTGCGGGTAGGCAGGGTGATCGCCCGCCCCTTCCGGGGGGCTTTTCCGAATTTTGAGCGCACCTCCGCCCGGCGCGATTTTGCCTTAGAGCCGCCGGATACCACCATTTTGGATGTGCTCTGTGAAAACGGCCTTGCAACCATCAGTATCGGAAAAATTCAGGATATCTTCGCCGGGCGGTCCATCAGCCGGGCGATCCACACGGAAGATAACAGGGACGGCATGACCCAAACCGAAAAAACAGCCCGGGAGGCGTTTCACGGGCTCTGTTTTGTGAATTTGGTGGATTTCGATATGAAATACGGGCACCGCAACGATACGGAGGGCTATGCCAAGGCGCTGACAGAGTTTGACCGCTGGCTGGGAGGCTTTCTTCCTCTGCTGGGGGAAGAGGATCTTCTTCTCCTCACCGCCGACCACGGCTGCGACCCCTCCTTCCCCGGTACGGACCATACCCGGGAATACACGCCCCTGCTGGCATGGGGCGCTTCCGTAAAACACGGCGGAAATCTGGAGACCCGCTCCGGCTTTATGGATATCGGCAAAACGGTTTTAGAATATTTCGGGCTGCCGAACACGCTGCCCGGCAAGTCCTTTTGGCAGGAGATCCGCCTGCGGTAAGCTTTTTTGAAAAAGAACGTTGACAAATCTTTTGGGGAATATTACAATAAAGGGCGAAAAATGAAAGAAGGGGTGCAAAAGATCGTCTTTGCGGAGCAAAGCCGATCTTCCAGGAGTTTGCTGCGCAAACTCCGCTAATCGGAAGATTGGAAATGTCTTTGCGGAGCAAAGCCGATCTTCCAGGAGTTTGCAAAGCAAACTCCGCAAAGTGGAAGGACGGCAACTGCTGGTAAAACAAAGGCGGATCTTCCCGGAAATTTGTTGTGTTCGGTTTCCGGGTGCTGAGAGGAGCTTCGAGCTTAAACCCTTTGCCCATACAGGGCAGGAACCTGATGCGGATAATACCGACGTAGGGAGCATTTCATGATAGGCCGGGCCAAAAGCCTGAAACCGGGTTTTGCGTGTCTGCCGCAAAGCGGCTTGGGAATGCGATCTATGTCATTTGAGAAAAATTCTCAAATGGCATTTTTTCATTTTTCAACATAGTTTTCAGAAAAGAAGGGAAAATGAAAATGAATCAAAAAACGAAAAATCTGGTGTTGGGCGGCGTTTTGGTGGCGCTGGGCACGGTGCTTTCCTTTATCAAGGTCTTTGATCTGCCTCAGGGCGGTTCCATCACCCTCTGTTCCATGCTGCCGGTGATGCTGTTTGCCTATCTCTGCGGAACGAAATGGGGCCTTGCGGCGGGCTTTACCCACAGCGTTTTGCAGCTTTTGTTCGGCCTGAACGCCTTAAAGGGAATTACCGCTGAAGCGGTAGTGGGCTCTATTTTGCTGGACTACATTCTGGCCTTTACCGTGCTGGGGTTGGCCGGTGTTTTGAAAAATAAAATTAAGCATGACGGCCTTTCCTTTACCCTGGGCTGCCTGATTGCCGGGCTGCTTCGGTATCTCTGCTCCTTTTTGTCCGGCTGGATCTTGTGGGGCGAGTACGCCGACGCGAATTTCTCCCCCATGCTGGCGGGCATGAGCGGCAACACCCTGGCCTGCTTCTATTCGCTGGCCTATAACGGCAGCTATATGCTGCCCGAGATCGTGATCACCTGTGTGGTTGCTTTCGTCATTATGCAGACCGCGGGCAAGCAGCTGAAAAAGCTCGCGGGAAGTGTGGAATAAGGCGGCTTTTTTCGGGAAAACTAAGGCTGTAAACTACGGGAGACTGTAAAGGCCTGTAGCTTTACAAATCTCATCAAACGAGGTGCCTTAGTATGAACAGATTGGAATGTCAGGTCACTTCCTGCCAGCACTACTGCGATAACCGCTGCTGTCTCCCCGGGATCCAGGTAGACGGCCCCGCCGCCCGGGAAAGCAGCCAGACCTGCTGCGATTCCTATGAGGAGCGCAGGCAGGGCTCCGGGCAGAATTCCAGTAACCGTGCTCCCAGCGTGGACAGCTCCATCGAGTGCAGCGCCGAGCACTGCACTTACAACAAAAACTGCAAGTGCGAAGCGGAATGCGTATGCGTTGGCTGCTGCTGCGGAGACGTGTGCTCCAAGGGCGGCACCGAGTGCTGCACCTTCCGGCCTGAATAAGCAGACAGTTCAGGCAAAGCCCTGCGTCTCTTAGAAGACGCGGGGCTTTTTCTCTTTTCTGAAAGGCGTATTTGTGATATACTAACTTACGGAAAAGCATGAAAAAGGGAAGGGATCAAATGATAAAGCTTTTGGCCTTCGATTTGGATGGAACCACCATTACCGAGCACAAATATTTGTCCGCGGGCAACAAAAAAGCGCTGCTGGAAGCGGCGCAAAGGGGAGTTCTTCTGGTTCCGGCAACCGGGCGCATGAAGGAATTTTTACCGGAGGAGATCAAGGCCCTGCCCGGCGTGCGGTACGCCATTACCTCCAACGGCGCGGCGGTATACTATCTTTTAGAGGATCGGGCGGTGCACGAAAGCCTCATCCCCAACGAAAAGGCCCGGCAGGTCCAGGAAATTTTGGAGGAGTACGATATCTATATCGAGTATTACCGAAACGGCGGGGCCATCACGAAAACCGGCTATCCGGAGCGAATGAAAACCCACTTCGGCCTGCCGGAATCCAAATGGCATTTCATAAATGGCAAGGGATATTCCTTTACAGACGATTTCCGGAAAATGCTGGAGGAAACCGGGCTGTGTCCGGAAAAGATCAATCTGCCTTATTTGAAGGTGGGCCTCCGTGAGGAGCTGTGGAAAAGGCTCCAGGACCTGGGCGGCCTGCGGCTGACCTCTTCCATTCCGGACAATATCGAAATAAACGGAGAGAACGCCCACAAGGGCGCGGCGGTGCTGGCCCTGGCGTCCCGGCTGGGCGTTTCCAAAGAAGAAATTCTTGCCGTCGGCGACAACGGCAACGATGTGACCATGCTGGAAACCGCCGGCTGCTCCGCGGCTGTAGGCGACGGCGCCCCGGAGGCCCTCTCTGCCGCAAAATACATCACCGCCGCCCACGATCAGGACGGCCTGGCAAAAGCAATCGAAAAATATATTTTGGAGCAGGGATAAGAGGGCTTAGATTCTGGATACTAGATGCTGGATTCTGGACAGTGGCGACGCAATAAACAATGAGAAATGAGTAATTAGCAATGAGCAATGAGCAATTAAGGAAAAGCAAGGCTCCTTGTCTGTCATCCTGAGGAAAAAAGGCGCTTCGCGCCTTCTTGACGAAGGATCTCGTCCTTGAATTCCCGAGTAAAAGGGAAAAAAGGGCGAGATCCTTCGCTTCGCTCAGGATGACAGGAGGGGGCAGGATGACAGGAGGGGGCAGGATGACAGGAGGGAGGCAGGATGACAGGAGGGGGCAGGATGACAGGAGGGGGCAGGATGACAGGAGGATAGGATGGCACAGGAGGGAACTCAGGCTGACAGGCAGGGAAGCTCAAAATAACCAGGAGAATCTCCCTTGCCTTAATTGCTAATTGCTAATTACTAATTTTCCCTTCGCCCTTCTCCAGCATCCAGAATCCAGCATCCAGAATCTAAAACGCCTGGGCACTCCCCGGCTTTTCCTCTATTGCACTACCAGCGCCAGGGCGGTGATATCGTCCTCGTGGCCGTCGCTTCGGCGCTTTTGGGCTTCCTCCGTGATGCGCTCCGCCAGCAGGTTGGGGTTTTCGCTTTCGTCCCAGTTTAGTACCATGTCGGAAAGCCATCCGGTGCCGGAAACCATGACGCCATCGGAGATCATCACCACCAGGTCTCCCTCTGTAAGCTCCCGCTCATAACAGGCAAATTCCACGTGGGGCATAATGCCCACCGGAACGCTGGAGGATTCGATCACATCGATATATTTTCCTCTGCGCACAATGGTGCAGGCGGCGCCTGCCTTGCGGAATTCCGCTTTTCCGGTGAACAGGTCGATGCAGGTCACATCCAAAGTGGCCAGAGATTCATCGCCCGATTTGGCGATCAGGGCGGAGTTTACGGTTTGCAGCATGCTGTCAAACCCAATGCCTGCCTTCAGAAGGCTTTCCGCCATGGCGGAGGTCATGGCGCCGTCCACCGCCGCCCGGCCTCCGGTCCCCATGCCGTCGCTCAGCACGGCGATGAGCCTGCCGCAGCCATCGTAAAACACACCGGCGCTGTCGCCGCAGAAGGAGCCGCTTTTGGCGCAGTATTGGGAAAAGCCTCTGCCCACGTCAAAGGCCGGGCGCTGGCACATCTGAATGCGGCAGGTCTCTTCCGAGGAGCTGACGCAAGGCGGAGAAAACACCCGGCCGCAGGCGGCGGAGATCTCCTTGGTGAATACCGCGCGGTTCAGCCGCTTTTGGCGCTCTCTGTGGATCTCGGCCTCCACTGTCATGCGTCCGAAGCGGTCCAGGCGGCAGCACACCTCCAGGGGCTCCACACCGTTGTCCCGCAGGATATCCTCTACCCGCTGGGCGGCCTCTTCATCGAAATGCTGATACAGGGAAAATTCCCCGGCCATTTCCTCCAGGATCCCGGCGGTGGTGCGGAAATGCTGCTCGGCGGCCTCCCGTACCTGGGCGGCCCGAAGCTCGGCGGCCTCCTTCATGAGATAGCGCCCGTAATTTTTGTTTACCTCTTCCTTCATTTCTCCCGCCCGCTTGCAGCGGTCTGAAAATTCCTGAGTAAAATCGGCGGTGTCCACTTTTCCCTTTTCCTTCAATACCTTGGAAAGCTGGGCAAAGTTGTCCAGCGTTTGCTCCTTGTGCTTTCGCCAGCACACCGCGCTCATGGCGCAGCCGGCGCAGATCGCTTCCGTGGAACGGTTGTAAACGCCCTGCAGGTTGGGGGCGCAAACCTCGGAAAGCTTTTGGGAGATCTCCTCCACAGAGGAATACACATTGGAGAGGGCCTCTGAGGCGTGGCGCAGGCGCATGACGATATTATTTCGCAGCGCGCCGCCGCTCAGGGTATCCTTCCTCACGCCAAAAAGCTCGGTAAGCCGCCTGCTTCTGGGCAAAAGCATGTAGATCACAGTGGCGGCGGCCACTTCAATGGCGCCGGAGAGCATTTGGGAGTTTCCTGTTCCGGCCTGCAGAGAAGTAACGCCATGGGAGATGATAAAGACCGCCGCCGTTGCCACCTTCCCCATAGGAGAAAACACGCCTGCCATCAGGCCGCCCAGCCCATACGCGCCGGATAAGTAAGAAAGCCCCGCCGTGGAAAGCCCCTGAATGGCTCCGGCGGTAACGCCCGCCACCGTGCCGCCGCTGATCCCGCCTACCCGGGCGCAGTAGATCACCATCAGCACCATGAAGATCCGTCCGATGGAAACATTTGCCACCGTAACACCGGAAAAGGAGAGAACCAGCACGCCTACCGTGACCGCCAAAGCGGCCACATCGCCGCTGTCATACAAACCGCCAGATTTGGAGCGCCCGTCGCCCGTGCGGCCCTGCAGCAGGTTTGCGGTGCGGCACAGAAAATAGGAAACACCCGCGCCCAGAAAAGATTCCGCCAGGTACAGAGCCGCCGAGTAACTCACAGAGCCGCTTAAAAACACCATGGTAAGCCCGGTCAGAAACAGGGGCAGAAAGGTGACCGCCGGAGCATACAGGGGGTGGGTATTTACCGCCTTCAGCTCCGAAAGGGACCAGCGGATGGCCGCCACCGCCACCAGAGCCGCCGCGTATCGCACGGAAACATAAACCGGAGAGGGCAGAAGATAGCCGAAAAACGCGCCGAATACCGCCGCCCACATGCCGCTTTTCGGCACAGCCGCCGCTGCCGCCACACCGAAGGGCGCGTATTTGCCGAACACAAGCCCCCGGGAGCAGAGCAATCCGGAAAAAAAGCTTCCCAGAACTGTAATGATTTTTCTCGCGTAGATGGAGTGCAGATACTCCCCTAAGCGGTCGAAAATTTGCCGAACCCTTGATCCTTCCATCGAGAACACCGCCTCATATAAAAATTATGGGAAACCAGCTATGCCGTTGGTAACGAAATTATACCTATCCCGGAAAAATTTTCCTGTCACTAAATGGATGGAATTTCCTGTCGTTTTTTGAGGTTCTGTTTTGGATTCGAAAGATTTCAAGGGGCTTTCCATTTGTCCTGACGAAAAAATTATGTAAAATAAATTATGAAAAGTAAAAAGCAGGAAGGAGAGAAAGCAAAAAATTTGACTTTTCTGTGTGAGAAGAATATAATGAGCGTGTCGAAAAATTCTTTTTCGCCCCGCTCAAACATGTTGGGGAAATTTACGATTTTCCCAACATGTTACGATTGAAAAGTGAAAGAGGTCTCGCCTGTCGGCTCGGTCAGTGCTGAACGTCTCACCTGTCGGTTCGGTCGGGTCAGAACGGTCTCCACTGGAGACCTTCCCCTCCACCGGAGACCAGCACCCCTGACGGTTCTCTCTCACAACTCTCTTTCCCTTCGTATTCTTTCGTTAGCGACTTTTTCGACAGTTTGTATAATAGCAAAAACGGCAGGAAAGTCCTGCCGGAAAATAGAAAAAACCAAGGAACGAGAAGAGTAGCGCATCGGCCTTCCTTTGAGAGAGCCGCCGGGGGTGGAAAGGCGGCGGAAGAGGTGCGGGAATGGGCTCGTTGGGTCCGGGCAGGAAATGGCCCGGCGCAGCTCCGGCGTTATCGGAAAAGAGTGGGTATGAAGCAGTTCATGCCAAGCTGGGTGGTACCGCAGGAAAATTTCCTGTCCCTGTGCGCAGTGGCGCGGGGACAGGTTTTTTATTTTGCAAACGATCTAACGATCTCTTGAAAGGGGACGATATCGTGAATTATTCATTTTCAGAGCGGGTGAAAAGCCTGAAGCCCTCGGCGATCCGGGAAATTCTGAAAAATTCCTCTGCGCCGGGCGTAATCCCGCTGTCTGCGGGGAATCCCGCGCCGGACGCCTTTCCCTGTGAGGACATTCGCCGGATCTCGGCGGAGCTTTTGGAAAGCACCCCGATCGAAGCTTTGCAGTACAGCGTGACAGAGGGGTATTCCCCCCTGCGGGAGCATTTGCTTTCCTATATGCGGAAAAAACACGGGGTAGGCGGGGAAAGTGACGATATCCTCATCACCAGCGGCGCCCAGCAGGTCATGGATCTTTTGACAAAAACCCTGTTAAACGAAGGGGATACCGTGTTGTGTGAATCTCCCAGCTTTATCGGCTCCCTCAACACCTTTCGCTCCTACCGGGCGAAGCTGCGGGGCATCCCCATGGAGGAGGATGGCCTGGATGTGGAACAGCTGGAAGCGGCCCTGAAGCAGGAAAAAAACGTGAAGTACCTCTATACGATCCCCAATTTCCAGAACCCTTCCGGCATTACCATGAGCCTGGAAAAACGGAAGCGGGTATATGAGCTTTGCCGGGATCACAATGTGCTGATCCTGGAGGATAACCCCTATGGCGACCTGCGGTTTGCCGGGGAAGATCTTCCCTCCATCAAATCCTTTGACCGGGAGGGCGTGGTGCTGTATGCCGGTTCCTTCTCCAAGGTGGTTTCTCCCGGCATGCGGGTGGGGTACGCCATCGGCCCCAAAGAGGTGCTTCAGAAAATGGTGGTCTGCAAGCAGGGGGAGGATGTGCATTCCAATATCTGGGCTCAGATCGTCTGCCACCGGTTTATGACGGAATGCGATTATGAAGCCCACCTGCAAAGGCTGCGGGAGATCTACCGCCGGAAAAGCGATGTGCTGCTGGAAGCCATGGAGCGGTATTTTAAGCCGCTGATCACCTGGAGCAAGTTCCAGGGCGGCCTGTTTGCCTGGTGCACCCTGCCGGAGCACATCGATATGCTGGATTTTGTAAAGCGCGCGGCACAGGAAAAGGTCTGCGTGGTGCCGGGCACGGCGTTTTTGACAGACGAAACCGAGTCCTGCCACTCCTTCCGGGTGAACTTTTCCACCCCCACCGACCAGCAGCTGACAGAGGGTGTAAAGCTTTTGGGAGAGCTTGCGAAGAAAGAAGCCAAGCGTTAGAGAATAGCTGTTGGGGAAGAGCAGGGAAAAGGTAGAATGGAGATGAATTGGAATTTATCGTACTAGCAATTAGCTGTAAGCAGTTAGTTGCTAGAAAAGGGGCACACGCACCACTGTCATTCTGAGCCGAAGGCGAAGAATCTCGGCCATATCCCAGCCAGCGGGTACAAATTTCCTTTTCATACGCCGGTTGCTGCTGGCCGAGATCCTTCGTCAGAAAGGCGCAAAGCGCCTTTTTCCTCAGGATGACAGTGTGTGGGGGTCGTTAGTGCGCTAAACAGTAATTTGTCAGTCATTTCCGGTCGGGTTAGAAAGTTTCCTCCTGTACCAAGAAGGTCCTCGAGTGCCTGTGGCGGTTCTCCGCTAAACAATAACTTATCCCGTACCCATAACCCATCCGCAAAACAAAATTTCATTTTGAAAAAGGAGAAATCGATATGGAAACCGAACAGAAAAAGAGAGTACTGAGCATGTACCAGTGCACCGGGGTGTTCACCCTGGGAAATTATTTGGGCGCTTTGCGCAACCATGTGCGGCTTCAGGACGAGTACGAGTGTATCTATGCTTTGGCGGATCTGCACGCCATCACCGTGCGGCAGGAGCCGGCAAAGCTTCGCCGGTATACCCTGGAGGCCTACGCCTACCTGCTGGCCATGGGAATCGACCTTGAAAAAACCATCCTCTTTATCCAAAGCCAGGTGCCGGAGCATTCCCAGCTGGCGTGGATCTTAAACTGCTATACCCAGTTCGGCGAGCTTTCCCGCATGACCCAGTTTAAGGATAAATCCCAGAAGCACGCCGATAATGTCAACGCTGGGCTCTTTACCTACCCCTGCCTGATGGCGGCGGATATCCTGCTGTATCAGGCTGATCTGGTGCCGGTGGGGGCGGACCAGAAGCAGCATGTGGAGATCGCCCGGGATATTGCGGAGCGTTTCAACGGCCTGTACAGCCCCACCTTCACCGTGCCGGAGCCCCTGATCCCCAAGCACGGCGCCCGGGTCATGTCCCTGCAGGACCCCACAAAGAAAATGTCCAAATCCGATGAGAACATGAACGGTACTGTGCTGCTTTCCGACGATCCGGATACCATCATGCGCAAGTTCAAGCGGGCCATTACAGACAGCGAATCCTGTGTGCGGTACGCGGAAGGGAAAGCCGGGGTCAATAACCTGATGGATATCTATTCCTGCGTGACGGGAAAGACCATGGAGGAGATCGAGCGGGAATTTGAGGGCAAGGGCTACGGCGACTTCAAGCCCGCCGTGGCGGAGGCCGTGATCTCCGAGCTGCGCCCCATTCAGGAGGAATTCCGGAGGCTCATGGAGGATAAGGCGTATCTGGAAAAATGCTATTCGGAAAACGCCCCCAGAGCACAGCGCATTGCCCGGAAGACACTGCAGAAGGTGATGAAGAAGATCGGCTATGTGATCTGACAGCTTCGGGCAAATAAACCGGAAAGAGAGGAATACGGAAATGCTGCAATTTGTGCTGGGCCGGGCAGGAAGCGGAAAAACAGAATATCTCCGCCGGATGCTGGCTGAACGCAGCCGCGCCGGGGAAGAAAAGCTCATCATGCTGGTGCCGGAGCAGTATTCCTTTGAAACGGAAAAGGCCATGCTCCGGCTCTGCGGGACAGAGCGGGCAAACGCGATCCAGGTCTACAGCTTTACCAGGCTGGCGGAAGCCGTGTTTCGCCGGGAGGGCGGGGCGGCAGGGCGCAGGCTCAGCGACGGTGGACGGCGCATTTTGATGTCTTCCGCTCTCATGGCATGCGAAGACCAGCTGGAGGTATATCTCAGCTCCGCCAAAAGCGGCAGAATGACAGATCTCATGCTCACGGCGGTCAATGAAATGAAAATGTGCGGCATTTCCCCGGAGCAGCTCTCCGGCGCCGCCCGGCAGCTTGGAAATACAGGGCTTTCCAAGAAGCTTTCGGAGATCGCCCTGCTGTACGGTGCCTTTGAAGCGCTGGTGGAGGCTTCCTACCTGGATTCCAGAGACGACCTGACCAGGCTCTCGGAGGCTCTGCAGACCAGTGAGTTTTTCCGGGGCTGCACGGTGGCGGTGGATTCCTTCGAGGGCTTTACCGCCCAGGAAATGGCGGTGCTCACGGAGATCCTGCGCAAGGCGAAAGAGGTCACGGTAGCCCTGTGTACCGATGGACGGGATCAGGGCGGCACCGGGCTTTTCGCCCTGGTGGAGCGGACCCGTTTCCGGCTGCTGCGGGCGGCGGAGGAAAACGGCGTGGCGGTGCTGCCCCCGGTGGAGCTGATAAGCGCCCCCCGGTTCCAACAAGAAAACCTGAAGCTTTTGGAGGCTCAGCTTTTTTCCGCGGAAGAGCTGCTGCCCTCTCCCGACCACGAGGGCATTGAGGTCTTTGAAGCGAGAGACACCTATGAGGAAGCGGAATTTGTCGCCGCGTCCATCCGGCGGCTGGTGCGGGAAAAGGGATGGCGCTATCGTGATTTTTCCATTATCTGCCGCACGCCGGAGCACTATTACGGCAGCCTGGATGTGGCGCTGAAAAAGCGGGGGATCCCCTGCTTTGTATCGGAGCCCGCCAAGGTGGACGCCGAGCCGGTAATGCGCTTTACTTTGGAGGCCTTTGAGGCGGTGCGCTCCGGCTTTTCCACCGACAGCCTGTTGGAAATGCTGAAAACGGGAGTTTCCGGCTTTACCACTGAGGAAATTTCCGATTTGGAAAATTATGCCTTTCTCTGGAAGATAAACGGCTCGGACTGGCGGGAGGAATTTGCCCGCCATCCCAGGGGCTTCGGGCAGAAGCTGACAGAGGAGGACAGCCTTGTTCTAAAGCGGCTAAACGGCCTGCGGGAAAGGCTGATCGGGCCGCTGTTACGGTTTTCCGCGGCCACCCGGGACGCCTCCGGCGCGGAGATCTCCCAGGCGGTGTACGACCTGCTGGAAGCCTACGGCATGGAGGAAAACCTGCCCGCTTACTGCCGGGCTTTGGAGGAAGCCGGGGAAACCGGCCTTGCCGCGAAGCAGCTTCGGGTATGGGAGCTGCTGATGGAGCTTTTAGATCAGCTCCACAGTATTTTGGGGGACAGGAAAACACCCCGCGACAGGTATTTCCATCTGCTCAAGGAGGTGGTCTCGGCGGAGGATGTTTCGGAGATCCCCCAAACGGTGGACGAGGTGATCTTCGGCACGGCGGAGCAGGTGCGGCAGTCCTCCCCAAAGGCCGCCTTTCTCATCGGCTGCTCTCAAGGGGATTTTCCGCTGACGCCCAAGGCCTCCGGCGTGTTTTCCGACGCCGAGCGCCGGGCGCTGATTGCCCTGGAGCTGCCTCTGGGGGACCCCTTGGAGCAAAAGGCCATTGAGGAGCGGTATCTGGCCTATTCCGTGGCCTGCCTTCCCTCTGAGCTTTTGACTCTCTGCTGGCCCCGGACTGCCGGAGGCGAAGAAAAGGAACCGGGAGAGCTGATCTCTGCCGTGCGGGAAATTTTCCCCACACTGGAGCCGCTGCATGCTTTGCCGGATGCATATTTTGCCAATTCCGAGGAAGCGGCATTTTCCCGCATGGCGGCCCGCTTTACGGAAAACACCGGGGAAGCGGCGGCTTTTCGGCTGCTGTTTTCGGAAAATGAGGAATACGAGGGAAGACTGGGGGCGCTGGAGCGTGCCGCGGGCCGCAGGCCGGTAGAGATCGAGGATAAAGACCTTGCCCGCAAGGTGTTCGGGAAGGATATGTTCCTTTCTCCCACCCAGATCGAAACCTTTCACAGCTGCCCCTTCAAATACTTCTGCCGGTACGGCATCAAGGCCAGAGAGCGCAGGCCCGCCGAGGTGGACGTGATGCAGTACGGCACGCTGATGCACTATCTTTTTGAGCAGGTGTTCCGGGAAAACGGAGAGCTCTTGTCTCAAAAATCAGAAGAAGAGCTGCTGGAATGGGTGCGGCGGCTGATCATGGAATACGCTCGGGAAAACATGGGGGGCCTGGAGCTTCTCAGCAGCCGGGAAAAATACCGCCTGGACCGAATGGCGCGGTCCGCCTGCAAGCTCATTCGCCATGTGGAGGAGGAGCTTGCTCAAAGCAGGTTCCAGCCCAAATATTTTGAATTGGGCCTGGGAGAAGACAGAGAATACCCGCCCCTGCGGGTGGAAACCGGAGACGGCGGCGTCGTCACAGTAGGCGGCACTATTGACCGGGCGGATACCGTAGTGCTGGAGGATGGAAAAGAATATGTGCGGGTGATCGATTATAAAACCGGGAAAAAGCTGTTCCGGCTGGCCGATGTGCTCTACGGCCTGAATATGCAGATGCTGGTATATCTTGCGGCCTTAGTGGAAAGCGGCAGGGAGCTTCCGGCGGGGATTTTGTACATGCCGGCGGCGGAGCCCTCCGTTTCCGTGGAGCGGGGAGCGGACGAGGCGAAGATCAAAAAGGAAGCGGAGAAACAGCTTCGCATGAGCGGCCTGGTGCTGGACAATAACGAGATCATCCAGGCCATGGAGGCGGGCGCGAAGGGAAAATTCATTCCGGCCTCCTTAAATCAGGACGGAACGCCGGGGCGATTTAGCTCCGTGCTGGGGGAAGAGGAGCTGCGGCAGGTGCTGGAGTACTCCAAGCGCCTTATCGCCTCCATGGGAAGGAAGCTGACGGAGGGGTGCGTAGAGGCTTCCCCCGCCATGGTCAATCAAAATTCTTGCCGGTTTTGCCCCTATGGCGCGGTGTGCGGCCAGGAGCGCGGAGAAAAGGACATGGTGCCGGACAAGTCCTCTGCCGGTGAGGTGCTGGAAAAAATGCGGACGGCTTTGCAAAGCCCCGTGGGGAAAGGGAGGTGAGGAAAGTGGCGGAAAACAGATGGACGGAGAGCCAGCAGGACGCGATCTCCGCCCGGCGGGGCACGGTGCTGGTGGCCGCCGCGGCGGGCTCCGGCAAAACGGCGGTGCTGGTGCAGCGGGCCATTGAACGGCTGACAGACCCGGAGCACCCCACCTCCGCGGACCGGCTGCTGATCGTCACCTTCACCAAGGCGGCCGCCGCGGAAATGCGGGGGAGGCTGGAAAAGCGGCTGTTCGAGCTGCTGCGGAAAAACCCCGGCGATCCGCTGCTCCGCCGGCAAAGCCTGCTGCTTTCCCAAACCCATATCGGCACGGTGGACAGCTTCTGCGCGGAAATGCTGCGGGAATTTTTCCATTTGCTGGAGCTTTCCCCGGATTTCAAGATCGTATCGGACAAGCAGGAGGAAGAGCTGATTGCAGAAGCGCTGAATGAGGCCCTTTCCGAGGCCTTTCAGCAGGGAACGATCACGGAATTGGCAGACGCCTTCACCGGCGAGCGGGACGACAGGCGGCTGATGGAAATGGCTTTAACTCTCTACCGTTTCATGCAGTCCCATCCCTTCCCGGAGCAGTGGCTGCGGGAAAAGACCGCCCTGTATACTCAGGGAGATCCCTCCTTATGGGAAAACGTGATTTTGCGGTACGCGGAGGAAACGGCGGGGCACTGTGAAGGCCTGTGCGCTTCCGCCTGGGAAGAGGCCCTGGAGGGCGGCGTGGTGGGGGCGGCCTATGCGGACGCGCTGCAGGCCGACCGCCTGGAATTCTCCCGCCTGCGGGAGCTTGCCGGACAGAGGGATTGGGACAGAGCCGCCGCGTTTTTGGAGGGCTTTTCCCTGAAGCGCCGGGGCAGGCTGACGGGCTTTGAGGAGGACCCTCTCCGGCAAAGGCTGGAGGCGGTGCGCAAGGAGTGCAAGCGGGCGGTGGGAGAGCTTTCCCGCAGCCTGTTCGGCAGCAAAGAGCAGTGCGCGGCGGAGCTTCTTGCCGCCGCGCCCCTTTTGGAGAGCCTGATGGAGCTGACCCTGGATTTTTCCCGGCGGTACGACGAAAAGAAACGGGAAAAAAATTTCCTGGATTACAGCGACCTGGAGCATTTTGCCATCCGCCTCTTTTTGACCCCGGAGGGGGAAAGGACCGAAGCGGCGAAGGAGGTGGCTTCCCGGTTCGATGAGATCATGATCGACGAGTATCAGGACATCAACGAGGTACAGGATTCTCTGTTCCGGGCAGTGTCCCAAAATTCGGACAATTTATTTATGGTGGGAGATGTGAAGCAGAGCATCTACGGTTTCCGCCGGGCCATGCCGGAAATTTTTCTCCGGTGCCGCCGCTCCTTTCAGAAATATGATCGGGAAAAGGACGCTTATCCCGCCTATCTGGTGCTGGACAGGAATTTCCGCTCCCGCCGGGAAGTGACTGATACGGTGAATTTCGTGTTTTCCCGCCTGATGTCCCAGGCGGCGGGGGATATTGATTACACCGGGGAAGAACGGCTGGTCTGCGGCGCGGAGTATGCCGAAAAGCAGGGCTGTGAAACGGAGCTTACCTTTCTTTCCCGGCCCACCTCCGTGCCTGCGGAAACGGCGGAGGGAGAATGGATCGGCAAACGGATCCGGGAAATCATGGAGTCCGGTTTTACGGTCACTGAAAAAGGTGAAGAAAGGCCGCTGCATTATGGAGATTTCTGTATTCTGATCCGCAGCGCCAATAAGCACGCCCACGCCTATGCTGTGGAGCTGCAAAAGCTGGGGATCCCGGCAAAGGCCTCGGTGACAGGCGGTTTCTTTTCCGCCGCCGAGATCGGCGTTATGCTTTCGCTTTTGCAGGTGATCGATAACCCCAACCAGGATATCCCCCTTCTGGCGGTGCTGATGAGCCCCATTTACGGCTTTTCGCCGGACGATACGGCCCGCCTTCGGGAAAAGGATAAAGAAGTGTCGATCTATGTTTCCCTTACCCGCATGGCACGTCAGGAGGAGCGCTGCGCCAGGATCATTCGGGAGATCGGGCAGTACCGAAGCCTGGCCGCCACCATGCCCTCCGATGCTTTTCTCACCTTCCTTTATGAAAAAACGGGCTATCCCGATATGGTGCTGGCCATGGAGGACGGCGGCGACCGCATCCAAAACCTGCGGCTTTTGCAGGCCTATGCCAAGGAATATGAGGCCTCGGGGTATCACGGAATATCCGGCTTTGTCCGGTTTTTAGACAGGCTTCGGCGAAACGATTCCGACCTTCAGGCGGCGGAGGCCGCGCCGGAGCAGCGCAACGCCGTGGCGATCATGAGCATTCACAAATCGAAGGGACTGGAATTCCCCATCTGCATCGTGGCGGGCTGCGGCAGAAATTTTGTTTCCGAGAAAGGGGCCGATGTGCTGCTGCACCCGGAATTGGGCCTGGGGGTAAAGCTTCGGGACGGAAAGCGCTCCGTCCGCTTTACCACCACGGCGCGGGAGGCCATCTCCCTGGAAATAGCCCGCTCCGCGGCGGCGGAAGAGCTTCGGGTGCTGTATGTGGCCATGACCCGGGCAAAGGAAAAGCTGATCCTTGTAAGCTCCGGCGAAGGGATGGAAAGAACGCTGGAGCGCCTGGCCCCGGAAGTGACCCAGCGGGGGATCTCTCCCTACACGGTGCGAAAGGCGAAAAACGCGGCGGAATGGCTGCTGCTGTGCGCCCTGTGTCACCCGGACGGCGGAAAGCTGAGAGCCACGGCAAACGGAGAGCTGGGCATGGTCTGCCGGGAGGATCATACCCCCTGGCGGATCACCTTGGAGGAATACGTGCCCCTTCCGAAGGAGGAAGAGCAGGAAAAAGCGGCGGAACCGGCTCAGCCGGATGCGGAGCTTTACCGGCGGCTGAAGGAAGAAATTGAATTTACCTATCCCCATAAAGCTTCTCTGGGCATTCCGGTAAAGGTGGCGGCCTCCAAGCTGGCGGCGGAGCAGGGCGGCAGGCAGGAGCTGACCCTTTCCCGTCCCGCCTGGATGGGCGAAAAGGGCATGACCCCCGCCGAGCGGGGCATTGCCCTCCACGAATTCATGCAGTTCGCGGATTTTCAGGCGGTGCTGGAAAATCCCCAGGCGGAGCTGCGGCGGCTGGTGGACTGCGCGTACCTGACCCCGGAGCAGGCCGGGGCGGTAGAGCTGGAACGGGCAAAGGCCTTTTTGGAAAGCGACCTGGGACAAAGGGTACTGGCGTCGAAAGAGGTGCAGCGTGAACGGCGCTTTACCGCCATGATCCCGGCCTCCCTGGCTGAGCCCGACCGGGAAGCCGGAGCAGAGGAAGAGGTGGTGCTGCAGGGCGCAGTAGACTGTACCTTTACAGAGGGCGGAGCGCTGCATATCATCGATTTCAAAACAGACCGGGTAAAGACCATGGAAGAGCTGTGGGAGCGCTACGCCACCCAGCTTCGCCTGTACGCCGCCGCCATGGAACAGGTCTCCGGCATGAAAGTGGGCGAGCTGTTCCTCTATTCCACCCATTTGAACCGGGCAATGGGGAAATCAGCGGTTAATAATTAGTAATGTGCAATTAGCAATTAGCAATTAGTAATTAGTAATTAGCAAGGAAGGATGAAGGTCTCCTCTGTCATTCTGAGCCCCCCTACCTGTCATCTCTGAACAAAAGCAAAGCAAGCTTTGCTTTCGGCGAAGGATCTCGCCCTTTTGTCCTTTTCCTTAGTCATTACGGACGAGATCCTTCGTCAAGAAGGCGCGAAGCGCCTTTTTTCCTCAGAATGACACTGGGGTAGTCAGTGCGCTAAATTGGAATTTAGCGGCGAGGCGCTGCGGCCACTCGTGAAGATAGTGCGCGGTATTTGCAAGTATGCGGCCTGACCGGAAGTAATACTGACCTCTTC
>JAETPP010000021.1 GCA_021771115.1 Bacillota bacterium | reverse complement strand
TTGCTTGTTTGCTGCATGGTGACCGGTATGTTTTCGGTCACCGCGTCCGCCGCGACTAATGAGCTGGACGCGCCGGAATTTTTTGATGAGATCAGGGCCGAGACTTCTCGCGCGGATCTCTCAGAACCAGTTTTGGGGAATGAGCTTGTATTGAATCTGTATCGGTCCTGGAACACCGCGACCGTATATGAAATTGAGGTACAGGCCGAAAACGGTTCTGTGGTCACCGGTTCCCTGGATACCTCCACCGGCACACAGCTGCTGGACGATGGAACCAGTTTGGCTTCTCTTACGCTGACCGGAATTCCCGACGGCGTGAATACGGTTTCGATCACAGCGCCGTATCACATTCCTTTTGTGCAGGAAGTGGAGTTCGATCATGCAAACGTTCTGTTGAACCTGAGCAACAACCACGCCTTAAATGAGAGAAACGGCAAATTCGGCATCATGCCCGCCGGCGATATCAACAATGACGGTCAAATTGACGACGCCGACGCGGAAAGCGTGCTGGATTCCTCCATTGATCTGACCGGCGACGGCAAGGTCGATCTGATGGATCTGGCCGTGGTAGTCCGAAATGAGGACGCCATTGTTCCCGCGCCCGTTGTTACTTATACAACTCCCAAAATTGAGCTGGGGGAGAACACCATCGTCGAGCCGGCGCCCACGGGCAAAAGCTTTACGATGTACCGTGAGGATTCTGCGGTCATTACAGAGGAAAACCCTGTTGTAGTCGATCTGGTCCCTCCGGCAAACAGCGATGCCGGTGTTGCCGGTATCGTGATCGGTGCGCCTGCGGAAACGGGGAACACCATCACGGAAGGCGTGATCGAGGTCACCGGTGAGGACGGCACGGTATACACCTATGACATTCCGGCTGCCGTATCCACGTTCCAGGCGGCCCGCACCTCTGCTTCCCCTGCAGCCGGCATCCATGCGGTGAATTTTAACACGGTAAGCACCCGCGAGGCGGCTCCTGAGGAAATTACCCGCGAGGAAGACGGCACCATCGTCATCGATTTCGGCACCCGCGTGGTGATCAAAAAGGTGACGATTCGCGCCACCGGCACAGAGTCCGGCGGTACTCTGGCCGAAATTGCGGAGGTGGAGTTTTACCAGAATTTTGAAGACCGTATTCCCGAGCCGAAGCTGGATATCCCCGAGATCGTTTCGGTTTCCAACACGGAAGCCGACGGCCAGGGATACCGGTCCTTGACCATCAGCTGGACTCCCCAGCAGAATGTTACCGGATATGAGGTGTCTGTTTCGGGCGAAGGGTACAACAAAACCGCCGTTACCTCCAGCACCAGGCATACCTTCCAGGGAGATTCCTTCAACGGTACGGTCAAGGCCTTTAAAACCTATGCCGTGAAGGTCCGCTCTGTAAACGGAGACTGGAAAAGCGGCTGGTCTGAAATTTGGAACCATGAGGTCACCTGTACAAAGGTTCCTCCCGCGCCGGAGTATGTGAGCGTTGTAGCAGGCGTGAAGCAACTGAAGGTTTCCTGGAGATGTAAGTTTGACGCGGAGTTCTTCTCCGTATTCTATAAGAAGACCTCTGAGTCTGTCTTTACAGAGGTTCCGAATATTGCACAGTCCAGCTATACCCTGACCGGCCTGGACGGCGGTGTGGAGTATACGGTTTATGTGGTGGCCCACAACCGCAACGGCAGCAGCGGCAAGTCTAAAAACGCCGTGGGTATGCCGATGACGCCGGAAGGCGTGGAATTCCCGCAGTATAAGCTTTTGGATCTCAGCGTGATCAAGAGCTTGTCCGGAAACCGCAACAAGAGCTATACCATTTACAAGGCGGACGGCAGCACGGTGACAAACGCCACTGCTACAGCCGAAGACTGGAAGGTGCTGACAGACGACGACCCGAACACCTATGTTCTGATTCCTGACTGGGACAGCGGCGTGGATTACGATAATTTCCGCGGGCCCATTGTGGAATTGAATGAGAAGTGTACAATGGATACCATTCGCATTTCTCCCAGCCAGACGGCCAGCACCCACATGAATACCGTCCATATCCGGTATCGGGAGGAAGACGGCCAGCTGAAAACCGTCCCCACGAAGTTCTTTACCCGAACTGACAGGCAGAACAGACGGTATTATGAAGTGGTGCTTGACTCGCCGATCACAACGGACTATCTGGAGGTCCGCACCTCCACCAAGTATGGCGCCAGCCAGAATTACACCTTGTGCGAGCTCAGGCTGTATGACTATGACGACCTGGAAGCAAAGGTGGAAGCACTGTTTGCAGATGTATCCCACTCTCAGCTTGCTCCCGATGTGACCGAAAGCACCATTCAGGAGCTGATCGATCGGGTAAACATGCTGGATCCCGAGAGCAACGAGTACCACCCGCACAGAGAAACCATTCTGAACGATTTGAATTACGCCATGCAGATCCTGAAGGACGGCCAGGCCAGTGAGCCCCTTACCGTGGATAATCAGGTCACCGCGGTGAATGGCCCCGCTTCCGGCTTTGCCCAGGCCCTGTCCGATTATCAGCCTCTCGGGTATACCGCCCAGGCAGGCAGCACGGTAATCGTTTACGTGGAGGATCTGAAGGGCGCCGCCGCCCAGGGCAGCAATGTAACGCTCCAGCTGGTTGCCACCCAGTATCACCCCGAGGTGGCGGCCTGGCAGGCTGCTGCGGTGCAGCTGAAGGCCGGCCGGAACGAGGTAACCGTACCCCGGATCGGCTCTTACGCAAAGGAAGCCGGCGGTTCTCTGTATCTGCGTTACACAGGGGCCAAAGGAGCAAATGAATATGCCGTCCGCGTGATCGGCGGCACGAAGATCCCCGTTTTGTATTTGGACGGCGTGACCGGCGATGAGCGCACCGCGCGTATCGAGGCGTACGCGGAGGAGCTGGAGGCTTACGCCAAGGGTGTGAGCGCGCTGCATGAAAGCACCCATCCTGATATCGGTTATGCTTATGAGGCAAATGAATGCTTCCTGAATGTGACCGAGATCACCATGGAGAACATGATGTACAGCCTGCCCGCCACCCAGGTATGGGCCGCTATTGCCAGCAATCCCACCGGGAAGCTCTCGAATTCCATTGCGGCGATGGAGCAGGAGATCGATTACTTCTATCAGTTCAAGGGCCTGAATCAGGAGGCCACAGACGCCGATGCGTATCCCAATACAAGGCTGAATATTCGGTATCACCAGATGTTCACCGGCGCGTTTATGTATGCGGGCGGGAAGCATATCGGCATGGAATGGGGCAGTGTCGGCGGCCTGTTCCAGACAAATCCGGTCACCACAGACGCAAACGGCAAGAAAACCGGAGGAAATTATTCCGGCTGGGGAGTGGCCCATGAGATCGGCCACTGCATCAATGCCGCCGCCTATCAGCGGGTAGAGGTTACAAATAACCTGTTCCCGCAGCTGGCCCAGACCGATGAGACCAACGCCACGGCCCGTCCTCAACCCGGCAATATTTATAAGGCGGTCGTGACCGGCACCACCGGCCATACCGGCAGCCTTTCCACACAGCTGGGCATGTATTGGCAGCTGCACCTTGCCTATGACAACGATTATTCCTTTAAGGTGTATGACAGCATTGCGGCCCAGCAGGCGGGTCTGTTCTATGCCCGTGCGGAATCTTATCTGCGTACCCCCAGTAAAGCAAAATATCCTTTGACCGCCACCTCCGGCGACCAGGGCTTTATGCAGGCCGTCTGCGCGGCCGCCGAGCGGGATGTTCTGGATTTCTTCCGCGCCTGGGGCATATATCCCAACGAGGCCACAGAGGCTTACGCCGCTCAGTATCCGAAGGAGACCCGCAAGATCCAGTATCTGGACGATAACAGCCGCCTGTACAGGCTGGAAAAGAAGCCCGGCATGTCAAGCGGCACCGCTGTGACAGCCGCCATCGAAACGAAGGCTCTGAATTCTCAGATCAACAGCAATAAGGTAACCATTTCTCTGAGCAATAACAATACCAACGAAAACGCCATGCTGGGATATGAGATCTCCCGAAACGGCAAGGTCGTTGCCTTTGTGCCTGCTGCGAAAACCAGCTATACAGATGTTGTAACCACGGAAAACAACCGTTCCTTTGTCTATACCGTAACCGGCATTGACCGGCTGCTGGGGGAAACAGAGACCGTTGTTCTCGACGAGATCAAGGTTTCCCACGACGGTTCCATTGATAAGACCGGCTGGACCGTCACAACGAATATGACTTCTGCGGACGATGAAGTGATCGAATATGATCCCGAGAACAGCATGGGGCATGAGGCCGAGTCTGTCTCCGCCATCGGCCGTGCGATCGACAACGATGAAAACACTGTGTACTATGGCACGAAAACCGGTGATCCGCGGCCTCAGATCACGCTGGATCTGGGCGGCGTTCAGCAGGTTACCGCTCTGAAGTTTACACCGGATCAGGGTGAGTATTCCAATTGCCGCCTGTTTGGCTACAAGGTTGAGATCAGCCTGGACAATTCCACCTGGACAACGGTGAAGGAAGGCGATTGTTATACCGGAAACGCCAGTAAGCCTGAAACCTGGGTCAAGCAGGAGGATATCATCTACAATGCCGATGGCTCTTATACCTTGTACTTCAACAAGAAGAACGAAGACGGCACGATGGATCCCTATATGTACACCTATGACGCGGCCTTTGTAAGGCTTACCGCTACCAATATGTCATCTCTGGGTGTTGCGGAGCTGGATATTCTTGGGCCTACCAACGATGATGTGGACCTGAAGCCCGAGGGCTACGGCAGGCTGAAGGAAGACTTTGTGACAGACGGCCAGGTCGCTTTGACAAAGGGCTCGATCATCTTCTATGGCGATTATAAGGGCGATCCTTCTTACAGCGTTATTTTGCTGAAGGATCAGGACGGTCATATTATCAATGGCGAACAGCTTATTTTGGCAAGCGTGGCGGAGAACGGCTATCTCGGTGAAACCAGTGACGGCCGCTGGGTCTACAGCGTGCAGGAAGCGGATCTTCGCGGCGTCACCAGTGTGATCGCCGAGCTGTACCGCGTACAGGATGCGATCACGATGACAGGCCAGCGCCTGACCAGCACCTCTCTGCACATGACCCTGCCCGATACCTGCCCCGATATAATTCTCGGCAGCAATGCGGAGCATATTGCCTCTCGTGTGGCCGATGCGGGCCGCGCTGTTGTGGTCGATCACGCTGCTGCTGTAACGGCCGGGGAAGCTCAAACCACGGCTTTGGCCTATGGCGATACCGGCAGCACCGAGGGCGAGATCATCGGCCGCGTCAAGCTGACCGCAGGCGAAGGCACGGTGGCCTTTGAAGCCATGCGCCAGGGGACCTCTATCGCCATGCAGGTGGAATTTACCGGTATCCCGGAAAAAATGCTGATCGAGGGCTTTGCGGGCGATGAAAATGTGTTCCGAACCTCTCGCTATGACTTTGAAAAGGGAGTCCTCCGGCTGTATGGCGTGAAGCGGGTTGGTACCTACAACGGCGGCCTCTTTGCCGGGCGGATCGGCGGGCTGTCGGAAGGCACCACGGTAACAGCCGTTGCTTCCGATCTGTTCTCCACCTCTTCGCCTCTTCAAGTAGATAACGACATCAGGTGCGAAGTCACCCTTTCCGCCGGCAGCAAGCCCGGCACAGGCGGCGATACGCCCGGAACGGGAGAGGAAGAGCTGCCGGGTGAAGAAGGAGAGCTTCCCGAGTTTGTCGATGTACCGGCAAACATCTGGTATTTGGAGGCTTTGCGCTGGGCTTATACGAACGGCGTGATGTTCGGCACCTCTGAGACCAGGTTCAGTCCCAATGTGGCTATGACCAGAGGAATGCTGGTGGCCACACTGTACCGCATGGAGAAATCCCCTGAGGTTTCCGGCTATAACCCCTTTGAGGATGTAAATGACAAGGAGTATTACGCCAATGCGGTAAAATGGGCCTACGGAAATGAAATTGTGGCAGGCTATTCCGCCACCCGCTTTGCGCCCGATAAGGCGATCACCCGGGAAGAGGTGGTGGCCATCCTGTATCGGTATGCTCAGTATAAGAAGCGGGATACCAGCGCCTCCGCCGACCTTTCCGGCTATAAAGATGTGGGTCAGGTCCAGGCGTATGCCCTTCCCGCCATGAAGTGGGCCTGTGCTACCGGGATCGTTCACGGCACCAGCACCACAACCCTTTCCCCCCGCGGAAAAGCGACCCGCGCGGAAGTGGTTGCACTGCTCTATCGCTTCTAGCGGCTGCTTTCTAGGTGCTGTTTGAAAATAGAGAAAATGCCGGATTTTTTGTTCAGGAGTAGGTGATTTCAAGATAAAAACCGCAGAAAACCTTTTGGCATTTGAGGATTTTTGGCGCAAAAAGCGCCTGCTCCTGGGGAAAAAGATGGTGTTTTTGATTTTTTAAACAGCCCCTAAACGATTGCTGCGATAAAAAGCTCTCCCTGCTTTGCAGGGAGAGCTTTGCTGTTTGGCTGGCGAAAAGAGCCCCGGTTATACTGAAAAAATCAATAGATGGTGGGAATGCTGAAATAAGCGATCGCGTTTTGCAATATGCCCTTTTCTTATCCCCTTGCTTCTGAAAAATCACCGGGACAGGCCGGTTTACATAGAATGGAGCAAGCGGGGTGAGTGAATATGAACATAGCTGTATGCGCGGTCTGCGCGGTATTGATGGTGCTGGGGGCGGCGGAGCTTGTAAAGCTGCTGGTATTCTGGTGGACCAGGCCCCTGACAGAAGGGCGGCTCACGCTGGTAGTGGTGCCGGAAAGCCCGGAGGACTGTGAGTACACGGTACGAATGGCGGCGGAGCGGCTGCGGTGGCTGGAGATCAAGGGGCCGAGAAAGCTGGTGTGCGTCAATCACAGCGGCGACCCGGAGATAGACCGCATCTGCCGGTACTTATTATTGCAATATCCTTATTTAAGGGTTTCCAAACCCTCCGATTTGGTGTATCATTGTATGGAAAGGGCTGAGTAGAATCAGCCTATCAAGCAACGGAAGGGAAAGAAAATCTTGGCGGAAAGCGGTTTGCTGGAGCTCAGCGGAACAGTGGAGCACGTGGTGTACCACAACGATAAAAATCAATATACCGTGCTGGAAATGGCGGCGGGAGGGGAGCTTGTCACCGTGGTGGGGGCGTTTCCCTTTGTCAGCGAGGGGGAAGAGCTTCATGTGTACGGCACATGGAGCAGCCACCCCTCCTTTGGCGACCAGTTCAAGGCGGAAACCTTTGAGCGGGCCCGTCCCGCCACCACAGCCGCCATGCTGAAATATCTGTCCTCCGGGGCGGTGAAGGGCGTGGGGCCCGCCACCGCCAGAAGGATCATCGATACCTTCGGCGTGCAGGCCCTTACCGTCATTGAAAACGAGCCGGAGCGTCTTGCCCAGATCAAGGGCATCACCAAGGAAAAGGCCAGGGAGATCAGCACAGAGCTCAGGCGGGTGTACGGTATCCGGGAGCTGATGGCCTTTTTGGGGGCCTACGGCGTGCGCCCGGAGGAAACGGTGCTGGTGTGGAAGGAATACGGGGAGGGATCGGTCAGCTGTATTCAGGAGGATCCCTATTGTCTCTGCAATGAAGGGCTGGATATCAGCTTCGACATTGCCGATACCATCGCCCAGTCCATGGAAATGCCCTATGACGATTCCGGGCGGGTGCAGGCCGGGGTGCTGTATGTGCTGCGGCACAACCTGGATAACGGCCACACCTGTTTGCCCCTGGACAAGCTGTGTAAGGCGGCCCAGCAAATGCTGGGGGTGGAGCTGGAGGCGGTGCAGGACGCGGTTTACACGCTGTGCCAGAGCTTCCAGCTAGCCTGTGAAACTTTTCATGACAGGGAATTTCTCTTCCTACAGAAGCAGGATCAATGCGAGCGTTACATCGCGGCCAGGATGCGCTCCATGCTGCGTATGCCGCCGGATCCGGTGAAGGGGGCAGACCTTCAGATCCGTCTCATCGAAAAGGAGCGGGGGATCCGGTACGCGGCAAAGCAGAAGGAGGCCATCGGTGCGGCCCTGGAGCAGGGAGTTTTGATCCTCACCGGCGGCCCCGGCACCGGAAAAACCACCACCTTAAACGCCATTATCTATCTCTTAAAATGCGCCGGGGAACGGGTGCTGCTGGCGGCCCCCACCGGCCGCGCCGCCAAGCGGATGAGCGAGGTGACCGGGGAAGAGGCGAAAACCATCCACCGCATGCTTCAGGTGGATTGGGACGAGCACGATAACCCGGTATTTACCAGAAATGAGCGAAATCCCCTGGAATGCGACTGCCTGGTGATCGACGAGCTTTCCATGGTGGATTCCTATGTGTTCGAAAGCGTGCTGCGGGCGCTGCCCCTTTCCTGCCGGCTGATTTTGGTGGGGGATAGCGACCAGCTCCCCTCCGTGGGGGCGGGCAACGTGCTGGGAGACCTGATCGCCTCCGGGCAGTTCCCCACCGTGCAGCTGAAGGAAATTTTCCGCCAGTCCATGGAAAGCCTGATCGTGACAAACGCCCACCGCATTGTGGAGGGGAAGCTTCCTGAAATGAAGCGGAAGGACAGCGATTTCTTTTTCCTGCCCCAGCAGGAGCCCGCGTCTGCCGCAAAGCTTATCGTATCCCTCTGCGCCCAAAGGCTTCCGAAAAGCTATGGCTATTCTCCCGTCACGGATATTCAGGTGCTGTGCCCCGGCAGGAAAGGGGAACTTGGCACGGTGGAGCTGAATAAGCTTTTGCGGGAGGCTGTCAATCCCCCGGCAAAGGGAAAGCCGGAGGTGAAGATCGGCGGCGCCCTGTTCCGATTAGGGGACAAGGTCATGCAGATCCGAAACGATTACGACCTTCCCTGGACAAGAGACGACGACACCAGCGGGGAAGGAGTCTTCAACGGCGACATGGGTGTGATCACGGAGATCGATAAGCCCGGCGGCGTGCTCCACGTACATATTGACGATAAGGACGTGCTGTACGATTTTGAGCGGGCCGGAGACGAGCTGGAGCCCGCCTATGCCGTAACCGTCCACAAAAGCCAGGGAAACGAGTTCACCGCGGTGGTGATCCCGGTACTGCGGCCCCCCGCCCAGCTTTGTTACCGCAACCTGCTGTATACCGGCGTGACCAGGGCCAAGCAGCTGCTGATCCTCACGGGCCAGCAGGGCGTGGTGGAAGCCATGATCGAAAACGACCGCAAAACCCGACGCTATACCGGCCTGGCTCGCTTCTTGGAAAGAGAAGAAAAGAAGGATACAGTTGAATAAGCGGTAACATCATGTTTGTCAGCTCAGACTGTCAAAAGGGAATGTCAAACAGAAAAGGAGCAACGTATCTTGAAAAAGACGATTTCCTCGAAAAAGCAGATTCTGCTTACCATGATGATTTTTGTCATACCTTTGATAGGCGCTTTGGTGGGATACAATTTTTATAACCTCAATATGCTGAACCAGAGAATTGCCCAGACTGATAGAAATGCTATCTACCTTTATCAACACTCTATTGAACAGAAGCTTGAATCAGCGGAAGGCTACATGGCAAATTTCCTGGCGAATGATTCTGATTGTCTGCAGCTTCGGTATACTAGATCGAAGTTGAAGGCCCATGTCCTCAGCTATAATATCCAGGAAAAATACAGAACAATGATGAATACAGAGCCTGCCCTGGCAGCGCTTTTTCTGTATTCCCGGGAAAATCAGGTTTTTCGCCCTGTATATAACCGAGGATATTCCTTTGAAATAAAGAATGAAGCGGAGCGTTTTATGAAAAGCACGGTGGAAGAATCGCCGGATTGCGTCAAAAGGGGATGGTTTTTGCACAAAGTCGGAGAAACCCCTTTTGTTTTTCGCTTTTTGGGAACAAACGGCATTTACAGCGTTTGTGTGGTAGATTTGAACAATGTTGAGGTACCGCAATTTTTTGGCGAAAATCAAGCCGAGAGTTATCTGTTTTTCAGAGATCTGGATGGCGTTGCCGTAACAGAACAGGAATGGCTGGAAGAAAATCGAATCTCTCTCAGAACGGATCAACCGGAATATTACTTTTCCGGGGCAGGGCAAAAACAATTTCTGTTGGTAGAAAACCGCATGGAAAAAATAGGGCTTTGGGTCGTACATGCATCGCCGTATTCTCGATGGTTTATGAGTATGGATATCGTGCAGATGATTATTTTTATCAGTTCACTTATCCTTATTCTTCTGGTTTTCTTCAGTTTCTATTTTCTAAAACGCTTCTATCTGCACCCATTGGATTCTTTGGTGCAAACTATGGAAAAAGTGCGTGATGGTCAGTGGAATACCACCATGGAAGCTGACTATCAGACCGATGAGTTTGTGAGAATGGAAAAAACCTTCAATGAGATGATGGGGGAGATCCAGCGGCTGAAAATAGAGTCGTATGAGCAAAAGCTGGAGATCCAACAAACAAATCTGGAATACCTGCAAATTCAGATTCGCCCTCACTTTTTCCTGAACTGTATGAAAAACCTGTATGCGTTGGCACAGGGAAAAGAGTATAAGCGGATTCAGGAGATGATCCTGGTTCTTTCAGAGCATTTGAGATTTCTGTTTTTGGGCAATCAAAAGGAGATTCCTGTGGAAACAGAAATGCGAAATGTGAATAACTATATTTCGCTTCAAAGTATGTGGATGAAGATCCCGCCTGTGTGTAAAATCACAGTGGATCCCCGGCTGCAGGACCTGTGCTTGCCGCCTCTTTCCCTGCTTACCTTTGTGGAAAATTCGGTAAAATACGGCGTTGATATGGGCTATGCCCTTTCGATATATATTCAGATCTCTTTGCTGAAAAACAAAGAGGAAGAGGATTATGTCAGCATTATAATACGGGATAACGGAGTAGGATTTCCCGAAGATATATTGCAAAAGCTCAATCGGGAAGAAATTGAATCGGACGGGCGGCATATTGGAATTCAAAATGTATGCGGGAGATTCCGCCTTCTTTATGGAGATAAGTGTACATTCCTTTTTTCCAACAGGAAGGGCGCGGAGATTGAAATTTTCTTCCCGTACGAGATGAGACCCGAAAATCCAAGTGATACGCGGTTGGAGGTGTGAGCAAATTGAATGTTTTGCTGGTGGACGATCAGGTTCCCGTGGTGCGCGAAATTTGTTCGGGAGTGGATTGGGAAAAGATAGGGATAAAAGAAGTCTATCAGGCATACAGCGCTTTTGAGGCCAGAAAGATTCTGGAAAAGCAGCAGGTTGATATTATGCTTTGCGATATTGAGATGCCGGTGGAAGACGGGCTCAGTCTGTATCGGTGGGTCAAAGAGCGGGGCCTGGTGGAGGAATGCATCTTTTTAACAGCCCATGCCGATTTTGATTACGCAAGAGAAGCGGTTCGTTTGGGCGGGTTTGATTACATTTTGCAGCCTGCCCGGTATGAAGAGATTCAGGATGCGGTGATACGGGCGGAAAACCGTATTTGCACACGCGCGGAAGCTCAAAAGTATTCTTCTTACGGTAAGGCGTTTTCGGAGAATCGGGATATTTTTCTGGATGGAGCACTGAGAGGTGTCTTTTTTGGAAAAGATGAAAATGTACCGTTGGTTTTGGAGCGCCTGCGTCAAATGGATATCTGTCTGGAAGGCGATCAGAAAATAATTTGTGTTTTGCTGCGCTTCTTTTTCGGGCAAGAACAGGAATTGGAAGAGGCTTTGCTTCGTTATGCTTCCTCTAATGTTTTGCAGGAGCTGCTTGCGGTCTTTTCCTACAAGACTGTTTTGGTACAGGCGGAAGAGCGGCAATACGGCCTTTTGATTTATATGGAAAACGGACATGCTCCGGAAGAAGATTTGGTAATGAGGCAGCTTTCCTTTTTTCAGCAGTTTTGTCGTGAACAGTTTCATATCGGCATGGCTGCTTATATCGGAAAGGCAGCTCCCATGGGAATGCAGTCCGCGCAAAATCAAATTCTTTGGCGCAGAATGCAGGATAATGTTGGAGAGACGGAAGAAATCTGTATTCCGATGTATTCTGAGGAAGATCCGGAAGAAGACAGAGAACTGGATCACAGGATCAAAAGATGGGGAAGTATGCTGCTCAGTGGAGATGCGCTGCCTGTTCGTGATGAAATATATGAACATCTGGAAGGCTTGCGGCAAAGCGGAAAGCTAAATGCAAATCTGTTGAAAATGTTTTACCAAAGATTTATCCAGATGTTTTCTGTTGTGGCGGAGCAGAAGAATTTTTCCATTCAGGATATTCTGAGCAGTCCGGAGGTGTTGAACGACTATCTTGCCGCCTATCAAACGGTAGATGGTTTATACAGACTGATCGATTATGTGATCCCCAGCTTTCACCGTGCGGATCCGGCGGAAAATCAAAAGCTGATCGATAGGATCCTTCAGTATATTTATAGCCATATTGACGAAGATATCAGGAGAACGGAAATTGCCGCAGAGGTTTTCTTAAACCCGGACTATCTTTCCAGAATATTCAGAAAGGAAATGGGAGTTTCCCTAAAAGAGTTCATTACAACGGAGAAAATGAACATTGCCCGAGACTTATTAAAAAGCACGCAGCTCCCTATCGGAACCATCGCGTCCAGGGTCGGTTATGCCAACTTTTCCCATTTTTCTCAGACTTATAAAAAGGTGATGGGAATGACGCCCGAAGAAGAACGGAAAGCATGATTTTCGGGCCGAAACCGATCTGTTTTTCCGTTTGGACGGAAAAATGACAGGAAAAGTCGGTTTTTTGATAATAAATATGCCGGTTTCATTTGAAAGGTCGGAAAGGAAACAATGCACGGTCTTTTTTGTGGTGGAGTCTTTTTCAGCGCGCTGGTAACATAAAAGCATAAAATTTCGAGGGCGTGTATGGAATTGCCCTCAGGAAACGGAGTGAAATGTTATGAGTATGAAAAAGGCAATCGCAGTTTTGCTTGCTCTGATGATGGTCCTCGCGGCTTTTGCGGGCTGCGCATCGCAGAGCGGCGGAAACCAAAGCCAGGTAAATCCGGATGGTGAAAAACCGGTTTCGTCAAGCAACCAGCAGGATAATGAGGACAAGAGCAATGACGAAGTGTATACCGCTTATGTAATGGCGATCGGCGACGCCAAAACCGAGGACTGCCGGGAGGTGGCTGATTACATCAGCTCGCTGACAGAAGACAAGATCGGAGTAAAAGTGGAATTGACTCGAGGTGTAACCCAGGAGCAGCTTAATCTGGCTCTTACTTCAGGAGAAAAATTGGATCTGTTTGCAGCTGTTCCCTGGTATATTCCGCTCTCAAGCATGGCCTCTACAGGGCAGGTCGTTGCTTTGGATGACCTCCTCCAGAATCAGGGAAAAGAAACATATGAAGCAATCAGCAAGGATGACTGGAACTGTGTGACCATCGGCGGAAGCATCTACGGCGTTCCCATGAATAAGGATAAGGCCCAGAACAAAAACTTCCAGATGCGTAAGTCATATGTTGAAGAATTAGGCATTGATTATGAAGCTATTAAGACATTGGACGATCTGGAAGCGGTTCTGAAGGAAGTCAAGGAAAAACTGCCCGAAGTTTATCCTGTAGGTTCTGCTTCAGGATCAATCGGTCTTCCTCTTCCCTACGATGATCTGGCAGATAGCTTCGGCGTAATTGAAAATGTTTTTGAAGATGACACCACCGTTGTCAATCTGTTTGAAACCGAGTCTTACAAAGAAATGGTTACCCGTATGTACAGGTGGAATCAGGAAGGGCTGATCATGCCTGATGCTACCAGTAACACCTCCAGCCTGGAGCAGTTGTTGGGTGCAGGTACCATTTTCGGGGGCTTTGTCCATTCAAAGCCGGGCGCTGTTTTGCAGGCCAGCCGCGAAGCCGGAACCGATTTGGTGCAGTGCCAGATCGTAGAGCCCTTCTCCACAACCGCAATGGTAGCTGCCCCGTGGTGTATTGCTTCCAACAGCGAAAATCCGGAGAAGGCAATGGCCTTGCTCAACATGATGTATACCGACGCAGATGTTTCCAACGCGTTTATTTACGGCATAGAAGGTAAGCATTATAAATATGTCGATAAGGAAACCAATGCCGTTGATTATGTAGATGGAATAACAACTGCAAACACCGGATATTCCGTTCTCGGATGGTCTTGGCCAAACCAGCAGGTCGGCGCCATTTGGAACGGGGATGATGCTGATATTTGGCAGCAGCTGAACGATTTCAATACCAATGCCCGAAAATCCCCTGCAAAAGGATTTGCCTGGAATAACGCGAACGTGCTCAATGAGGTCACTGCCTGCCAGAATGTAGTGAGCAAGTATAAGAACGGCTTGGAATGCGGCGTGCTGGAGCCGGAAGAAACGCTGGCCGCCATGAACAAAGAGTTAAAGGACGCCGGCCTTGATACCATTATTCAGGAGAAACAGTCGCAGCTTGATGCTTGGCTTGCAAATCAATAATTGATCGGAAATGTGGGCGGAAGTGTGGGAGACATTTCCGCCCTACTTTTGAAAAAGGAGGGCAAGCGAATGATGGCTGCAGCAAAAAAGAAAAAAGCCTCAAGGCAGCGAATGAAGCGCTATGTTCCGCTGTATTTCATGCTTTTGCCGGGCTGTATCTATTTGATAATAAACAATTATGTTCCTATGAGCGGGATCGTGCTGGCCTTTAAGCAATATAATTTCAAAACCGGTATTTACGGGAGCCCCAATGTTGGGTTAAAAAATTTTGAATTCCTTTTCAAGACAAAAGACGCTTGGGTAATCACCAGAAACACGATCTGCTATAATCTGGTCTTTATTGTTTTAGGAACTATTCTGGCTATAACTGTAGCGGTGTTCCTGAATGAGATCCGGTGCAAATGGGCCAAAAATACCTATCAAACTGTTATACTTATCCCTTATCTTGTTTCGATCGTTATTGTAAGCTATCTCGTATATGCTTTTTTGAACACGGAAAACGGCTTTATCAATAACGGGATTCTGAAACCGCTGGGGCATGAACCGATTTCCTGGTATTCTTCTCCAAAGTATTGGCCGTTTATTTTGGTGATTGTGAATATCTGGAAAGGAATAGGATACAACTGCATTCTTTATTATGCGACCTTGGTGGGGATCGACCGCGGGTATTATGAGGCGGCGGTAATAGACGGAGCTTCCCGATGGCAGCAGTTTGTACACATTACTTTGCCGGGTTTGAAAGCTACGATCATTATTCTCACGCTGATGAGTATCAGCAAAATATTCTATTCCGATTTCGGATTGTTCTATCAGGTGCCGATGAACCAGGGTCCGCTCATTGATGTGACCAATACCATTGATACCTATGTCTACCGTGGATTGATGAAAATGAATAATATCGGCATGTCGGCGGCAGCCGGATTGTATCAGTCCTTTGTGGGTTTTGTTCTGGTGATTTCCGCGAATCAGCTGGTGCGGCGGATCGATTCGGAAAGCGCTCTTTTCTGAGAAAGGGGGAAGGACTGTATGGTTGAAAAAAACAAAACATTTCAGGTCGTTGCCCATGCTATTATGATCCTGCTCTCCCTCTTTTGCGTTTTGCCGTTTATTCTATTGCTTTCTTCTTCTCTTACAGAAGAGGCTACTTTGATACGTGAGGGCTATTCTTTTATTCCTAAAAAGATAGATTTTACTGCATATGAATATTTGTTGGTCGATTCTACGGCAATCGTAAGGGGATATGCGGTATCCGCGATCGTTACCGTTGTAGGAACAGTTGTCAATTTGATCCTTACTACGCTGTTTGCTTACCCGCTTTCACGCAAGGATCTGCCAAAACGGAATTTCTTTGCTTTTTTCCTCTTTTTTACAATGCTGTTTAACGGAGGACTTATCCCCACTTACATGATGTGGACGCAAACATTTCACATCAAAAACACCATATGGGCGCTTCTGGTGCCGGGATTGCTGATGAATGCTTTTAATGTGATCATGATGCGCACCTATATCAACACCAACATACCTGACGTGATCATTGAGGCGGCGCGTATCGACGGCGCCGGGGAGACCCGCATTCTCTGGCAAGTGGTTCTGCCCATGTCTCTTCCTATTCTTGCAACGTTGGCGCTTCTGGTTGGATTGGGGTATTGGAACGATTGGCTGAATGGGTTATACTATATTACAGATGATCGCCTTTTCAGCATACAAGTGTTGCTCAACAGAATGCTTACCAACACGGAAATAATGAAGCAGGCGGCCACCACCGGCAGTTCTATGGGGCCAATGCCTACAGTTGGGATTAAAATGGCCGTGGCGGTATTGGGCGCGTTGCCTGTTTTAGCGGTATACCCATTTTTTCAACGCTATTTTGTAAAAGGAATTACCATAGGAGCAGTGAAAGGATGAAGAATATGGAATGGTTTCAGTTTCAAAACAAAGAACCTGTATGGGTAAGCTTTGAAAACCACACGGGAGAGCGTGGAGCTGGCGGGAAAGAAAATAACGGTGCAAAGGGTCATCCCTTCTCGTTCTTTCACAGGGATGAAGAACTGGTACTGTGTGATCTTCAAGGCCAGGGAGTGATCCGGCGTATTTGGTTTACGCTTGCGGATCGCTCTCCGGAAGTGCTTTCAAAAGTCTATCTCAACGCTTTTTGGGACAATGAGGAAACGCCGTCTGTTTGCGTTCCCATAGGCGACTTTTTCTGTATGGGTAACGGGCAGATGATCCCGTTTGAAAACCAGTGCGTGGCTTCTCCGGAGGGCCGCTCCTTCGTATGCTGGATCCCTATGCCGTTCCGGAAGCGCGCCCGCTTGACTCTTAAAAATTTATCCGGAAAAGATATTACGCATTTGTTTTATGATGTGAATATCACAAAAGAGCCTGTTCCGGAAGAAAGTCTGTATTTTCACACTGCGTTTGCGCAAACGGCGCCAGAGCTCGGTGATGATGTGCAGATCCTGGCTGCGGAGGGAAAAGGCCGGTTTCTGGGAATGAGCGTTGCTGTTTCGGCGGATGCTGTTTATGGGGACAGCTGGTGGGGAGAAGGAGAGGTCAAGGTCTATTTTGGAAAAGACGAGTTTCCTTCTCTTGTCGGAACAGGTACGGAAGACTATATCGGAACAGCCTGGGGGCAGGGCGTTTTTATCGGACGCTGCCATGGATGTACGCAAAATGAAGAAGGAAAGTCCACCTTCTACAGGTTCCATACTGAAGATCCGATCTTTTTTGATGACGGATGCCGTGTGACGCTCCAAAATATTGGAGGATGTCCAAAGCCTCAGGCCCAAAAGCTCCTGAGCCAAGGAGCGGAAATAATCCCGTCAGGCGCGGATATCGGAGGAAAAATGATCCACCTTTACAGGAAAGACTGGGAATGGAAGGATATTCCGGAAGATGCGTTTATCACCTTCTATCGCCGGGATTTCTATCGAACCACAGCCTATTTTTACCTGGAAAGAAAAGATACCTGATTAGGGGCTGTTTGAAAAATCAAAAACACCGTCTTTTTGCCCGGAAACAGGCGCTTCCCACGCCAAAAAACCTCGAACCTCCAAAAGGCTTCGAGGTTTTTTGTCTTGAAATCACCTGCTCCTGAACAAAAATCCGACACTTTCTCTGTTTTCAAATAAGCGCCAGTCCGTCAGGGTGTACGAATCGACTGGGGCCGATTTGACGATTGGCATGGGAGAGTGGTGCGGCACGATGGAATAAGATCAAGAAAATCAAAACCATGGTGGTTTGCACAGCCCGCAGGACGGTCTTCGAGCGGTGTGGCCTTAAAATTTGTATACTCGAATTCAGAGCAGAAGAATGGTGCTTTGGTTTTCTCATTCTTGCGATGCTGTAAGTATATATTTCCAAAACCGAATGCTGTCTTTTGAAATATTACAATGTGCTGTAACAGAATTTCAAGCTTTCCCGGATGACATTTCATTTTGCCTGTCTCTTGCGCTTGTTTGGGAAGCAAAGAGAGCGTTATCGCGCTATCAAGAAGTGGAGCTCGTGTTTCCTCTCACCGCAGTATATGGCAGCACTTTACTTTTTTGGAATATTGTTATACTATATTCGGGGAAAAATGATAGAAGCCCGGCTGCTCGCGGTAGTAAAATAGAATGTAAATTTGGCTTTGTGCCCATCGTTCAGAGGTGTAAAATGGTTTCTTTGTTGTTGGCTGTCATCTATATGGCGTTTATCAGCCTTGGCCTGCCTGACTCCCTGTTAGGCTCGGCCTGGCCCGTCATGCGTTTGGAGCTGGGATCGCCCCTTTCCTATGCCGGGATCATCTCCATGATCATCGCCGGGGGCACCATCGTTTCCAGTCTGCTTTCTAACCGGGTGATCCGAAAAATGGGAACGGGCCTTGTTACGGCTGTCAGTGTGGGAATGACTGCTGCGGCACTATTTGGTTTTTCTGCTTCCGGAGAATTTTACCAGCTCTGCCTGTGGACGGTGCCCTACGGCCTGGGGGCCGGGGCGGTGGACGCCGCCCTGAATAATTATGTGGCGCTGCACTATTCCTCCCGCCACATGAGCTGGCTTCACGCCTTTTGGGCGGTGGGTGTGACCATCAGCCCCTATATTATGAGCGCCTGCCTGTCACGAAATTTAGGCTGGCAGGCGGGCTATCGCAGCGTGTCTCTGATCCAGATCGTGCTCACCGTTCTCCTGGTTTTGTCCCTGCCGCTTTGGAAAAAGAAAGCGGCCTCCTCAGAGGAGCAGGCCGCCGGAGATGTGACCCTTTCCCAGGCGGTCAGGATCCCCGGCGTGCCCTTTGTTCTGCTGGCCTTTTTCAGCTTTTGCGCGCTGGAGCACACCGCCGGGCTGTGGGCCAGCAGTTACCTGGTGGGCGTTCGCGGCGTAAGCCCGGAAACGGCTGCGCAGTTTACCGCCTTGTTTTACCTGGGCGAAATGATAGGGCGGTTCTTAAACGGCTTTGTGGCGGACCGCTTCGGAGATAAAAGGATGATCCGGGTGGGCATCCTCGTCATGCTTTTCGGCACGGTGCTGGCGGCGCTGCCTCTGAATTTCCTGTCCCTTGGGGGCCTGGTGATCATCGGCCTGGGGGCCGCGCCGGTCTATCCCTGCATCATCCATTCCACTCCCACAAGCTTCGGCAAGGAGAATTCCCAGGCTTTAGTAGGCATTCAGATGGCAAGCGCCTACTGCGGCAGTACCTTTATGCCGCCCCTGTTCGGCCTGCTGGCCCAGCAGATCAGCGTGGGGTTATACCCCTTTTTCCTGCTGTTTTTCGTGATACTGATGCTTTTTATGACAGAAGCTTTGAACCGGCGGCTAAAGGAAGTCAGTACGGAATAGAGAAAAGGCTTTAGGCTTTCAAAAAGGGCGGTCTGTGCGGGCCGCCCTTTTTGAAAAATTTTTATCGATATCTTGCTATGATTTCTGCGCTTTATTCTCCATATAGTGGAGAAACAGAATGCCGATAAGAAGAGAATCTTTTCCTGTTGAAAAAGCGAAGGGGATGTTGTATAATATCCGCAAAGAGCGCGGATATTATAAATTTTAATTTGCCTTGCCCAGTTCTTCGCTTCGCTCAGACGGGCAATCGGCACATTATACCAACGTGCCTTCGGCGCTTATGGTATAATAGAAAAATAATATGGGAGTTTATGACTTGAGCAGTGCGCGTCTGGCCGCACAGGAAAAACAGCGGAAGGTCAACAAGGAAGGTGCGGGATGATAGGAACGGATATTGCCATTGACCTGGGAACTTCAAAATTCAAGATCTATCTGGACGGTAAGGGGATCGTTTTGAGCGAGCCCTCTATTATCGCTGTCGATAATTATACAGACGAGGTGATCGCCATCGGCTCGGAGGCTTACGATATGCTGGGCCGCACCTCAGACCGCATTACGGTGGCCCGGCCGCTGGCCAATGGCGTGATCTCCGATCTTTCCATGGCGGAGCACCTCATCAACCATTATCTGAAGCAGGTCAGCAGCAGCAGGGTCTTTATGCCGCGGGTGGTAGTCAGCGTTCCCTGCGGGCTGACAGAGGTGGAAAAGCGTGCTGTGGTAGATGCCATCGGCGCGGCGGGCGTGCGGAAGGTCTGCCTGATCGAAGAGCCGGTAGCGGCGGCCATCGGCGCGGGAGTGGATATCGCCGTGCCCCACGGCACCATGATCGTGGATATCGGCCAGGGTACCACCGATATGGCGGTAATTTCCTTAAACGGCATTGCCATTGCCAATTCTATTCACACTGCCGGAGACGATTTTAACGACGCCATCATCAAATACGTGCGCAGAAAGTTCAACCTGGTCATCGGCGACCGTATGGCGGAGGAAGCAAAAATCGCCATTGGCTGCGCCTATCCCAGAAAGAAGCTGCTCACCTTTACCTTAAAGGGCAGAAACGCCATGAGCGGTCTGCCGGAAACCACTGTGATGAACTCCGATGAAATGATCGAAGCCTTAATTGAGCCCGCTATTTCCATCATCAAAACGGTGCAGGCCACGTTAGAGGAAACCCCGCCGGAGCTTTTAGCCGATATCTTTACCGACGGTATTTATCTTACCGGCGGCTCCGCCAACCTCTACGGTTTCTCCACCCTGCTTTCCAAGAAAACGAAGATCCCGGTGGTCACCTTCGAAAACCCGGAGGACTGCGTGGTGCTGGGCGCGGGAAAGGCCATTAAATATATCGATAAAATAGACGGCCATCCCCACGGCAAGATGAACCCCCTGGTTTCTTACGGCTAACAGAGAAGCCGTTTTATAGTGAACGATCAAAAGCCCGCCCTTCGGCAAACATTGCCGCAGGGCGGGCTTTTTTGATGCTGGAAAGGGGGATTTTAATGAGGAATTAGCAAAGAGTAATGAGCAATTAAGGGCATGAACGGTTCTTTCCTGTCATTTGGAGCGCCCATTTTGCCATCACTGAGTCACCCAATCTGTCATCCCGTCCCCCTCCTGTGTCATCTCTGAACAAAAAGCAAAGCCTGCTTTGCTTTCAGTGAAGGATCTCGTCCTTTGGTCTTTTGCCCGGGAATGAAAGGCGAGATCCTTCGTCACTCCGTTCCTCAGGATGACAAAAAATGTCATCCTGAACGAAGTGAAGGATCTCGTCCTTCGCCCTTTTACTCAGGCATGAAGAGAGATCTTTCGTCAGGAAGGTGCGGAGTGCTTTTTGTGTTCCTCAGGATGACAGTGGTGGGGTGGCGAATGCGTTAAATTGGAATTTAGCAGACTAACAGAAAGGCAGAAACCCTTGCCTCCCCTGAAAGGGGAGGTGGCACGGCGAAGCCGTGACGAAGGGGTTCCAGCTTGCCACGTAGAACCCCTCAGTCAGCCTATCGGCTGACAGCTCCCCTTTCAGGGGAGCCAAGGGTGAGCGCTAAACAATAATTTAGCGCACAGCCCCTGCTCTTTTCTGACAACCAACTACTCACAACTAACCACTAATCTGAAAAAGCTTTTCATCTATGCCGAATTTCACGGCGCAGTCCCTGAGGCCTTCCCGGATCTCTTCCCGGGAGAAGCCGGAGGCTTCCAGGCGGGGGTCGGAAAAGGTGTTTAAGTATTGGTAAAAGGCCAGAGCCATGGGGAGCTGCCGAAGGTCTGAAAAATCTATTTCCTCGAAAAGCCGGTTTTCCGCCTCGTTTATCTCTCCCTGATCCAAAAGCACCTGAAGCCGCTGGGGGAAGAGGGGCATGTCCCCGGCGCGGAGAGATAAAAGCTGCTCCGGCGTATAGGGCGTTTCCATTTTTTGCCCGGTCAGGCGCAAAACCATCCGCACCATGTCCTGGATCATACGCAGAATGTAGTCCTCTGTGATCATGAAGCATTTCACCTCTTAGAAAAAGCCGGGCGTGAAAACCACGCCCGGCCGCAGTTTATTCAGCTGTTTTCCTGCTTCCTGTATTTTTCCACAATGAGATTTGCGCACTTGTAAATATCCCCGCCGCCCAGGGTCAGGATCAGATCTCCCGGCTGGGCAAGGCCCATCACATGGTCTGCGATCTCTTCAAAGCTTTGAAACCACACGCTGCCGGGAATTTTTGCCGCCAGGTCGCCGGTGTGGATGTTGTAAGTGTTGGTTTCCCGCACCGCCAGGATCTCCGTCATGATCAAATGATCCGGAATGGAGAGGGCGCGGGCAAATTCCTCCAGCAGGTTATAAGTACGGGAGTAGGTATGGGGCTGGAAGATGGCCCACACCTGCCGGTAGCCCATACGCATGGCGGAGGAAAGCACGGCGGTAAGCTCAGTGGGGTGGTGGGCAAAATCGTCCGCCACGGTAACGCCGCCGAATTTTCCCAGTACCTCAAAACGCCGGTGTACGCCGCCGAAGTTCCCCAGTGCAGCGCAGATGGCCTCCGGCTCTGTACCCACAGAGTGGGCCGCCGCCGCTGCCGCCAGGGCGTTTTTCATGTTGTGCTCGCCGGGCACGATCAGGTTCACCCGCCCCAGGGGCTTTCCGTGGTGCATCAGGGTGAAATCCTCACAGGCGGTGTCCTCCTCGTTCATCTCGGCCGGATAATAATCATTCGTTTCCTTCAGGCCAAAGGTCACGATCCGCTGCCCGGAAAGGTTTTTCACGCTTTCCATGGCCCGTTCGTCGTCGCCGTTTACCACCAGAAGCCGAGAGGTCTGGGTGGCAAATTGGTGAAAGGATTTTACAATATTCTCCACCGTCTTAAAATAATCCAAATGATCGGCGTCGATGTTCAAGATCACGGAAACAGCGGGGTGCAGCTGCAAAAAGGTATCCACATATTCGCAGGCCTCGCAGACGATGCAGTCGCTTTTTCCCACCCTGCTGTTGCCGCCGATCAAGGGCAGCTTGCCGCCGATGATGGCGCTGGGGTCCTTGCCCGCTTCCATCAAGATCTGGGTGAGCATACCGGTAGTGGTGGTTTTTCCGTGGGTGCCGGAAACCGCGATAGAAGAGGGGAACCGGTCTGTCAAAATCCCCAGCATCACAGAGCGCTCCAGGGTGGGAATTCCCTTTTCCCTGGCGGCCACAAGCTCCGGGTTATCCGGCTTGCAGGCGGCGGTATAGACCACCGCCTCGGCGTCCCCGATATTTTCCGCCTTGTGGCCCATGGTCACGGGGATCCCATACCCGCGGATCCGTTCCAGGGTATCGGATTCGTTCATGTCAGAGCCGGTAAGCTGGTACCCCTTGTGGTGCAGGATCTCCGCCATGGGGCACATGCCGGAGCCGCCGATCCCTACAAAATGAAGCTTTTTTATATGATCCAGTAAATTGCCTTCTGCGTTCATAAACTGCTCCCTTTCGGAGAATTTCATTTTCTCTGTCTATTATATTGCGAAACGCCGATAAAATAAATACTTTCTTTGGAAAAAAGCAAAATTTCTTCAAAAATTTCCGGGAAAGCTGTCCTGGCCGCCCGGGAACCAAACCGGGCCCAGCGCCATAAAATGAAGTAACTGCAGGCGGAAGGCTTTGCCGGCGGTTTTATCAGGTTTTCCGGCCTGACCGGTATTTCCACCCTGAAAGGTTTGATGATAGATGTCTCACAGCAGTGCTTTCGGGATCATAGGCGGCGATCAAAGGCAGATCTATTTGGCCCGCTCCATCGCGGCGGACGGCTACCCGGTATGGGTCTCCTGCCTGGAAAAGGGAAAGGGAACAGAAGGCCTGCCTGCGGCGGGCCTGAAGGAGCTCACTGAAAAATGCTCGGTGGTGATCCTGCCCCTGCCCGTGACCAGAAACGGGAAAACGCTGAACGCGCCCTTTTCGGAGGAAGAAATTTTGCTGGACGATTCCTTCGCGTCCCTGTTTCTCGGAAAAGCCGTATACGGCGGAATGATGGAAAAGCTGTACGGAACCTCCGAGGTGTGGGGCAGCGTGGCCTCTTATGATTATTACTCCCGGGAAGAACTGATGGTGGGAAACGCCTTTCTGACGGCGGAGGGAGCCATCGGCATGGCGATCCGGGAATACGAGGGCGCCCTGAACAGCTCCCGCTGCCTGGTAACGGGCTTTGGGAGGATCGGCAAGGCCCTGTGCCTCATGCTGAAGGGGCTGGGCGCTCAAACGGATTGCTGTGCCAGAAACGCCGCAGATCTAACGGCGATCCGCGCCCTGGGCTGCGGCGCTCTGCGGTACCGGGAGCTGGGAGGAGATTACAACGTGGTGTTCAACACCGTGCCCGCCCAGGTCCTTACCGCAAAGGCCCTTGCCCGCCAGCGCCCGAATACCCTGTTTCTGGAGCTGGCCTCTCATCCCGGCGGCATCGACCTGGAGGCGGCCCGGCGGCTGAAGCTCCGGGTGCTGGACGCTCCTTCCCTCCCCGGGCGGATGTCCCCCAAGGCGGCGGGAGAACTGATCAAAGAAACCATATACCATATGATAGAGGAAGTCTAGGGAACCACTGAACAAACCACGCCTAACGGCTTTATGCACATCTCGCTTGCATCTTTTCCGTCATAGCGCACAGCTTTCGCTTGCCAATCGCCAGATTGGCTGCGCTCAAGC
>JAETPP010000251.1 GCA_021771115.1 Bacillota bacterium | reverse complement strand
GATTTCGGGGAGGTCTATGGGCAGAGGTTGGGAAAACGTGCCTGCGAGGTGGCGGTGTCGGGAATGCACAACCTGCTTTTGATTGGACCGCCGGGAGCGGGAAAAACCATGCTTGCCTCCCGGATTCCGTCTATTCTTCCGCCCTTAGATGAGGGGGAGGCGATGGAACTTTCGAAAATTTACAGCGTCAGCGGTCTTTTCCCGAAAGGGGAGAGCCTCATGAGGGTGAGACCCTTCCGGGCACCCCATCACACCGTTACTTTGCAGGGGTTAGCAGGAGGCGGCAGCATTCCAAAGCCGGGAGAGATATCCTTAGCTCACAAAGGAGTTCTGTTTTTAGACGAATTGCCGGAGTTTCAGAAAAGCACCCTGGAAATTTTAAGGCAGCCCATGGAGGAAAAGAAAATCAGCCTGGTGCGGCTGAACGGAAATTTTGAATACCCGGCAGATTTTATGCTGGTGGCAGCCATGAATCCCTGCAAATGCGGCTATTATCCCGATATGCAGAAATGTACCTGTACGAAAAACAGCATCGGGCACTATCTCGGAAAAATCAGCAGGCCCCTCCTTGACCGCATTGATATCTGTGCGGAGACGGCAGGCCTTTCCTTTGGGGAATTAAAGAAAAAAGGAAAGGAAGAGTCCTCGGCGGTGATCCGAAAACGGGTGGAGGCGGCACAGCAGATACAAAAAGAGCGCTACCGGGGAGAGGATTTTTCCTATAACAGCCAGATACCGGCGGGGCGAATGGAAGAGTTTTGTCCTCTCACCGCAGTGCAGGAAAAATATATGGAGCAGATATACCGCAGATTAGAGCTTACGGCGCGTTCCTATCATAAAATCTTAAAGGTGGCACGCACCCTTGCGGATATGGAGGGCAGTGAGGTTATTTTAGACCGCCATTTAAACGAAGCGGTGTGCTACCGCAGCGTGGACAGAAAATACTGGGAAAACAGGGAAGGAGGGCGTGCATGAATTATTCTTATTGGTTATCGAATATACCGGGCATCGGAATACGTTCCAGAAACCGTATGTTGGGAACAGTGGGCAGCGCCGAAGAGCTTTACCGTCTGCCGGAAAAACAGCTTTTGCTGCTGCCCGGCATCACGGAAAAGCAGGTAAAGGCGGTGATAGAGAGCAGGAAAAGGGATTATGAGACGCCCTTTTACCGCTTAGGGGAGCAGGGTATTACCTTCCTTTCCAGGGAAGAACCGGAATTTCCCGAAAAATTACGGCAGATACCGGATGCGCCCTACAGCCTTTACGTGAAAGGAAAGCTGCCGGAGCCCCGGCAGAAGGCGGTGGCAGTGGTGGGAGCGAGGCGGTGCTCCGCCTACGGCAGTACGGTGGCGGAGAAAATCGGGAAACGGTTAGCAGAGTGCAAAGCGGCGGTGATAAGCGGCATGGCACAGGGAATTGACGGGGAAAGCCACTGGGGGGCCCTCAAAGGCGCAGGGAGGACCTATGCCGTCTTAGGCTGCGGCGTGGACATCTGCTATCCCCGCTGCCAGGGAAAGCTTTATGACAATATTTTAAACTGCGGCGGAATTATTTCTGAGTATCCGCCGGGCACAAAACCCCTGCCGCAGCTTTTTCCAGCGAGAAACCGCATCATTTCCGGTCTTTCCGACGTGGTTGTGGTGGTGGAAGCGAAAGGCAGGAGCGGCTCCCTCATTACGGCAGATTATGCCTTAGAGCAGGGGAAAGATATTTATGCGGTTCCGGGGCGGCTTTATGACCCCTTAAGCGCCGGCTGCAACGCATTGATTCGCCAGGGGGCAGGGATCATTTCTGATGTGGAAGAATTTTTGACAGAATTGGAATTGTGTATGGATTTCGGCGGAAAACAGGAAAATTTAAGAGAATTATTACTTGCAAAAGATGAAAGCTTGGTGTATAGTTGTTTAAGTTTACAACCGAAAGGCGTAGAGGAACTTTTGGAAGAAACGGGGTTGGGACTGCCGCAGATGGCAGGAATCCTGGCCGGTATGGTACAAAAAGGATTCATTACGGAGACAGTAAAGAATTATTACATCAAAACGATTGAATAAGTTTTCACATAAAAGGAGATGAATGGATGG
>JAETPP010000250.1 GCA_021771115.1 Bacillota bacterium | reverse complement strand
CGTCGGCCCACGCGTCCCAGATGTGAGAGTGCAGGTCCCCGATGTTGCTGGACTTCTTCTGCCAGATCCACAGAAGCTCGTCCACCGCGCTCCTGAAGGCCATTTTGCGGATGGTCTGGACGGGGAACTCCCGCCGGAGATCGTAGCGGTTAACGAGGCCGAATCGCTTTACGGTGTGGGCGCTCTCCCCATCCTCCCAGCGGGGGCGGACGGGCAGAGCCGTGTCCCAGGTGCCGTGGGCGAGGATCTCCTTGCAGTTCTGGATGAATACCTGGTCGGCGTAACTCATGGGCGGTCTCCTTCTCTCGTTTTTGGACTATGATATCACATCCGCGCCCCGCTGGCAAAGCCTTTCCGCGCATCCCTCTTTCCGACATTCGGGCATATGCCGGCGTGATCGAGCACAGGCCCGATGATTCCGACTGCACCCTGGAATCTGTGTAAGTTTTCAGGATAGTTGAGAAATGTAGGCCGGTCAAAGGGTTTGATGTGAAATATCCCGAAAAAACACGGGAACTGGCCTAAAATCAAGGTATTCAAGCGGTAGAAGTGTAAAAAATCAAGCAAGAAATTGTAGTCCTGTGAAAATGGGATTGCAATTTCTTTTTTTGTTTTTTACCCCAACCAGGCCACCAGGGAGGCGGTCAGGCGGCGGGGTTTTAAGAGGCCCTTTTAAGGGCGTTTAAGCGGACAGGGCGGCAGGCACGGCGAGAGGGCGAAAAGCACGGCGCGGCGGGGGCTTGCGGGGTTTTAAGAACACAAAAAAGACCTTTTAAGCGGGGCGCGCACCGAGCGGCTTCTCCCCTGCTTGAAAGGTCTTTTTCTTTGTTGAAAGGCCCGGACAGCCCGGACAAAATGTGTCCGCGCTCCAAATTGGTGTCCGCACCCCGGAAATAGGGGCTTTGCGGGCACTCGGCCCTGAAAATGTCCGGGCCAGAATGTCCGGGCTAAAAGGGCCGGACAAGCGGTTTTTAAGAGGCTCTTAAAAGGCGGCGTTTAAGAGGGCACGGCAACACCGAAAGTATAACGGAATTTGTGATTTTCTGACAAAAGCCTTACATGAATAGACCTATCCGATACATTACAAAGGTAAAGATGTCAGCAGTGCCCATGCCTTATCCAGTCTTTTGGCCGCATCAGAATAGTTTCTCTCATCATTATCACGGGCAAACACAAGTAGAGCGGCCTGCAACACACGAACTTCATTTTGATAGTCTTTTTCTTTTCGATAGATGATGGGCAGCCGAAGATACGGGAGAGGATAATGCGCCAATTCGCTTACAAAGCCTTCGTAAATCGCAATAGCTTTTTTTATGTTTGTTTTTTCAAATTGTTGTGCCTTAGTTAGTAACTTCCAATCAGCTTCAGTCTTTTTTTCTTCCGCTATTTTTTGATCCAGCTCATGTTTCCATTCATCGGCACTCATTATCTTCATGCTATTTCTCCCTTTTGTACTGCTCCAACTGTGTCAGCTCGGCGGCCCGCTTCGCCAACTCAGTGCGTCCTTGCGGATTCAATGCGAAGGCGGCCTGGAAGATCTGCGCGAACTGCTCCCCATCCAGATCAGCGGGGCCGTCATCGTGGAGCAGCTGGATGGTCACAGTTTCCATCACCCCGGACAGGATGGAAACGGCCAGCATCTGCCGCTCCTGGGAGCTGCAGTCAAAGTCCAGCTTGAAAGTCTGGAACAGACCCACCAGACCATCCAAGCGATCCTGAATTACGGCACTGTTTTGAAGGAATGTTTCACGGTCTATCTCACACCGGAGATATTCCCCACTTACTTTAAAAAAGCGCTCCAGAGCAGCCATCGCTTTTGAGTTCGGCTCCCGCAGGCCGTTTTCATAGTTGCGAACTGCCGCCATGCTTACACCGATTCGCTGTGCCAGCTGTTCCTGAGTTAACCCAGCAGCTTTTCTCAGCTCTTGGATACGCTGTCCCATCGCACTTTTTTTATTCATACAAGTACACCTTCTCTCTGAAAAACAAGCATAGCAGAAATATATACAAATGTAAACAGAGAAACGAGAAAAACGCTTGACATATACAAATGGAAACATTATAATGGGTGCATAACATATACAA
>JAETPP010000249.1 GCA_021771115.1 Bacillota bacterium | reverse complement strand
ACTTTCGTAAGGTAGCGGTAACGCTCCAGGATGCAGAACTCCCTGTCCTCGTCCGGGGCCTGCCCCATCCACGCCAGCACCGCTTCCCTGTCCCCCTGGTAAAGGGCAAGGCGGCACTGTAACGCCCCTATGTTGGGAAGGAGCTGCACCGCCCCCTGCTCCCTGACGCTTTTTTCAAAGGAGGCAAGGACTTCCTCCGCCGTCTGGATTTCCCCCTGGAGGGTGGCAAGCCGCACCTGCAGGCCCACGGCGGCAAAGGCGATCTCTGTCATGCCGCCGCCCTCCGCCTCCAGCTTCGCACGGGCAAGGAGGGTTAAGACCTCGTAGGCGTCCTCCCCTTTCTCATAAAAGCTCTCGCCCAGCGCCACTTTCACAAGCCCTTTCCCGTACCGGCCCAGCACCCGCTCCACCAGCTTCCCGATGGTGGCCGCCAGCTTCCTGTCCTCCCGGCTCCAGTGGCAGAAGTCCTTGCCACCGTTCATGGTGCTGGGGTAGTTGGCCGTCACCGAAAATTCCGGCAGACTCATCCCCCGGTCAAAGATCAGGGCGGGCATCCTCTTCATGATCCCTATCATGTCCGCGCTCCCCCGGTGGGGCAGGGCGATGTCCAGGTAGGCCAGGCGGCTTACGGCCTCCCGTTTCTGCCCGCCCTTCGCGGAGGCTGCAAATTTTTCCAGCTTCCGGTACCAGTATTCGCTTTCCTCCTCCTGCATCAGCAGGGAGTAGAGCATGCTCATCCCGGCCATCAGCACGGGGCTCTCCTCCAGCTCCTTTTCCCCCATCTGTAAGTAATAGCGGCGCAGTTCAAAGTAGTGGCCGTTGCCGGGGTTCAGGCGGGCGTTCCTTATTAAAAGTTCCCTGATCCGCTCCTTCTTCCCACACTGTTCAAACATGGCCAGGGCAGGCACGATCTGCCCCTGCATCTCGTAATAAAGCCCCGCGTTGTAGGCATGGTCTGCCCGCTCCTGGGGGCTGTATTCCTTCGCCGCCCGCCTGCGCAGCGCCCGGATAAGCTGCGGGCGCAGGCGGTATACGCCGTCCTTACAGGAAAGGAAGTTCCCGGTCTCCATTGCCCGCTCCAGAAGCTCCGGCGCACGGCGGTTGCCCGTGGCCATCTGTGCAAGGGGCAGGGTAAATTCATCGGTGACGCTCACCTGCATTAAAAATTCCAGTAAGTCGCAGTCCCACTGCACCATCACATGGCTTTCCAGGTATGCGGCAAAAGCCTCCATGATCTCCTGCGCCATCTCCGGGCCGGGGCGCATGCCCTCCAGCATCTTAAGGGCGGCATGGCGCACAATATAGGCGTTCCCCCGGCTCCTTTCCGCCACAAATGCCAGTTCCTCCCCCATGAGGGTAAGCCCCTGTGCCCCCATGTAGGCGGAGATTTCTTTTTCCCCAAGCCGCAGGTCATCCTCCGTGATCACGAGGAAACTGCCTTTTATATAAAGCGGCATCAGCCATGCCGGTACGGGGCTGCGGCAGATTAAAATGAGCCATATGTCCGAACGCCCCGCAAGGGACAGGACGGCCTTTCGCCCCTGTGCGTTTTTCAGCAGGTGCAGGTCGTCCGCCACGACCACGCTCCGGGGTTCCCCCTCTTTTTCTTCCCCGGCGCTCTGTGCTGCCTCCGTAAGCCCTGCGGCATCCTCCGCACAGGAGATGTAGCGGTATCTGCGCCTTGACAGGTACTGCCTCACAAGTTCCGTTTTCCCATAGCCGGTCGCCCCATAAAGATAGACTGTCTGCCCCAGCCCCTTCGCCGCGCGCAGCTTTTTCCACGCGGCCGCCGGTGCTATGTATCCTTTCTCCAAATGCCTTTCTCCTTCCACAAATCTAAGTCTGCCACGCCCTGCATATCATCCTTAGATGAAAAGAAGCCGGTTAAGAGGCATGGGTATTCCCATGCCTCTTAACCGGCTCTGCCGTTTCTGTGTATGTAAAAATAAGAACGGGGTAAAAAAGGGCGCAGCTATGCTGCTTGCTTGCTTGCTTGCTTGCTTGCTTGCTTGCTTGCTTGCTTGCTTGCTTGCTTGCTTGCTTGCTTGCTTGCTTGCTTGCTTGCTTGCTTGCTTGCTTGCTTGCTTGCTTGCT
>JAETPP010000020.1 GCA_021771115.1 Bacillota bacterium | reverse complement strand
GCGTGCCGGAAAGTTATAACTTTCCTGGTACGCTGGTGCGAACCGGTCTACGCTTTCGCTTCGGTCGGTGCTGGGCGTGCCCCACCGGGGCACAGCACCCGAGCCGACAGGCGAGAAGCCAAGGGGTGAGCGCTAAACAATAATTTATCGCTCTGCCCTCGCCTGTCGTCCTGACTCCCTTTCTGTCATCGCTGAACAAAAGCAAAGCGCCTTTTGTGTTCCCTCAGGACGACAGTTAGGCGGCTCGCCCTTTCTAACAACTAACTACTCCCAACTAACAACTAATTCAGCACGCGCTGACTCTTCCCGTGTTGGCGTCCAGCGTGACCACCGCGCCGTTTTTCAGGATATCGGTGGCGTATTCCGCGCCGGTGATCACGGGCTTATCCATGGCCAGGCCCGCGATGGCGGCGTGGGTGTTCTGGCCCTTCTGCTCGGTGATGATGCCGGAGGCGCGGCGCAGATAATCTACCATGGAATTATCCGTTTCCTCGATCACCAAAATATCTCCGTCCCGGAAATTTTTCAGGTCTTCCGGCTTTTTCACCACACACAGCCGGGCGGAAACCGATTTCTCCGTGACGCCCTGGCCGGTGAGCAGCACATGGCCCACCACGTGGACCTTCATCATATTGGTGGTGCCGGAGACCCCCAGGGGCATCCCGGCGGTGATGACCACCAGATCTCCGTTTTTCACAATGCCCGCCTGCTCCGCCGCGTCTACTGCATGGTCAAACAATGCGTCAGTATCCTTTTCCTCGGCAATCACCAAGGGGGAAACGCCCCAGGAAAGGTTCAGCTGGCGGCAGACATGCTCGTGAATGGTGCAGCCCACAATGGGGTACAGCGGCCGGAACTTGGAAAGCTGCCGGGCCGTACCGCCGGACTTTGTCACCGTGATAATGGCCTTTGCCCCCAGGTCGTGGGCGGTGGTGCAGGTGGCGTGGGAAATGGCGTTTGTCACATCGAAGGCGATATCGGAATTGTCCCGGGAATTGAACCGCTGGATATAATTGATACTCTGCTCCGCCTTTTCCGCAATGCGCACCATGGTTTCCAGGGCCTCCACCGGGTATTTGCCCGCGGCGGTCTCCCCGGAAAGCATGATGCAGCTGGTGCCGTCATAAATGGCGTTCGCCACATCGGTGGCCTCCGCCCGGGTGGGGCGGGGGTTCTTTATCATGGAATCCAGCATCTGGGTGGCGGTGACTACCTGCTTTCCCGCGTGGTAGGATTTCTGGATCAGCTGCTTTTGCAGCACGGGCACATCCTCAAAGGGGATCTCCACGCCCATATCGCCCCGGGCCACCATGATGCCGTCCGCCACCCGGAGGATCTCATCGATATTTTCCACGCCCTCCATATTTTCGATTTTGGCGATGATATTGATGGAATGGCAGTGATATTCCTCCAGGATCTTTCGGATCTCCAAAATATCCGCAGCGGAACGGGTAAAGGAGGCGGCAATAAAATCGAAGCCGCTTTCAATGCCGAAAATGATATCGGAACGGTCCCGTTCGCTGATAAAGGGCATGGAAAGCTTGGTGCCGGGAACGTTTATGCCCTTGTTGTTTGACACCCTGCCGCCGTTTTTCACCTCGCAGACAATATCCGTATCGGAAATATTGCGCACCTTCATTTCCACCAGGCCGTCGTCGATCAGCACCCTGGCTCCGGTTTGCAGGTCCTTCGGCAGGTCCTGATAGGTGATGGAAACGATCTTCTCATCTCCCTCCACCTCCCGGGTGGTGAGGGTAAAGGTATCCCCCTTGTTCAGCTCGATGGGGCCGTTCGCAAAGGACTTTACCCGGATTTCCGGGCCCTTGGTATCCAGGATCGTGGCAATAGGCAGGCCCAGCTCTCCCCGCAGGCGGGTGACCACCTCCAGCTTCTTCTGGGCGTCCTCATGGGTGCAGTGGGAGAAATTGAACCGGGCGGCGTTCATGCCCCCCAGCATCAGACGGCGCAGCACTCCCTCGTCGTCAGTCGCGGGCCCCAGCGTACAGATGATCTTGGTTTTTCTCAGCATGTCGTTCCCGTCCTTTCTTTTTCCTGCCGGCTATGGTAAAAAGCCTTTGCCGGAACGCTTCTTTTCAGTACATATTCCCGCTCACCGCATTCTATGCGGCAGATTGAACAAGCTCTGTCCTCCCCGCCGCGCAAAGCGCTTTTTCGGCGGCGCGGCCAGGTAATTTCCTCTTTTCATGCTGTTTCTCTCTCGCTATTTTTTCACTTCGATCTCGAACACGGCATCTTCAAAATAGAACCGGCAGTTTTCCGCTTCTATGGCGGGGAAGGGGATCACGCCGGAGGTTTTCACCCCGGGCAGAATGGAGGTTTGAATCTGGGGGTAGTCGAGATACAGCGGATCGTAATCGCTTTCATACTGAGTCTGGCCCTGCACCACATCGCCGTTGCGCCCAAGGTAAGCCTCTTTTTCTCCCAGGTTTTCCACGGACAGAAACACCAAAAACCGTTTTTCGCAGAATTCCACCTTTTCCACGGTGATCTTCAGATCCCCCATGGTTTGAGAAACCGGCTCTTCACTTCGGAACAGCGGCGGGTCGTCCCCTTCCTCCAGGGAGATCACCTCCAGCGTATCCGCTTCCAAAATGGGCTCTATGGCCTGGTTTGTCAGCGTACCCGTGGCTTTTACAATATCTCCCACCTGAAGGGGGATCTCCTTTGCCGCAATGAGCGTGGGGTTTTTCCGCTCTCCGATATTCTGGCAGAGTTCAAACCGCACCTCGCCCTCCGTGGTGGTAAACCCGGCGGTGACAACGCCGGTGATGGTGGCCCTTCTGCCGGTATAGTCCGTGCCGGTGCCATCGGTGTGGGCATACATGTCGGTAAGCTCTGCCCGGGTCATTTCGCCCTCGGCTGTTGTTTCCGCGAAGGGCACGGCAGTCACCTTGACCTGCGCTTCCCCCTGGACAAAGGTTCCCTCAAAGCTTACGGTACCGTCCGCTTCCAGGATCTTCCCCTGTCCGTGGGGCTCCCCTGTTTCCGGGTCGATCTCACCTTCGTAAACTCTGCCGTCCATGTTGTACAGCCGTCCATTTACCGGGCTGCTGGTGGCAGGGTCAAATACTCCCTCAAACAGCAGCACGTCTTTATAATAATACTTTCCTTCTGCGATACTGCCGTTTTGGAAGGTGCCTTCCCAGCGGGCGGTTTCGTTTCCCAGCACGCCTTCCCCCTGGTACACATCGTCACGGTACTCGCCTTCGTAATAGGTCCCGTCTTCCCATTCCGATCTGCCGTGACCGTTCCAGTGCCCCATATCCCATTCTCCGGTATAGGTCCAGGCTCCGCCCTCTTCGTTCTGAGAGGTAAATGTTCCCTGTCCGTGAGGCAGGCCATCCCGCATGTCTCCGGTATAGGCGCCGGTCCTCTCTCCGTAGGAAAACTCCAGCGTCAGCTCCAGGGCGCTGGCCGTTTCGACACTTTCCGAGCTTTCCGGCGCTTTTGACGAGCCGGGCGCCGGCATCAGCAGCGCGCAGGCGGAAAGCCCCAGCAAAAGGAGCCCCGCCGCCAGGAAAGATACAAGCAGCTTCTTCATAAAAATTCCTCCATTTTCCTTTTCCCTGATTCCTATCACAAAAACGGCTTTGTGCGCCGCATTATTTTCCGCTTAAAAGCCGGTAGATGTCTCCCTTTCGAAGTCCGGTCAGCTTTGCCGCTTCCTTGGCCGCGTCGGCGGCGGAAAGGCCCTGCTCCATCTGCTCCCGGGCAAGCCCGGCGGCATCCTCCAGAGTGTATTCTTCCTGCTCTGAGGCGGGGGCCTCCGCCCCCATGATGACCAGCACGTATTCCCCCTTGGGCTCCCGTTCCCGGTAGTGGGCGGCGGCCTCCCTCAGGGTGGTGCGCCAGACTTCCTCGTGAAGCTTTGTCAGCTCCCGCACCACGGCGATCTTCCGGTCTCCCCCGAAAGTTTTTTCAAAGTCGGAAAGAGTTTTCCGCAGCTTGTGGGGCGCTTCGTAAAACACCATGGTGCGGGTCTCCCGCTCCACAGAAAGCAGATGCTCCCGGCGGCTGCGCTTATTCATGCTCAAAAAGCCCTCGAAGGTAAACCGCCCGGTGGGCAGCCCGCTGACCGCCAGGGCGGAGATCACCGCTGTAGGGCCGGGCACCACATACACCGGGATCCCTTCCTTTGCGCAGGCGGCCACCAGCGTTTCTCCGGGATCGGAAATGGCGGGCATGCCGGCGTCGGAAACCAGGGCGCAGGTCTCCCCTGCCCTCAGCCGCTGTAAAATCAGCTCTCCGTGGGATATTTTGTTGTGTTCAAAATAACTCAGAAGGGGCTTTTTTATCCCGAAATGGTTTAAAAGCTTCATGGTCACCCTGGTGTCCTCAGCGGCAATGAAATCCGCCTGCTCCAGGGTCTCCCTGGCCCTGGGAGAAAAATCCCCCAGGTTCCCGATGGGCGTACCCACCACATACAGCGCCCCTTTTTCCAGCGCTTTCGGTTCCATGGTCAGCTCCTTTTTTAGTTGTTAGTCGTGAGTAGTTAGGTGTTAAAGTAGAACAAGCCTTCTCTCTGTCATCGCCGAGCTTCCCTCCATGTCATCCTGAGGGCAACGCCAGAAGGATCTCGTCCTTTAGTTGTTAGTCTTTAGTAGTTAGTTGTTAGAAAAGGACAGGCGACCCTCCACTGTCATCCTTCGTCAGGAAGGCGCAAAGCGCCTTTTATGCTCCTCAGGATGACAGTGTGGAGTAGTACGATAAATTGGAATTTAGCGCACTAGTAATTAGCTGTAAGCAGTTAGTTGTTAAAAAAGGTGTAACAAAAAAGGGGCACACGCACCACTGTCATTCTGAGCCGAAGGCGAAGAATCTCGGCCATATCCCAGCCAGTGACTACAAATTCCTTTTATGCGCCAGTTGCTGCTAACCGAGATCCTTCACTGAAAGCAAAGCAAGCTTTGCTTTTGTTCAGGATGACAGTGTGTGGGGGTCGTTAGTGTGCTGAACAGTAATTTACTGTCCTTGCCCCTCCTCTATGACGAACTGCTCACGACTGGCGGCTTCTCTGTAATCCCCATACACTTCCTGCATTTCTTCGGTGTAGTTTCCCTGCTCGTCTGTGATGCTCAGAGTGGGCTCTGTCAGGAGCCCCGGCTTGCCTCCCCGGCGGCATTCCAGGAGGAACAGGTAGGGCGCTTTTCCGGGCTTTGACTGGATCAGCCGCAGCCGCTTCGGCTCCAGCCCGTGTGGGTGAAAAACCTCGATGGCCTCTGCCAGGCGTTCCGTGGGCAGGCAGAGGCAAAGCCTGCCGCCGTGCTTCAGGCAGTACTTTCCGGCAACGGCCAGGGCCTCCAGGGTCAGCTGATCCTCGTGGCGGGCAAGCTTTCGGGAGGAATTTTGAGACCGGTACCCGCTGTCCGCCGGATAATAGGGCGGGTTGCAGGCCATCAGGTCCAGGCTTTGGTGGGCATAGAGCTGCTTATAGTCTCTAATATTTCCAAGCTCCACCTGCATTTTTCCGGCAAAGCCGTTTTCCTCTATCGAGAGCTGGGCAAGCTCAGCCGCCTCCCGCTGTACCTCGATAGACCTGCAAAAGCCCGGCTCTCCCCGGGCGCACCAGAGAAGGGGGATCACTCCGCAGCCCGTGCCGATATCGGCGCAGGCCTCTCCCCCGCGGGGCATGGAAAAGCAGGCCAGCAGCAGCGTATCGGTGGTAAATTTGTGATCCTCTATCACCAGCACCCGGCAGTTCTTTCCCAAGGGCTCCCAATGGGAATGCTCCGGCATGGGCCGGGCATCCTTTTCCCCGATCGGCATAAATCCTTCTCCTCTTCTCCGAAAAGCAAAAAGCGGAATCCAAGGCAAGCACTACACCGCTCTGGATCCCGCTTTTCCGAATTGACAGCCTGACGGCACAAATGCACAAAACCCGAAAGCCGATCAGCCCTCCTGAGGAGCGCCTACCGGGCATGTTCCGGCGCAGGCGCCGCAATCGATGCAGGTATCGGGATCGATCACATATTTGCCGTCTCCCTCAGAGATAGCTCCTACAGGGCATTCGCTGGCGCAAGCGCCGCAGGCAATACATTCGTCACTGATAACATAAGGCATGGGGTAACACCTCCACAAGATTTTTACACCCCTATTCTAACACATTTCGGGGAAAAAGCAAGACCCTAATACTGGATTCCGGATACTGCAAAAAAATCCTTTGCCTTTTTCTAATAACGAACAACTAACGACTAACAACTATTCTTCCAGCTCCTTCAGCTGCTCGGCTTCTTTTTTATCGATTTTGATCCTGCCGTCCCGCAGCAGCTTGACCTCTGAGGCGTGGAACACCTTGGGGGCGGCCTCCGGGTCCTTATCCAGCCGGACGGTGAGCTTTCTGGTCAAAAGGTTCTGGTCGATCACCACGCCCTTGCCCTCGGGGGTGGAAACCAGCGCGTTTACCTTGGGGGTGGTGCGCAGCAGATCCTGGTAGGCCTCCTGCTCGTACTTCAGGCAGCACATGAGCCTGCCGCAGGCCCCGGAGATCTTCACCGGATTCAGAGAAAGACCCTGCTCCTTTGCCATTTTGATGGATACCGGCTGAAAGCCGCCCAAAAAGGAACCGCAGCAGAAGGGCCTGCCGCAAATTCCCATGCCGCCCAGCATTTTCGCCTCGTCCCGCACGCCGATCTGCCGCAGCTCGATCCGGGTACGGAACTGCCCTGCCAGGTCCTTTACCAGCTCCCGGAAATCCACCCTTCCATCGGCGGTGAAGTAGAACAGGATCTTGCTGTTGTCGAAGGTATACTCCACGTCCACCAGCTTCATTTCCAGGCCCCGCTCGGCGATTTTTTCCTCGCAGATCCGGAAAGCGTCCTTTTCCTTCCGGCGGTTATCCTCCGCCCGGCGCAGGTCGTCCTTTGTGGCCTTGCGCACCAGCTTGCGCAGGGGCTGCACGATGGTGCTGTCGTTCACTTCCCGGTTGGCCATGGCCACTTCGCCGCATTCCACGCCCCGGGCGGTCTCCACGATCACCCGTTCCCCGCAGGAAAGCTTTTCCCCGCCGGGATCAAAATAATAGACCTTTCCCGTATTCTTAAACCGTACGCCAATTACCTCGGCCATACACATTCTCCTTTATCAAACCAGAGGGATCTCCTCATTTTTCACTTGGTCAAAGCCCTAGAACCGCCCGGCTACCTGCCCGCCGTTTCCCGCAGCCGGGAGCAGAGGCAGGACACCAGAAGGGGCATGTTGGCATTGCGCTCCAGCTTTTGGCGGAATTCCTCCCCGATCTCCGGCAGCCTGTACAGCCGGTTCCTGGGAAGGCCGCTGAGCAGGTCGGCTTCTTTGGAAGCGCCGGAAAGCAGGCTTGTCCCGCCTGCCCGCAAAACGCAGGCGTCCCGGAAGATCACGGTCAGCCGGGACAGGACCTCCCTGCACAGGTTTCTGTCCTTTTGCAGGGGAAGGGCCGCCTTTAAGAGGGCGTCCCCGTTCTTATCCATCATGCCAGCCGCCATTGCCGCCGCGATCTCCGCGGCCTGGGCGGCTGTTCCGCCCTGGGCTTCCTCCAGCATTCTGCCGATATTTCCTCCGCACAGGGCGGCAAGCTTTTCGGCCTGTTCCTCCGTCAGCCCCGCGTGCTCTCTGCCGTAGGCCGCGGCCTCTTCCAGTGAGGGGGGCTTCAGGGTGAAGCTCTGCACTCTGGAGCGAATGGTGGGCAGAAGCTGCTCCGCCGAATCGCACACCAGCAGAAACACCGCGCCCTCCGGCGGCTCTTCTATGACCTTCAACAGCTTATTCTGGGCCGCTTCGGAGGTGCGGGAACCCATGAGCAGGATATACACGCTGAAATCCGCTTCCTCCGGCATGCGGTAAGCGTCGGCGGTAACGGCCTTTATGGCATCAACACTAAGGGAGCGGGTTGCCCCGCTCCCTTCTTCGATCCGAATATCGGGATGTGAGCCTGCGCCGGCGCGAATACAGGACGGACATTCCCCACAAGGGGCCTTTTCCCGGTTCCTGCACACCAAAGCCTTGGCAATCAGCTTTGCCAGGGTGCGCTTGCCGCAGCCCGCCTCCCCCTGCAGCACAATAGCATGGGGAAACCGCCGCAGAGCAAACGCGGCGGACAGGGCCGCTTTTACCTCTTCATTGCCTAAAAAGCCCGGAAATTCCATCAGACCTTTTCAAAACGGTCCACATTCAGCACGAATATGGTGGAGCCGCCTACCGTGACCTCCACGGGGAAGGAGGAATACATTCCCACATCCATGGTAGAGGTGCTGGGTACGATCTGGGTCCTGCGGCTGCTGTATTTGGAGATCAGGCTGATCACATCATCCACCTTTTCATCGTCCACACCGGAGATAAAGGTGGTGTTTCCCGCCATCAGAAACCCGCCTGTGGTGGCGAGCTTCGTTACGGAATAGCCCTCCCGGGTCAGCGCGGAGGATACCGCGCCGCTGTCATCATTGCTCACGATCGCAAGGATCAATTTCATAAAAATACCTGCCTTTCCGGGCTATCTGAAAACATGCCTTTGCCCGTATGAATTTTAAGAATCCGGCTTTCCGCTGAAAGCGCGGCCCAGCCGGGAGAAACCAAAGGGAAAAGAAAAATCGATACCCGATCTCTCTTTCGTATTCAGTATAGCATGGAACCGGGAAAAATGCTAGGTTTTTTGAAAATTTTGTGAAAGCTGCCTTTTCCCGGCTTTCGCCCGGCCTGTTTCCGCTTCCCGCACCACATCCCGGACCTCTTTCCTGTGCAGGAAGAGGGCCAGAATATTGGGGATAGCCATCAGCCCGTTAAAGGCGTCCCCCAGCTGGAACACGGCTGCCAGGGGCAGAACGCAGCCCAAAAAGGCTGCGGCGGCAGCGGCAGCGGCGAACAGGTTTTTCCCCCTCCCCTTTGTCAGATAAAACAGCCCCTCCCGGCCATAGCAGCACCAGGAGATCACGGTAGCCAGGGCAAACAGCGCCGTACACAGGGAAACTGCCCAGCTGCCCATCGGGCCCAAGGCGGATCCATAGGCAAAAAATGTAAGCTTCGCTCCCTCCAGCATGGGGGACCGGCAGCACAAAATGCACAGGCCCGTCACCGTACACATGACAATGGTGTCCACAAACACCTGGAAGATCCCCAAATATCCCAGCTCCACGGGGGTTTTTCCCCGCACCTCTTCATAGGCAAAGGCGGCGCTTCCCAACCCTGCTTCATTGGTAAACACCCCTCTGGATACGCCTGTTTTCAGGGCCAGCAGCGCTCCGGCGGCGCCTCCCACACCGGCCCGCAGGGAAAACGCCCCCTCCAAAATGCTGTGAAAGGCCCCCGGCAGGTTTTCCCGAAAGACACACAGCACCCCCAGAGAAGCCGCAAAAAACAGCAGCGTCATGGCGGGGACCAGGCGCTCTGTGATCTTTACGGCAAACCGCAGCCCGCCTCTCGCCACAAAAAACACCAGCGCCGCCAGGAAAATACCGGTGGCCGCGGCGGGAAGGCCGAAGCTTTCCAGGGAAACCGCGCAGGCGTTTGTCTGGGTCATATTTCCCATACCGAAGGAGGAAAGGCAGCAGCCCACGGCGTACAGGGCCGCTAAGGGCTTTCCCCAGCTTCCCGCCTTCTCCAGGTACCCCAAGGCCCCCGGGGCGTTTTGATATCTGGCGGCAAGAAGATTTTCCGCGAAGACGGTCATCATGCCGAACAGAGAGGATACCCACATCCAGAATAAAGCGCCGGGGCCGCCCACGGTGATGGCCGCCGCTACCCCCACAATATTTCCGGTGCCGATGGAACCCCCCAGCGCCGCCGTCAGCGCCTGAAACTGGGTGACGCCGCCTTCCTTTTTTTGCTCCCGGGAGCCCAGCACCGCCGCTTTCATCCAGCTTCCCAGCCGACGGAGCTGGAAAAACCCGGTGGAGCAGGAAAAATAGATCCCCGCCGCCAGGATCAGCAGCAGCACATGCCAGCCCCACAGGGCGTCCCGCAGCGCCTCAAGCATGGGAAATGGGAAGCCCCAGTACTTCCGCCGCGGCCTGGGCCAGCTTCTCCCCGATCTCCACAGTGCTGTTTACCAGCCAGGCCTCGTCTTGGGGGTTATCCCGATAGGCCAGCTTGATCAGGAGCATGGGCGGCTCCTGATCGTCCAGACTCTCCGCGCCGGAAACAGGCCTGGTCCCCGCCAGCTCCGGCTGGGGATAGATCTCCTTTAGGCGGGCCGCAAACAGCTCCGCCGCCGCTTTTTCCGCAGCGCTCTGCTCCCGGTAGTACACATCGGCCCCCTTCCGCTGTCCGGCGGAATCGGTTGGGGCCGTTTGAGAGCACAGCGTGAGGTACAGGCAGCTTTCCTCCCTGTTTGCCGCCCGGAGCAGCCGGCTTTCCTCCGGGTCCTTGGGAATGCGGAAGGGCTTTACCCCGGAATCGGAGAGCGCCGCTTCCAGGCCGTCTGCAACTTTGCCGATCCAATACCGCTCCTCTCCGCCGTTGGGGTATTCCTCCCCCGGCTGCGAGGGCAGGCTGAGATACAGCTTTGCCATAGTATTTTCTCCTTTCACTCTTCTCCCAGCTTCATCCGTTTCGTGAAAAATTCCCGGGAGCTCATGCCGGAGGGCCGCAGATACCGCCCCAGGTCGTAGAAGGAATCCGGGTCTCTCGTCACACGGCTGGTTTTTTCCTCACAAGTCATGGTAACGGAAAAGCCCAGGGACTTTACCAGCTCCGGGGTGCTTTTGCTCACTGCCCCGAAGGGGTACACAAAGGTATCCGGCCTTTTCCTCACATGCTTCTCCACGGCCTCCTGGGCAGTGAGAAGATCCTCCGTAAGCCTTGCCCGGTACGCCTCTTCCGTTTCACCAGAGGCCTTCTTCACACCTACAGGGCTTCCGCTGCCCTTATGAAGGTTGTAGCTGTGGTTTCCCACCTCTACCAGGCCGGAATCCGTCATTTCCTGAAGCTGCTCCCAGGTACAATGGGTATAATACCCATTTTTCTCTCCGGTTTGCGTGTAAAAGTCTGAATAGTATCCGATGGGCGAGATCAGGAACTTGCACTGATGCTTTTGCGCCAGCTTATAGGCGTACAGGTAATTATTGTAATAGCCGTCGTCAAAGGTGAGCAGAATGGGCTTTTCCGGCAGCTCCTTTCCCTGGGCAAAGGCCAGCAGATCCTCCGGTAAAATAGTAGTATACCCCTGGCTTTTCAAATAAAGCATGTCGCTTTCCAGCTCCTCCGGAGAAATCACGTATTTCCCGTGATAGGCTTCATCCTTGAGCACGGAGTGATACATCACAACAGGCAGAGGGATCCCCTGCTCTACTGTGGCGGCGCTGACAGTAAACAGGGCCGCGAAAATCGCCGCCGCCCCCAGCGCCGCGCCGGAAACAATTTTCCAGTTTACCTTAATAAGCCCATACAGCCGCCGCTTTTTTCTGATTTTTCCCATAAAAAACACCGCCCTGCTTATATATAAGCATAAGGCGGCGTTCTTATTCGTTTAGTTGTTAGAGAAGGGCACAAGGGTGTTGAATGAGGAGTTAACAATATGCAATGAAGAACAAGGACGCACTTTCTGTCATTACTGAGCAAAAAGCAAAGCAAGCTTTGCTTTCCTGAAGAATCTCGGCCTGCGCCTACCGGCGGATAAAGGACTTTTTTGCGCCGGTTACTTCTAATCGAGATCCTTCGTTGGGAAGGCGCGTAGCGCCTTTTGTGTTCCCTCAGGATGACAGTGGGAAAAGGAGGCTGGAAATTACCAGGTTAAATGAGAGGCCTAAAAAAACAAATACCACTGTCATTCTGAACCGAAGGTGAAGAATCTCGGCCTGTGCTTACCGGCGGGTACAGGCCCTTTTTGCGCCGGTTACTTCTAATCGAGATCCTTCGTTGGGAAGGCGCGTAGCGCCTTTTGTGTTCCCTCAGGATGACAGTGGGAGAAAGAGGCTGGGGATTATCGAGTTAAATGAGAGCCCTAAAAACCAAATACCACTGTCATTGCTGAGCAAAAAGCAAAGCAAGCTTTGCTTTCCTGAAGAATCTCGGCCTGTGCTTACCGGCGGATAAAGGCATTTCTTCGCCGGTTGCAGTTAGCCGAAAGCCTTTTCTAACAACTAACTACTCACAGCTAACAACTAGTATCGTCCGGCTCTTCCTCTGTGTCCTCTATCACCTTTTCCAGAAACACCCGTTCCCGGAAGGAGCCTCGCCGTTCGGCCTTGTCCCGGCGCACCTTCTGGATCTCGCCGTCTGTCCAGCCGTGCAGCTTGGAAAACGCCTCCAGTACCTCCAGAATATCGCTGAGCTCGTCCAAATTGCATTCCAGGAGAAACTCCTCCACCTCTTCCCGGAGCTTTGTTTGCAGGCACGCCTCATATTCCCCGTCGTCCAGGGTACGGATCACAGGGGTTTCCCCCTGCTCCCGAATGATATCGGGAATATTGTCCCGCACCAGCTTGTGATAAACCCGCTCAGCCATGGTGACCGCTCCTTCGTCCAATATCCGGAATCCGGTTCTTTTACGCCCTTTCCGCCATGGAGTACAGCAGGGCTTCCGTATCGGCCCAGCCCAGGCAGGGGTCGGTAATGGATTTTCCGTACACCCGGTCGCAGTCGATGGGCTGGCTGCCTTCCGTGAGATAGCTTTCGATCATCACGCCCTTGATAAGGCTTTTCAGGGCGGGGCTGTAGTTCCTGCTGTGGAGCACCTCGCTGACAATGCGGAGCTGCTCTTTATATTTTTTATTGGAATTGGAGTGGTTGGCGTCGATAATGGCGGCGGGGTTTTGCAGCGCCCGCTTTTCGTATAATTCCGCAAGCCTTGCCAGATCCTCATAGTGGTAATTCGGTACGCAGGAGCCGTACTTGTCCACGCCTCCCCGAAGAATGGCGTGGGCCAGGGGGTTGCCGGAGGTGGTCACATCCCAGCCTCGATAGAGAAAGGTGTGGGAGGCCTGGGCGGCCTGAATGGAGTTGAGCATGACCGAAAGGTCGCCGCTGGTGGGGTTTTTCATGCCCACAGGAATATCCATGCCGCTGGCGACTAAACGGTGCTGTTGGTTTTCCACAGACCGCGCTCCCACTGCCTCATAGGAAAGCACATCGTCCAGATAGCTGCGGTTTTCCGGGTACAGCATTTCATCGGCGGCGGTCAGGCCCGTTTCCTCCATGACCCTGATATGCATTTTCCGAATGGCGATAATACCCTGAAGCATATCGGGAGCCTTGTCCGGGGAGGGCTGGTGCAGCATGCCCTTGTAGCCCTCGCCGGTAGTGCGGGGCTTATTGGTATACACCCGGGGGATGATCAGGAGCTTTTCCTTCACCTGCTCGTTTACTCTTTGCAGGCGGTGAACGTATTCCAGCACAGAATCTTCCTGATCGGCGGAACAGGGCCCGATGATCACCAGAAATTTATGGGATTTTCCTTCAAAGACCTCCCGGATCTCCCGGTCTCGTTCCGCTTTCATAGCCTGGATCGCCGGGGAAAGGGGATATTCCGCTTTCAGGTCGGCGGGGATAGGCAGCTCCCGGTTTTGTTTCATTGCCATGTTTTTTGTTTCCTTTCTTATACGATCTGGAACAGGTAAAATTTCAGGTAGTCCGTTTCTGGCACGTTCCAGAGCACGGGATGATCCGGCCCCTGCTGCCGGGCTTCGATGAGCCGCAGCTCCACTCCCGCGTCCTGGGCGGCGCTTTGCAGCATTTTGCGGAAGCGCCCGTCCGTCATGAAATGGGAACAGGAGCAGGTGGCGAGGTATCCCCCTCTGGGCAAGGCCTTCATGGCCCGGAAATTGATCTCCTTATAGCCCCGCTCCGCGTCGTTCACCGTTTTGCCGGATTTGGTAAAAGCAGGCGGGTCTAAAATGATATAGTCATATGCGCCGTGAGGCAGTGTGGGAAGCAGGTCGAACACATTGGCCGTTTCATAGTCCACCAGCGCGGAGAGCCCGTTTCTCTCCGCGTTTTCCTTTGCGCAGGCAATAGCGGATTCGGAAATATCCACGGAATGCACGTGCTTTGCCCCGGCTTTTGCACAGTTTAAGCCGAAGGAGCCGGTATGGGTGAAGCAGTCCAGCACGGTTTTACCGAAGGCCAGCCTTGCCGCCGCGGCCCGGTTATAGCGCTGATCCAGGAAAAACCCGGTTTTCTGGCCGTTTTCAAAATCCACCAAATAGCGAATGCCGTTTTCCGTGATCTCGGTGGAGGTGCTCTCCGGCACAGGCCTGCCGGGCAGGGGGAACCAGCCCTTTCCCTGGGAAAGCCCCTCCAGCTCTCGGATCTTCACATCGTTTCGCTCAAAAATGCCGGAAACCTTCTGGCCGTCCTGCTCTAACATTTCCGCAAGGGCCGGGAAAAGCAGGTCTTTTCTTTGCTCGATCCCCAGGGAAAGGGTTTGGGTGACCAAAATATCCCCGAATTTATCCACCGTCAGGCCGGGAAAGCGGTCAGCTTCTCCGAAGATCACCCGGCAGGCTTCCACTTCGCCGCCCAGGGCGGTTTTTCGGTACTCCCAGGCATATTGCAGGCGGCGGCGGTAAAATTCCGGGCTGAAATCGTCATTGGCGTTTTGGGAGATCACGCGTATCCGTATTTTTGAGCGGCTGTTGTAAAAGCCGGTGCCCAAGTACCGTCCTTTCGGAGAAAGCACATCGCAAAGCCCGCCGTCCTCCGGCGTGCCCTTTTGCTCAGTGACCTCGTTATCAAATACCCAGGGATGTCCCGTCTTCGCCCGCTCCGCCCCCCGCTGGTGAACAACAACAGCGGGATACTTTCGTTCCGTTTTCATAAATTTATCCTTGTACTTTTTCTAAAATAACAAAATCTCACAACTGACGACTAAAAACCGAGATCCTTCGTCAAGAAGGCGCAAAGCGTCTTTTTTCCTCAGGATGACAACCGGTAGATTGTCTTTTCTAACAACTAACTACTAACCACTAACAACTATTTTCCGAACGCCGCCTGGTCCTGATTGGGGCTGGAGCGCTTTTCCAGGTTGGGGAAGCGGTGCTCAATGGCGGCCAGGGAAATTTCAATGTCCTCTTCCGCCTCGGCGGCTGAGAAAGCTCCTACCGTCACCATGTCCTTTTCCCGAATGGCGTTCCAGGAGAAGGTGAGGCCCACATAGGGAGAGCAGCGGCCCGCCGCCATGGATTTGATGGTCATCACAGGCTTTTTCGCGTTTTGAATGATGGAGGCCACCGTTTCGATCTCCACCTGCATCAAAAAGCCCATGCAGTTGAAAATTTGAATGTAGGTCTGCACATCGTAGCCGTTCTGGTCGGAATACACGATGAGCTCCGGCATGTGGGCGGAAAGGCCGGGGATCATACCGGCGTCCCGGATCATTTTGGTGTAGTCATCGAGCCTTACGATCTGCCCCAGGTTTTTGTTGACCAGCTGCTCGGCGGAGGAATGGTGGATGAGGCAGAGCTTTGCCCCCCGCCTGGCGGATTCCTTGATCACAGCCTCCGCTTCCTTTCTGGCCGCCGGAGAATCTGAAACATTGATGGAGGGGGTATCCACCAGAATGATCTCCCGGCCCGCCTTTTGCTCCGTCTCCTTGACCGCCTTTGTCAGCTCCGGAGAAAGCCCGAAGGGGGCCATGATGGTATCCACCCCATGGCGAAGGTAGGCCTCCAGCACCGGCTTGAAGGCCTCGGCGCTGTCGTAGCGGCGCTTGATCATCTCGTCGGCGGAAACGCTGGTGTGGCTCCAGCCCAAAAGCCAGTTGGTGCCGATGAGCATGCGGGAAAGGGAAACGTTTTCCACCTGGGTGCGGGGAAATTCTTTCAATGCCATAAAAAGGCTCCTTTCAAGCCGGGCTCCCCCGGCAATTTTCTGTTTTCTCGATTTCCCGAAAGCAGGCTTTCGGGCTTTTCCTTCTTATTCTATCATGAAAGCGCGGAAAAGAAAACAAAAAATCTAAAAAGAAAAAGAGGCCTGAAAGCGCCTCTTTTTTGAAAGGGATGAAACAATTTTTATTGCTCTCTTATTTAAGAACCTGTATTCGCAACCTGTAAGCACCATCTGAGCGGTCTTTTGGAAGACGTTCTGCGTTAAATTTTCTTGCAATACGTCAGTATTCCTGCGAAAATTTACCTTGAACGCCTCCCAAAATCCTCGCTCATCTGGCATTTTCGGTTATGAATACAGGTTCTAAGGTTACTCAAAGCCATTTACACCTTGTTTTTCCAGTGCGCCAGCTCCGGAAGCTGCCGGGCAAAATAAGCCCTGGCTTCCTCGGGCGGAAAACTTTCATTTGCCATGTGCTCCGCCAGAAAATCCAGAAGCTCATCCAGGCTCTGGTACACGAATTTCCCATCCGCGTAGCACCATTTGCAGTAATCCTCGTTCAGGCTGCCGTCCGGCTCCCGGCTGATGGTGCCGTCGTCGTGCAGGGGCATGCCGCAGCACTGGCAGATCAGCGTTCTGGGCTGGCCCAGCAGGGTGTTGACAGAAACCTGAAACAGGGTGGAAAGCTGTTTCAGCAGGTCTATCCCGGGCTGGGTCTCCCCTGTTTCCCAGCGGGATACGGCCTGGCGGGTGAGAAAAAGCTTTTCGGCAAGCTCCTCCTGGGTCAGCCCCTCCCGCTCTCTGAGCTGCTTTAAAATATCTTTTGTTTCCATGTGAAATTTTCCTGCCTTTCTATGCGTTTTCTTTCCGATAAACAGCGGCTTTTCTATCTTTTCTCCAGTATAGCCGCGGGAGAAGAAAAAAACAAGCAACAGCCTGTTGCTTCCCTCGACGATTTATGGTATGCTTGCGGCATTGACCGGAATCTTAGGGCGTGTTCACACCCCAGAAAGGCAGACGTTTCCCATGAATTTTGACGCGATGAAATACAAAAACGAGACCAGCACCGCCGTGCTGGAGCAGACCGAAAAAAGGAAAAAGCTTTTTTCCGCCCCCATCGACACGGCTTCCCTGCTGAAAAGGCTGGAAAAGCCTCAGGGGCCTGTGGATGTGGTGATCGATACCGACGCCTATAACGAGATCGACGACCAATTTGCCATTTCCTATCTGCTGAAGCGGGGGAAAAAGCTTCGGCTTCAGGCGCTGTATGCCGCGCCTTTTTTCAATGATAAATCCACCGGACCGGCGGACGGCATGGAAAAAAGCTATCAGGAGATCTTAAAGCTTCTCCGGCTTGCAGGGCGGGAAGAGCTGAAGGACCTGGTATTCCGCGGCTCGGAAGCATACCTGCCCGATGAGATCACGCCGGTAAAGTCTCCTGCGGCGATGGACCTGGCAGAACGGGCCATGAAGTATACGCCGGAGAGCCCCCTTTATGTGGTGGCCATTGGGGCCATTACCAATGTGGCGTCCGCCCTGCTGTTAAACCCGGAGATCCGGGACCGCATCGTCCTTGTCTGGCTGGGCGGCCATGCCCTGGACTGGGAGGATTGCATGGAATTCAATTTGCAGCAGGATATTGCCGCGGCACGGATCGTTTTCGGCTGCGGCGCGGCGGTGGTGCAGCTGCCCTGCATGGGCGTGGTGTCGGGCTTTTCCGTAAGCGGTGTGGAGCTGAAGGCCTGGCTTCAGGGCAAAAGCCCCCTGTGCGACCATCTCTGCTCCTATAGCTGTCAGGTGGGAGAGCAGGAAAGCCGCTACCCCAAAACCTGGACCCGGGTGATCTGGGATGTGACCGCCGTGGCCTGGCTTTTGGACGGAGATTTTATGCGGGACTGCTTAAAGCCCAGCCCCATCCCCACCTACGAGGGCGTATACGCCTTTGACCGGAACCAACATTTCATTCGCTATGTGTACCATATCAACCGGGACGCGCTGATGACAGACCTGGTGGAAGCGCTGCTTTCCTAGATACTGGATTCTGGATACTGGATGCTGGAGAAGGGCATTTGAAGGGCAATGAGGAATTGGCAATGAGCAGTGAGCAATTAAAAGCTGGAATTTCCGCCGGTAATCATAAAACGGCAATTCGGAGCTCCCTCCTGTCAGTCTGAATAAAAGCAAAGCTCTTTTTGCGTTCCTCACGATAGCAATGGAAAACATATCCCAGAAAAACCTCAACCGCCCTTTCTGATCTCAAACGCCTCTCCGTAAATCGTTTCTTTCCGTACTGTCTTGTACGCATAGCCGGGAAAATCTTTTCGCACAGAGATGGTGTTCAGACAGTCGTAGCCCAGCTTTTTATAAAGGCGGATCGCTCCTTCGTTTCGGGCGGCGGCTTCGATATACATGCTTTGGGAATACTCTTTTACGATTTCCTCCGCCAGGCGCACCGCTTCGCTGCCGATCCCCTGCTTCTGGCAGTCGGGAATGACAAACAGATCCTCCAGCCAGTCTATTTTCCCGCCCCGGCTGCCAAGGTGCAGAAAGCCCACGGGTTCGCTATCCCGGCAGATAAAATAAAACGTATGGCCCGGAGCCGTCCAGGCGGAAAGATCTTTCTTTGCCTCCTCCGGCGGCATGTCGTACCCGTTATGTTCTTTCCAAAAGCTTTGGATCAAAGAGACGGCCCGCGCCTCTTCTCCCCGATATGCTGTAAGCTCGATCACTTTTTGACACTCCTTTTCCTAGGAAAAACGCCGGGTTACGAAGCCCGGCGTTCCTTTTTATCTTATTACTCTCCAAACACCGTTTCGGCTGTTTCCGTTTCAAACTGCTTGTTGTACAGGTCGGCGTAATAGCCCCCCTGCGCCATCAGCTCCTGATGGGTGCCGCGCTCGATGATCTTTCCGCCCCGCACCACCAGGATCATATCCGCTTTCCGAATGGTGGAAAGCCGGTGGGCAATGAGGAAGGAGGTGCGCCCCTGAAGCAGGGTGGAAATGGCCTCCTGGATCAGGGCCTCCGTTTCGGTATCGATGGAGGCGGTAGCTTCGTCCAGCACAAAGATCTTGGGATCGGCCAGCACCGCCCTGGCAAAGGAAACCAGCTGTTTTTCACCGGTGGAAAGCTGGCCGCCGCCCTCGCCTACATCGCTGTCGTAGCCCTGATCCATCCGCATGATGAAATCATGTGCGTTCACCAGCTTTGCGGCGGCGACGATCTCCTCATCGGTAGCGTCTAAGCGCCCATAGCGGATGTTTTCCTTCACAGAGCCGGAAAACAGATGGGGCGTTTGCAGCACATAGCCGATGTTGCTGTGCAGCCACAGCATGCTGCGCTCCTTATAATCTCTGCCGTCGATCAAAATTTTACCGCCGGTGGGCTCAAAGAACCGGCAGGCCAGGTTTACCAGGGTGGATTTTCCCGCGCCTGTCTCGCCCACAATGGCCACGGTAGTGCCTGCAGGGACCTCCAGATTGAAATGCTCCAGCACGTTTTCCGTGCCGTCCGGATAGCGGAAGGTCACATCGTCAAAGGTGATGCGCCCCTCTAAGGGCTCCCAATTCTCCCGCTTCGGGTCCAGAGAGGTGCCGTATTTCTCGATGACCTCCGGGGTATCGGTGATCTCCGGGGTAAGCTCCAGCAAGGCGGTAACGCGCTCGATGTTGGCCTGGGTGGAAATAAAGTTGGAGATAGCACCGGCAAGGTTCTGCACCGGGTCGGCAATGATCAGGGCGTAGTTCACGAAAATCGTCAGTTCGCCGATGGTGATAAGATCCCCCAGCACCATGGTGCCGCCGCCGGTGATCACGAAACTCACCGCCAGGGCGGTAAGCAGCCCGATGAGGGGCACATAGACCGCGCTGAGCAGTACAGAGCGAATGGTGGTGCTCTTCATGCGGCCAGTCACTTCTTTGAAATTTTCGGTGTTCTTATCCTCGATCACCAGGGTTTTCGAGGTTTTGGCCCCGGAAATGCCCTCGTTGTAGTGCCGGGTGATCTCGGCGTTTATTTTTCTCGCCTGGCGGTTCACCGCCAGGATCCGCTTCTGAAAATACATGGTGAGAAGCACGATAAAGGGCACCACCACAATGACCAGCAGCGCCAGCTTCCAGTTCAAAAACAGCATAACCGCCATGCAGCCCAGCACATAAATGCCGCTGTAGAACACGTCCACCAGGCTCCACGCCATGGCTTCGCTGATACGGTTGGTGTCGCTCATCACCCGGGCCATGATGGTACCTACCGGGGTTTGATTGTAATAGGAAAAGCTCAGAGTCTGCAAATGGGTAAACAGCTTTTCCCGCATATCCCGGTTCAGCCGCACCTCCACTCCAATGCCGGTACGTCCCATCAGCATGGTGGACATGGTAATGACCAGCACCAGCAGTAAGTACAGTAAGCCGAAGGGCAAAAGCCCCTCGTGGCTGCGGGGTGTGATGAAATGGTCCACCGCGTAGCCTGTCATCAGCGTATAGCCGATATCAATGGCGGCTGAGAGCACCATTACCGCGATCAGCAGCACCATTCTCTTTTGATAGGGCCTCAAAAAAGGAAGCATTTTTCCCCATATCTTCAGGGAAGAAATTTTGCCCTTTTTTGTTTCCTGTGTTGTATGTTCCATTTATTTTACCAACGCTCTAGTTTTCACAAAGAGCTTTCCTTTCTCTAACAACTAACTACTAACAACTAATTACTTTCCACGAGGTTTCCTTCAAAGAAGGCAAGCCGCTTCGCGGCTTTGTGCTTCTTGCGAATGCAAAAGAGAAGCGCTTCGCGCTTCAGGGCTTCTTTAAGAGGCAACGTCGCCTCCGGCGGCGTTGCCTTTTTGCATATCAAAGATACGCTTGTAAATGCCGTCCTGCTCCACCAGCTCCTGATGGGTGCCCATTTGAGAGACCCTGCCGTGATCCAGCACCAGGATCTGGTCGGCGTTCATCAGGGTGGTGATCCGGTGGGCGATCAGGATGGTGGTGCCGTGCACGTTCTCCTTGATGGACTGCCGGATCTTCGCGTCTGTTTCCATATCCACCGCGGAGAGGGAATCGTCAAAGATCTTGATGGGCGTATCCTGCATCAGCATTCTGGCAATGGCCACGCGCTGCTTCTGGCCGCCGGAAATGGTAACGCCCCGCTCGCCGATGGGGGTTTCATAGCCCTGGGCAAAGTTTTCGATGGCATCGTCGATCACCGCCAGCCTGGCATAATGCCGGACTGTTTCAATATCCTGGCGGGAAGCGCCGTCCGCAATGCTTTCCCGGAAGGTTTTGGAGAACAGGAAGGGCTCCTGCAATACAATGCCGATGTTTTTCCGCAGGTGAGAACGCTTGATCTTCCGGATATCCACACCGTCCACGGTAATGGTGCCGTCTCCCTCCGGCAGGTCATAGAGCCTATCCAGAAGATACATCAGGGTAGATTTTCCGCTGCCTGTGGCCCCTAAAATGCCAAAGGTGCTGCCGGCCTTGATGGTAAAGGACACATCGTCCAGCACCCCGGTGACACTGTCGGGATAGTGGAAGCTCACATGGTCGAACACGATATCGCCCCGCACATCCGGCTCCTGGGGATCGGGGCAGTCCTGCTCCTCCTCCGCGTCCAGAATGTCAAACAGACGGGTAGAGCTGATGGAGGTCTTGGAAAGCTCTCCCAAGAGACGGCCCAGGCTGCGGGTGGGCCAGACCAGCATGGAATTGTAGGCGGTAAAGGCAAGGTACTCGCCCTCTGTCAGGCTGCCGTTTTCCACAAAGAACACGCCGGCCACCAGCACCACCAGCACCTGAAGCCCGGCAAGGAAATCGCCCAGGCCCCAGTTTGTGCCCATGATATTTCCCAGCTTTACCCAATAATCCGTGTATTCCCGGTTCTTTTTTGTGAACCGGTCGATCTCAAACCGCTCTCTGCCGAAAGCCCGCACCACCCGAACGCCGGTGAGGTTTTCCTGCACCATGGCGGTGAGCTCTCCCTCGGTTTCATCCGCCTTCTGGAACCGCTTGCCCTGAATGATGAAAAACACCAGGGAAGCGCCAACGGAAAGGGGAATAAAGCACAGCACAACAAGGGACAGCTGCACGTTCATGGAGAACATGAGCGTCATGGAAACCGCCATCAGAAGCAGCACGCGAATGCAGCCCATGAGCTGGTCGGTCACAAAGTTTCTGACCAGGTCCAGGTCGTTGGTGCAGCGCTGGATGATCTCACCGGTCTGGTGGGAATTGTGCCAGGCATAAGGCAGCCTTTGAATATGGTCGAACAAAGTATTGCGGATCCTGGCCACGCTGCCCTCGCAGGCCTTTGCAAGGTTCATGCGGTAAGCATAGTTGGAAAGGCCGGAGACCACCGCGAACAGCAGTGCCGCGCCGGCACAGATCACAATATGAGTGCGCAGCATTTCCCTGCCGCCGATGGAATCGATCAGCTCCACCAGAAAGCCCGGCAGGTTAAAGGGATTGTCATTGATGACCGAGTCCACCGTCACCCGAATGACCTGCGGGGTCATGTAGTTTGCGATCACGGAGATCACGATCATCAAAAGCGCCAGCACGAAATTTTTCCGAAATCCCTTCGTAAAAGGGAAAAACCGCAGAATGCTGGACTTTTTCTGTTTTTCTTCACGAATCTTTTTCATAGAAGTAGTCTTTCTCTCTCCTCTCACGGACCGCCGGAAGCAAAGGGCTGCCGGACGATCCTACTCAATTTCAACGATAAGTGGATCAATGGCCTGCGCCTTTCTCTTGGAAAAAACTCCCCGAAAAGCCGGGCAGCGCAACATCACCGGCTGTAAAAAAAGGGCGGCAGGCTCTCCCCCCGAAAGCCTGCCGTCCCCCCAGGGCATCCTTTTCTTTTCCGGTACACAATATATTGTGTACCGGAAAAAGGCAAGCCAACAAGGAAGGATATCTTTCTCGATATCCCTCTGCGCCGGGCAGGAGTTCACGGTTCCTCCCGGCATTTGGTAACGACGGTATTTCCACTCTACCACGCCGGAACAGAAAAGTCAACAGGTTCTTTTGCAAAATCAGAGGGAACCTCAAAAACCCGGGCCGCAGCTTCGCCACGCTTGGGGAAACACGGTTTTGCTTGCAATTTATTTTCCGCCATGCTATACTGGCAAAAGACTGAAAGAAAAAAGAGGATGGAGAAATGCGACAGTACTTTGCTTACCTGTGAAATTTATACCGCGGTCTGCGGTGTTTTTCCTGTGTAAGAAAGGTTCTGTCTCTCCCTGTTTTTCTCTGATGCTGCCGTTTTGAGCGGCATATCGTGAAAATCAGGCCGTGAGAAGATACCTTCTCACGGCCTTTTCTTTTTGTCACTTTTCTGAAAGGAGGAGCCGTCATGTTGATTTCCACCTGCAAAGTTGTTGTCTGCCGAAAACGGCAGACAAAGCCGGTTTTTCCGGCGGCCTTTGCCTGCCTTATCCTATCCTAAGCCCAGCTGCTTAGAAAAGAGGATCGCGCAGCGATCCTTTACCGCCGGAAGATCGGTACCCCGTAACTGAGATAAAGGAGAACCGATCATGACAAAATTAGAACAATGCAAGGAGCTTTTGGGCTGCTGGGAGCAGCCTGATTACCGATACCGCCAGATCCTGCAGGCGGTGTTTCAGCAAAGGGTCTCCCGGTTTCGGGAGATGACCGTTCTGCCCATGGAGCTGCGGGACAGACTGAGTAAGGCGTTGGGAGAAACCGTTCTCACTCTGCGCCCTGTCCGGGAAAGCCTTTCCGGACAGGCGGATAAGCTGCTGTTTGCCCTGGAGGATAACGAAAAAGTGGAAGCGGTGCGCCTTCACTACCGCAAGGGTTGGGAATCCTTCTGCATTTCCTCCCAATGCGGATGTGCCTTCGGCTGTAAATTCTGCGCCACGGGAGGCCTGGGGAAAAAACGGGATCTCTCCGCCTGGGAGATCCTGGAGCAGCTTTTGTATTTTCATTTACAGGGCCATACCCTTCACAGCGTTTCCTTTATGGGCATGGGAGAGCCCTTTGCGAACCCCCATTTGTTTGAGGCCGTCTCCCTGCTGACAGATCCCGCCCTGTTCGGTCTGAGTCAGCGCAGGATCACAGTTTCCACCGTGGGCGTGCTGCCGGGGATCCGGCGGCTTTCTCTGGAATATCCCCAGGTAAATCTGGCCTATTCCCTTCACGCGCCTACGCCGGAGCTGCGGAAAAGGCTGATGCCTGTGGAGCGCCGCTGGCCCATGGAGCAGGTGTTAGACGCCCTGAACGCCCATATCCGCCGCACGAACCGCCGGGTTTTTCTGGCCTATATTCTCATAAAGAACGTGAACGACAGCCCCGCCCACGCCAGAAGGCTGGGGCAGCTTCTCCGGCAAAGCCCCAGGGAGCTTCCTCTCTATCACGTGGATCTCATCCCCTATAACGCGGCGGAGCGTGCCGGAGCGCTTTTTACCCCGCCGGAGCCCCGGCGCGTCCGGGATTTTTATCAGGCGCTGCGGCAAATGGGGATCAGCTGCTCCGCCCGCACCCAGTTCGGCTCCGATATTTCCGCCGCCTGCGGCCAGCTGTGCGCGAAGGAAGATTGACCACGAGGGCAGCGGCTATTTTCGGCTGTCGCCTTTCTATACTTTGATTTTTCCATACCCACAGGCGAAGAGAAGTGAGCGTGTCGAAAAATACTTTTTCGCCCCGCTCAAACTTATTGGAGAAATCAAAGATTTCTCCAATAAGTTCTGATTAAACGCGAGAGAGGGGTCTCACCTTCGGTTCGGTCAGCGCTGAACGTCTCACCTGTCGGTTCGGTCGGGTCAGAACGGTCTCCACTGGAGACCTTCCCCTCCACCGGAGACCAGCGC
>JAETPP010000248.1 GCA_021771115.1 Bacillota bacterium | reverse complement strand
GCTGTTTTCATCCTTTTCCCCGTTTTTCGCTTCCAGAGACTCGTTGACGCCCATGGCGATATCGGGAGACTGGCTGTCGATGGAGGTCAGCACGCCGCAAGTGTTGCCATCGAAGCCGTATTTCGGGTCGTCGTAGCCGATTTCCTTTACCACCTCACGCACAATGGCGGGGATATCCACATAGCAGGTGGTGGTGATTTCCCCCATCACATGGATCACGCCGGTGGTGGCGGTGGTCTCACAGGCCACATGGGCGTTTTCATCCTGCTCCAGAATGGCGTCCAGCACCGCGTCGGAAATTTGGTCGCACACTTTGTCAGGGTGGCCTTCTGTTACAGATTCTGAAGTAAAGAGCTTCATTTTTACTACTTCCTTTCCCTCTATGAGTTTGGAACCGCAATTCCCCTTTTTTCCTTCACATAGCGTAAAAAACGAGCCTCTCGAAAAACGAGGGGCTCGCTGCTACCTCATCTTTCGGAACGATCCATAGGATCTCCGCAGGAATTAGCACCTTGCCGAGGATAACTTTCGTTATCCTTTGTGCAGGTTGCCGGGCATCACAGGGCCTGTCCCTCCGCCGCTCTTGATAAGGAGATATTCGGTTTTCTGAAACGTATTATACTACCGGAGAAAGAGCCTGTCAATACTACAGTCCGCGGGATCTGTCAGAAACGGGCGCTTAAAAAGCCGCCGCGCAGTATCGAAAGCTTTTCCCACAAAAGTCAAATGCGCTTACAGGCCCGGCTCCACAAAGTGCTCCGGGTATTTTTCCCGATAGCCGGGATAGCTCCAGGCCGGGTCTGCTGTGAAATTTATTTGATACATGCGGAAAACCACAGGAATATTTTTGGGCTGCCACTGCTCCAAATAGGAATAGCGGTAGGTCATTCCCAGCCGCCGCATTACCGCGCCGCTGCGGGGATTGTTCCGATCGTGGGTAGCGGTCAGAAAAGGCAGGCCGTCCGCTTTCACCCTGGCGATCACCGCCCGGCCCGCCTCTGTGACAATTCCATTGCCCCAAAGCTCCCGCTTCAGCCCGTACCCGAAATCGAAGGGCTCCCGCGGGCTTACCCCCAGATATCCGATGGGGATATCCCGGTCCTTCAGGCAAATGGCATAACCGTACCCGCTGGGCTTCCGATAGAGGCTGAAATACCTTTCTTCCAGAAATTCCAGGGCTTCTTTCTCCGTTTTCACCGGAAACCAGGGTAAAAACGTATTCACCTCCGCATCTCCAAAAATAGAGAGCGCCGCTTCCGCATCCTCTTTCCGAAACCGCCGCAGGAGCAGGCGGGATGTTTCAAGAACCGGCGTGTTTTCCGGGGCTGCTTTTTCCTGCATCGCGCGCCACTCCCTCCTTCTCTCCCAGCCGGCTTCCGTTCTTTTTCATGGTCAAGGCAATCCGCTTTTTGGCTTCGTCTATCTCCAGCACCGTGACTTCCACCACATCCCCCACGGCAAGGATCTCCGAGGGGTGGCGGATATAGCGGTCTGTGATTTGAGAGATGTGCACCAATCCATCCTGATGGACGCCGATATCCACAAACGCGCCGAAATCCACCACGTTCCGCACGGTGCCCTGCAGCTTCATGCCGGGCTTTAAGTCGGAAAGCTCCATCACATCGGTGCGCAGAAGGGGCGGCGGCAGCTCGTCACGGGGATCTCTGCCGGGCTTTTGCAGCTCCGCTGCGATATCCCGCAGGGTGGGAAGGCCCACGCCGCAGGCCTCCGCCGCCTGCTCCGGGCCGAACTCTCTGAGGCGCTGATCCAGCTCAGAGAGAGCCCCCACGTCCTTTTCCGCATAGCCGCACAGGGAAAGCAGCTTTTTCGCCGCCTCATAGGATTCCGGATGGACTGCGGTGTGATCCAGCACATTTTTGCTTTCCGGCACCCGCAGGAAGCCCGCGCACTGCTCAAAGGCCTTGGGGCCCAGCTTTGCCACTTTAAGCAGCTGCCTGCGGTTGGAAAACGCTCCGTTCTCCTCCCGGTAGGCCACGATGTTCTTCGCCAGGGCCTTGCTGATGCCGGAAATGTACTCGAGCAAAGAGGCGGAGGCCGTGTTTAAGTCCACGCCCACCTTGTTCACGCAGTCCTCCACCACGCCT
>JAETPP010000247.1 GCA_021771115.1 Bacillota bacterium | reverse complement strand
AAATACGCCGCCTGGTTGGCCTGCGCGCCGGAATGGGGCTGGACGTTGGCATGCTCCGCGCCGAACAGCTTGCAGGCCCGTTCCCGCGCGATGTTCTCCACCACATCTACTTCCTGGCAGCCGCCGTAATAGCGCTTGCCCGGATACCCTTCGGCGTATTTATTGGTCAGGACGCTGCCCATGGCCGCCATCACCGCGGGGGACACGATATTTTCCGAAGCGATCAGCTCCAGATTCCGGCGCTGACGGAGCAGCTCGCGCTCCATGGCCTGCCCGACTTCCGGATCCGCATTTTTAACAAAACCGATGGTATCCATCATATCTGCGTACATGTGTTGCTATCCCCTTTTTTAAACAATATATTCCTATATTACCACCTTCCCACCGGGGAGCGCAACCCTTCCCCGCGCTTTTTTCCATTTTTCTCGTTTTTTATATTTATGCACTTTTATGCAAACCCCGTCTTTCTGCCAATCCCTCCCGTTTGACAGGAAATGGACTTCGTGATACACTGAACCCGGTAGAAAATGAGCGAAAAAACGCGAATTCATGCGAAGCGAAGAGCGGTTTGCAACGATAAAATGCGAAAGAAAGGGAAAAAATCGCCATGAAAAAGAAAGAATTGGCGCTTCTGGCCATCGAAAAGCTGAAGGAGCGCTACCCGGAAGGCATCTGTTCCCTCACCTATACCGACCCTCTCCAGCTCCTCATCGCCACCCGCCTTTCGGCCCAGTGCACCGACGCACGGGTCAATATGGTGACCCCTGCTCTCTTCGCCCGTTTCCCCACCTTGGAGGCCTTTGCCGAGGCCTCTGCGGAGGAAGTGGGTGAATACATCCGCTCCTGCGGCCTGTACAAAACCAAAGCCCGGGACATCGTGGCCCTGGCCATCATGCTGCGAGACGAGTACGACGGGATGATTCCCGACACGGTGGAGGAGCTCATTAAGCTCCCCGGTGTGGGCCGCAAAACGGCCAATCTGGTGGCGGGCGACATCTACGGCCGCCCCGCCGTGGTCGCCGACACCCACTGCATCCGCATCGCCGGCCGGCTGGGCTTGGTGGATTCCAAGGATCCCTACAAGGTGGAGATGGCGCTGAAAAAGCTGCTGCCTCCCGAGGAAAGCAACAGCTTTTGTCATCGCCTTGTTCTGTTTGGCCGGGACGTGTGCTCGGCCCGTTCGCCCCGCTGCGGCGCCTGCCCCTTGCAGGACGCCTGTCCCTCCAGGGTCAGCCTTGCTCCTTCGCCGGACGGCGGCGGATCCGCCCCGTCTCCAGCCAAGAAAAAAAGAAGCGGTACAGCGGAATAGCCACGATGCTCAGCAGCCCCCACAGCACGGAATACAGCAGGCACACCTGGCCCATAATATTGAGCGGGAACCCGCTGTAGTCCCAGACGTTCATGTGCAACTTGAGATTGAACAGGCAGCCGCTGAAAAACTCCACGGCCGTCACGGCGGCGGAGCAGAGCAGGCAGCGGCGGAACAGTCCCCACTTCACCAGGGCGGTCTGAATGTAGCCGATGAGCTGAAAGCACAGCCCGCCCACGATGAACATGGACCAGTGGGTATAGCCCCGCCACAGAATTTCGATGAGATTGTACAGCGCGCCTCCGATGAGAAAGATACCTACCTGGCATCGCAGCTTCGTCCAAAAATGATTTTTCATGGGCAGTCGTCCATTCCTTTTCCGGTAGTGCATACTTAGTCTGTCCGTCCGCCAAAACCGGTATACCATGAAAAATCTGGCCAGAAAAACCCTCTTCACAGAAGTGAAGAGGGTTTTTCTGGATGCTATATTTGCTCTTCAAAAAATCGGCTTTTATATCCGAGGCTTTTTAAATAAGAAAACGCCGCATTAAGTTTTTCTTCAAAATCCGGCTGATACGCAGGATAATCCGGATAAAAGTATTGCTCATGTATCATGACGCGAATTGCATCACGATCGGATAAAGCTTTCAGCTTTGCAAGTATTTCGTCTCTAGAAAAAGAATTCATCACAATATCTATAGCCGCAAAAGCTATCGTCCCTTTTGTCACTATCGCGCCGTTTCGAATCCGTGCAGCATCCATTTCTTCAATGCCATAAGATGTTCGCGGGTGCGTTTCATCGCCGAAAA
>JAETPP010000246.1 GCA_021771115.1 Bacillota bacterium | reverse complement strand
TCTTTGTAAAGCTGCTTGGAGCAGACGGTATCGCCGGGGTAGCTGTCAAGGAAAGCCTGTATCATACCGGCCTTGGTGTCCTCCGGCATGAAGTCCCGCTGGTGTTCCTTTAAATGACGCACCATTTCCGGGCTGAATGTCAGCTTCCACCTGCCGCTTTTGTAAATCTCCATCGCTTCCGCCCATACCTGATTCAGATAGGCTCTGGAAGCGGCTTCGTCCTCTAGGATGTGTGTTTCCGCCTGTTCTGGGCATACCTGTATGGGGATGAATCGGCGGTTGCCGGAGCGGTCAAGGGGTAGGAAGTCAAGGGCGTTGGATGTGCCGCCGAACACGCACTGCCTTGGGCGGTCTGCCGGGTGGGTTTCATAGGGTATCTTGTAGACTTCCTTCTGGCGGCTTAAAAACGACTTGATTTCCTCAATGCTCTTTGCGTTTGCGGTGGCAATCATTTCCGACATTTCAATAATCCAGTGGCCTTGTAGCTTCCGGTATACGTTGTCATCGTCCAGCTTCCGCAAATCATCGGAGAACCACTCGTCTTTGACTGCCAGCAGGCGGAAGAAGGTGGACTTTCCGGCTCCCTGCCCGCCTACCAGACAGAGCATGACTTCAAACTTGCAGCCGGGGGAAAATGCCCGGTGGATGGCTCCCAACAAAAACAGGCGCAGGGATTGGAAAGTATACTCGTCCTCACCGGCTCCTAAAAAATGCCGCAGGCAGGAGCGTATCCGTTCGGTTCCGTCCCATGTCAGGCCGTTTAAATACTCCCGGACAGGGTGGTAGCTGTTCTCATTGGCGGCAAGGCCGGCGGCGTCCTGTATCTTTTTCTCGCTTGTCAGGCCATAGGTCTTTTCCAGATACAGCCGGATATATTTCATGTCCGTGTCGGTCATGGGGCTTCCGGTGGTTCTTTTATATCCGATTGGTTTTAAAATATCGGTGCGGTCGGTCAGCAGGTTATAGGCAACCGCCCCGGAAAGGAGCGGGTCGCACTGGAACACGGTCAGGCAGTTGCTCATGCTGTTGCGGAAGCCGCCTTTTTCGGTGGTTTCCAGCATAGTCTTTACTTCCTCAACGCTCCGGGCTGGCTCTGCGCTGTCTGCCATGTTCGCTATTTCCTGCCGTATCTGGGGCGGTAAATTCTGCCATTCGTCTTTCAAGGTTCCTCACTTCCTTTCCGTGTCCTGTGATAAGCGCCGCCCGCTCCTGAATGTCCCCGGAGAGAAGTACGTCCATCAGATATTCCACCCGGCTCATGTTCTGCAGGGCTTCCACAAACCGGGGGTTCCATGCTTCATCCGGCTGTCGTGGGGCGTATTCCTCCTTCCAGCGGCGCAGGAGATGGTAATAGTCGGACAGCACCCGGAAACAGTGCCGTTCCATGCGCTTAAATTTCTGCTCTTCGGTTTCCTTCCGCAGTCGTGGCCGGATAGGTTCCTTCCCGGCGTTCCTCCCGTCCTCATAGGGGATGGAGAAATCCTGCGCCAGCATAAGGGCGGCTTCCCGGCTCCCGATCCCGTGGAGCCGGGAAACGAAATCAATCACGTCCCCGGTGGTTCCGCAGCCGAAGCAGTAAAAGCGGCGGTCAACCTTCATGCTTGGGTTTTTGTCGTTATGGAACGGGCAGACACACATCCCGTTCCGGTTTACTTTGATTCCATAACGCTCCGCAGCCTGCCTTGTGGTGACGGACTGCTTCACGGCTTCAAATACGTTCAATAGGCGTTCCCTCCTGATAATAAAAAAAGCACCTGACATTCTCGGTGTGAAAATGGTAGGTGCTGGTTAATGTTCCATATCCTGTTGTTTCTGTGTCCGGGGCGACTTCTGTTTCCCTGCCTGTTCCTGCCGGATGCGTTCCTGCCGCCCTTTCAGGCTCTCCTGCACGGACGGTTTCTTTCCCGGCTCGGCGGTCTGGCGGTACTGCTCGGATGGCAATACCTGATTGAGCCAGTGGCGCACGTCACGGAGTACCTTCACATCTGCCTGAACCGCTTCCAGTTCCTTCCTCTGTCCGGGCAGGGCGGCGGCAAGCTGTTCCCGTTCCGCTTCCAAATCTTTGCGGGAGTAGGAATTGCCTTTCAGGTTGGCTTTCAAATACCGGACAGCGGCATTGTAAGCGTCCAGTTCCTCCCGGTG
>JAETPP010000245.1 GCA_021771115.1 Bacillota bacterium | reverse complement strand
TCATGCTCACCCATGGCCATTACCACTACGTGTCAGTGGGGACGCGGGATCTGCTGGAGGAGGCAAAGGTGAATGGCTGCGATATTGTGATGTTTGGCCACACGCACAGGCCGTTCTTTGACCAGAGTGACAGTGAGATAACGGTGCTGAATCCGGGCAGCCTGTCATTTCCGCGCCAGGAGGGCCGCAGGCCAGGCTATATGATGATGGAAATAAAAGAGGATGGTACGGTGGAGTACCGTCAGAAGTATTTATAAAATATGCAGCGCTGTGGATTGAAAAACAGTTAACGGCACCAAAAATGTAAAGGGGCGGAATAAAATGAACAAAAAATATGTGATCGGGCTTGATTACGGCACGCTTTCCGGCAGGGCAGTCCTGGTGGACTGCAGCGACGGCAGGGTGATCACCTCGGCTGTTAAGAATTATGAGCATGCGGTTATGGATCAGTGTCTTCCGGGAGGCGAAGCGCTTGTCGGCGCTGACTGGGCGCTTCAGTATCCGCAGGATTATCTGGATGTGCTGCAGGAGACCGTGCAGAAGGTAGTAGCTTCGGGTGGAGTTGCTGCGGAGGACATCATCGGAATCGGACTTGATTTTACCTCGTGTACGATGCTGCCGGTGGATGAGAAGGGCGAGCCGCTGTGTGCGCAGGAACGGTTCAAAAGCGAGCCCCATGCGTATGTGAAACTCTGGAAACACCACGGAGGACAGCCGCAGGCGGACCGTATCAGTGCGCTTCTGGAAAAGCGCGGAGAGATCAACAATATTCAGTACGGAGGAAAGATATCATCGGAGCTGCTGCTTCCGAAGATACTCCAGATCGTGGAAGAGGCTCCGGACGTGTATGAAGCGGCTGATCAGATCCTGGAGGCGGGAGACTGGCTGACCCAGAAGCTGACCGGAGGGAAAAAGCGTTCCGGAAATCTGGCGGGATACAAGGCGATGTGGACGCCGGAGACTGGCTATCCGTCGAAAGACTTTTTGAAGGAACTTTCTCCGATGCTGGAAAATCTGGCCGAGGACAAGCTGGGATCGGATATCGCACTGGCGGGAGAAGCAGCAGGATATCTGACCGGGGAATGGGCGGACAGGCTGGGACTGAAAGCTGGTATTCCGGTGGCGGCTGCGATCATCGATTCCCATGCAGGTATGCCGGGCAGCGGCGTTGGCAGCCCGGAGCATATGATGATGGTGGTCGGCACTTCCAGCGTCATGCTGGCGCTCTCAAAGCAGGGATATGCGAAGAACGGAGTGGTGAGCGGTGTAAAGGCGGCGATCCTTCCTGATAACTTTGCCCTGGAATCGGGGCTTGCGGCAGTAGGTGATATGTTCGGCTGGTTCGTGGATAACGCAGTGCCGGAGGAATATGCAAAGAAGGCAGCCTCAGAGGGCATGAATCTGCATACGTACCTTTCGAAGAAGGCGGAAAAGCTCGTGCCGGGAGCCAACGGCCTTGTGGCTCTCGACTGGTGGAACGGCAACAAGACCCCGTACGTGGACGGCAGGCTTTCCGGCGCTCTGGTGGGCTGCAGGCTCTCCACAAAGCCGGAGGAGATCTACCGGGCGCTGATCGAGGCAACGGCTTTCGGTACGCGGAAGATCCTTGACCTGTTTACGGAAGCCGGCGCTGATATCCAGATGATCATAGCCAGCGGCGGGATCGCGGAGAAAAACCCGCTCCTGATGCAGATCTATTCAGACGTTTTGAACCGTGAGATCATGGTATCCGATACGGATCAGACGGCGGCCCTCGGCTCCGCCATGTATGCGTCTGTGGCAGCCAAAGAAGAAAAGGGCGGATATGATACGATCGGAGAGGCAGTCTCCTGCATGGCGCACCTCAAGGATCTGGTGTACAGGCCGGATGCAGACCGGGTGGAGCGTTACAATAAGCTTTATGAGGTCTACTGTGAGCTGGTAGACATGTTTGATCCGAAGAAATGCTCTGTTATGAGCAAGCTGCATGAACTGCGGCAGGGCTGATGCTGCAAAAAATTTTCCTAAAATGCGGAAAAAGCTTGACTTCCCCCGTATAGATATGTTATTCTATACGGGCGTATGGAAGCAGGCTTTTTTTTTATGCCTAAAAAACAGCGGGTTTCCGCTGACGTAAACTAACAAGGAGAGCGAGGTGGAAGTTGTGC
>JAETPP010000019.1 GCA_021771115.1 Bacillota bacterium | reverse complement strand
CCTTCGTCAAGAAGGCGCGAAGCGCCTTTTTTCCTCAGGATGACAGGTGGAGGGCACGCCCTTCTCTAACAACTAACTACTCACAGCTAACAACTAGTTCACTAAACAATAATTTAGCGGTTATTCCTTTGCTTCCCTTCTGTCGTCCTGCCACCCTCCTGTGTCATCTCTGAACAAAAGCAAAGCCTGCTTTGCTTTCAGTGAAGGATCTCGTCCTTTTGCCTTTTTACTTGTGGCTTAAGGCTGAGATCCTTCGTCACGAAGATGCAGAGCGTCTTTTGAGTTCACTCAGGATGACAGGTGAGCACGCTCCAGTGGGGGAAGGTCTCCGGTGGAGACCGTTCTGACCCGACCGAGCCGACAGGCGAGACCGTTGACGCGAACCGGTCTACGCTTTCGCTTCGGTCGTTGCTGGACGCATGCCACTGGCATGCAGCAACCGAGCCGACAGGTGAGACGGAGGGCCATGCGATAGCATGGCGGAGGGGTTCCAGCTCGCCGTGTAGAACCCCTCAGTCACGGCTTCGCCGTGACAGCTCCCCTTTCAGGGGTGAGCGCGTGCCGGTGGCACGCTGGTGCGAACCGACCGAGCCGACAGGCGAGAAGCCAAGGGTGGACGCTATACTATTGCCCTTCTCTAACAACTAACTACTCACAACTAACAACTAGTTCGCTAAACCATAATTTAGCAGTTATCCATCTAGCTTCCTTCTATCATCACTTCGCAAAAAGCTATCGGCCGTAAGCCGTGAGGAGTTAATCAATATCCGGAAACCAAAGCAAAAAAAGAGACGCACTGCAGACCTCGATCCTGCAGCGCGCCCTTTTCTGTTTTTTTCTTATTCCTTAGAGAACTGATCCTTCGGAACACCGCAGATGGGGCAGACCCAATCTTCCGGGATATCCTCAAATTTGGTGCCGGGGGCGATCCCGTTATCGGGGTCTCCTACTTCAGGGTCATAGCGGTAGCCGCATACATCGCATACATAAGCTTCCATGAAAATAACCTCCTTATTACATGAATGTTTCTTTTAGAATAACCGAAAAAACGCGAATACATACATTTTTCCGGATGTTCTGCGTTAAAGAGTGTCGTACCCGTGGGCCTCTGCCAGCATCATATCCTTTACCTTCATCAGCCGGATCTGAGTAGAGCGCTCGTTTTCATCCAGCTTCATGGTAATATATTTGATATTCCGCTGCAGGTCCGGGATCATCACATGCTCCAGGGCGTTGACTCTGCGGCGGGTCTTTTCGATTTCCGCCGCCATAAGCTGGCAGGATTTTTCGCATTCCGCCAGCTTGAGCATATCGGGGAATACATCTGCCAGAGACTGGATGGCATCGTCCAGGTCGCTGGAGGTAAAGGCAAAGCCATAGGAAAACATATCGTTTTCATCGGGGGTACGGGTTTTGAAGGTGAATTTCGGGATCTCCACGCTCATCACATTCTCCACGCCGCTTTCCAGGCTGACCTTCTGCTTCGGCGCCAGCAGGGCGGTATTCAGAACCTCCTCCTGCATTCCGGCACGGGCCAGAAGAAAGTTTTTGTTGGCGGCCTGGATCCCCTGCTCCACACGTTCCCGCAGGGCCTTGTTTTCCCGAACCTTTTCCAGAAACTGCCGCATCAGCTCATCCCGCTTATCCTTCAGCAGTTTGTGGCCCTTGGTAGCCGTGACCAGCTTCTTTTTCAGCCGCGTCAGCTCCATACGGGTAGGATTCACCTGTGTGCCTGCCAAGGGTCATCACACCTTTCCGTAATACTGATCCAGGAACTTGTCGTTGATACGCTTGAGCTCGCTTCTGGGAAGGATGGAAAGCAGCTTCCAGCCGATATCCAGCGTTTCCTCAATATCCCGGTTTGTGGTATAGCCCTGGGAAACGTATTCGTTTTCAAAGGCGTCCGCAAACTGAGCGTATTGCTTGTCGATCTCCGTCAGGGCGGCTTCGCCCAGAACCACCATCAGCTCCTTCGCCTCCTTGCCTCTGGCGTAGGCGGCGAACAGCTGGTTCATGGTGCTGGCGTGATCGGCCCGGGTTTTCCCTTCGCCGATGCCCTTATCCTTCAAACGGGACAGGGAGGGGAGCACATCGATGGGCGGCGCCACGTTTTTGCGGTACAGCTCACGGCTCAGAATGATCTGCCCCTCGGTGATATAGCCGGTCAGGTCGGGAATGGGGTGGGTCTTGTCGTCTTCCGGCATGGTCAGAATGGGGATCAGGGTAATAGAGCCGTTTTTCCCCTTCTGTCTTCCGGCCCGCTCGTACAGAGAGGCAAGGTCGGTGTACATATAGCCGGGATAGCCCCGGCGGCCGGGAACTTCCTTCCGGGCGGCGGAAATTTCCCGTAGAGCGTCGGCATAGTTTGTGATGTCGGTCAGAATGACCAGCACGTGATAATTCTTTTCAAAGGCCAGGTATTCCGCCGCCGTCAAAGCCATTCGCGGCGTGGCAATACGCTCCACCGCGGGGTCGTTAGCCAGGTTTACAAACATCACTGTGCGGTCAATGGCCCCGGTTTCCTGGAAGCTTTGAATAAAGTAGTTGGATTCCTCAAAGGTGATGCCCATGGCGGCAAATACCACCACGAAGGGATCAGTGGTGCCGCGCACCTTTGCCTGCCTGGCGATCTGCGCGGCAAGCTGGGCGTGGGGGAGGCCGCTGGCGGAGAAGATGGGAAGCTTCTGCCCGCGGACCAGGGTATTCAGGCCGTCAATGGCGGAAACGCCGGTTTGAATAAATTCCTGGGGATAATTCCGGGCGGCGGGGTTCATGGGGAGACCGTTGATATCGTCCCGGCGGTCGGGCAGGATCTCAGGCCCGCCGTCAATGGGACGGCCCAGGCCGTCAAAAACACGGCCCAGCATATCCTCGCTGACGCCCAGCTCCATGCTGCGGCCCAGAAAACGCACCTTGGAGTTGGAGAGGTTGATGCCGGTGGAGTTTTCAAAAAGCTGCACCAGCGCGTTCCCCTCATTGATCTCCAGCACCTTGCAGCGCCGCTTTTCGCCATTAAAAAGCTCGATCTCGGCCAGCTCGTCATAGGTCACGTTTTCCACGTCCCGAACCAGCATCAGAGGACCGGCTACTTCCTGGATCGTTCTGTATTCCTTAGGCATTAGAAGTCCTCCTTTGTCTGCTTCAAGTCGTCGAGCTCCTTATCCAACTGCGCGGAAACGGCCTCATAGGTTTCCTTGACCTTATCGGGCTGGGTGTATTTGAACCGCCCGATCTGCTCTCTGACAGGCAGAGAGATCAGCTTTTCAATATCCACGCCGCCGTTTAAGGCTTCGAGGGATCTTTCATAGTATTCCATGATCAGCCGCATCATATCGTGCTGCTTTTCCAGGGAGGTGTAGGTGTCCACCTCGTCAAAGGCGTTCTGATGGAGGAAATCCTCCCGGATAGAGCGGGAAGCCTCCAGCTTCAGGCGGTCAGGAGCGGAAAGAGCGTCCATACCCACCAACTGCACGATCTCCTGGAGCTCCGCCTCGTCCTGCAAAAGCCGCATGATCTGGGTGCGCAGCGTTACCCAATCCGAAGAAACCTTGGAAACAAACCAGGGCTCCATGGTATCCAGATACAAAGAATAGCTGGTCAGCCAGTTGATGGCGGGGAAGTGGCGCTTGTAGGCAAGGGAGGAATCCAGGCTCCAGAACACCTTGACAATGCGCAGGGTGGCCTGGGAAACGGGCTCGGAAATATCGCCGCCGGGAGGGGAAACAGCGCCGATCACGGAAAGCGCGCCTTCCCGGTTTTTGCCGCCCAGGGTGATGACCCGCCCGGCTCGCTCGTAGAACTGCGCCAAACGGCTGCCCAGATAGGCGGGGTAGCCTTCTTCGCCGGGCATTTCCTCCAAGCGCCCGGACATTTCCCGAAGGGCCTCGGCCCAGCGGGAGGTGGAGTCGGCCATCAGGGCCACAGAATAGCCCATATCCCTGAAATATTCGGCTATGGTGATGCCGGTATAAATGGAAGCCTCCCGGGCCGCCACAGGCATATCGGAGGTGTTGGCGATAAGCACGGTGCGCTTCATCAGAGAATAGCCGGTTTTAGGATCCACCAGCTCGGGGAACTCATTTAGTACGTCGGTCATTTCGTTGCCCCGTTCGCCGCAGCCGATGTAGACCACGATATCGGCCTCGGCCCATTTGGCCAGCTGGTGCTGCACTACCGTTTTGCCGCTGCCGAAGGGGCCGGGCACAGCGGCCACGCCGCCCTTGGCAATGGGGAAGAGGGTATCGATGACTCTCTGACCGGTGATCAGTGGCATGTCCGGAGACAGCTTTTCCCGGTAAGGACGGCCCCGGCGTACCGGCCATTTCTGCATCAGTGTAATGGGGACCTCTTTTCCGTCCGGCGTTTCCACAGTGGCAACGGTTTCCGTAACGGTAAAGCTGCCGGCCTGGATCTCCTTCAGCGTTCCCACGATCCCGGGCGGGACCATGATCTTATGGGAAACGATCTCCGTTTCCTGCACGGTGCCGAGAATATCGCCGCCGCTGACGGGGTCGCCCGCCTGCATGCAGGGCACAAAATCCCACCGGACTTCCCGCTTCAAAGAGGGGACCTCCACGCCGCGCTGCAGGTTGTTGCCGGAAACCTTCATAATATCGTCCAGCGGACGCTGGATGCCGTCGTAAATACTGCTGATAAGACCAGGCCCAAGCTCCACGCTCAGCGGTTCTCCGGTAGATTCCACCGGAGCGCCGGGGCCAAGGCCGGAGGTTTCCTCATAAACCTGAATGGAAGCCTCGTCGCCGTGGATCTCGATGATCTCGCCGATCAGGCGCTTGTCGCTGACGCGCACAACGTCAAACATGTTGGCGTCCCGCATCCCTTTGGCGATCACCAGGGGCCCGGCGACTTTTTTGATGGTGCCTTTACTCATGTTTACCGATCACCCGTTTCAAAATTTAATTGCTTGCCGCCGGGAGTCTGCATAAAAACTCCCATGGAGCAAGGTCGTTACTTTTCGTTAAAAATAATATCGGAGCCAACAGCCTGTTCTACAGATTTCTTTACCATGCTGATGCCCATGCCGGTATTTCCGCGCACGCCGGGAATCGGAATGACGGCGGGAAGAGGCGCTTCCCGGTAATGCTCCAATTCCGCTTCCAGCTCTTTTGCGAGAGCTTCCGTGATATAGATCACGGCATAATCCCGCTCTGCCAGGTTCCGCAGGGTACGGGCGCCTGTTTCGCTGTCGGAAACAGGGAAAATATCCAGGCCCAAGGCGGCAAAGCCGTAAATGCTGTCCCGGTCTCCCAATACTGCTATCCTATACATAGGTGTCTCTCATCCTCTCCCGGATCATGCCTTCCTCCAGCCCATTGAGTTTGCCGGAAAGAATGATCCGCACGCTGCCGATCTCACTTCGCCTGGCGAGAATATAGGCAAACAGGGGGCCCACCGTAAAGGGGTTCGTTTTCTGTTCCCGAATCAAACCCATGACCCGGTCGTCGCACCACTTTTCAAAGGCGGAATAGGATTCCTTCATCCGATCCGCCGCCTCACTGTATGGCGTGGTGGAAAGATAGGAAAAGATATCCTCCGGGCTTTTGCAGGCCGCCTCCGCCAGCTCCTTCAGATCCAGCGTGGCGCAGGGGGCCAAAGCGGAATCCAGAAACGCCCTGGATTTTTTCGTTTTGCAGGCGCGCATCGCCGTTTTGATATCGGAAACCACCACCAGCAGCTCGGCGTACTGCTCCAAAACCTCCACGCCGCCGGCTTTTCCCTTTTCCCGCACTTCCATAAGGCAGGCCCGATCCAGGATCACATCGCAAAGCTGGCCGTCCTCCGTGTGGAGAAGGGTGTGATAGGCGCTGTCGGCTGCTTCCGCCATCGCAGGGGGAAGCGGAGAAAAATCATTTTCCTTCACACAGCGGATCATGGTCTCCGGCTCTATGGCGCCGCCGGGCAAAAACACGTTTACCGGCTCCATATCCGTGACAGTGCACTTGATGGCGGCCTTCAGGTTGTTGTAGTCAATGGGAACAAGCAGGGGGCTGAAGGGGGAGAGGTCGTCGGTAAGCTCCCGAATGAAGGCCCAGGTTTTTTCTTCCTCGGCCGTCAGCATGGCTTCCGCGGATTCCTCCGCACCGGAGCCCCAGCCCTTGTCGTGGAGGATGCGAAGGCATTCCTCATAGGTTTTACAGGAAAGCAGCTGGTCTATGTCCTGACGGCTCAGCAGGGAAAGCTCCTTGGAGCGGATCCTGGCCACCGCATAGATATAATCACTCTTCATGATTACGGCTATCTTCCTTTCTGTGTGATTGCAAAGCTGAAACTGTCTCTCTGTTTGCAGAGAAGGCTAGGCTTCCGGAAACAGAAGCTTTCCGGCGGCGTCCCGCAGCTCTCCCTCCGCTTCCTCGAAGATGGCGCGGAAGGTACAGTTGATATCGATCCCGCCGTAAACCAGCAAAAAGCCGTTTTCTATATCGCAGGGCGTTTTGGAAACGGTGATCTCCCCATGGGGGACAGCCTGCCGCAAAGCGGCTTCAAAGTCCGGGGGTAAACGATCGAGATCCCGCTGGTTCAGGCGCATTTCCGCCTTTCCTTCTCCGGCGAAACGGGCAGCAAGCTGTAAAAGCAGCTCAAAATACTCCGCGCCCGGGGCGTTTTCCAGGGAAACCCTGGTGGAGTCGATGGCGTCTCGAATCACCTGCTGTTTAAAGGCCAGCATGGCGTTGCGGCGCTCCAGCATAGCCGCGGAATCGGCCCTGGCGCGAATATCCTGGGCCTTCCGTTCGCCCTCCTGAAGAATAGCCTGGGTTTTGCCGGCAGCTTCCTCCCGGGCTTCGGAAAGCAGCTCGTCGGCTTTTTTTCTGGCGGCGGAAAGCAGCTCGTCAGCCTCCTGCTTCGCGTCGCCTTCGATCTGACTGAGTATATTTTCCAGTCCTGTCATAGTATTAGTATTGCTCCTTCCCTCATATTCTCCGCAAAAAATTTGCGGGCAGAATTGAGTCGGTCTTACAGAGCCAGACCGCCAATGCCGAAAATCGCGAGGATAGAAATCAGCAGGGCGAACACGGCGTAGGTTTCCACCATAGCGGGGAAGATCATGGCTTTACCGAATTGATCGGGCTTTTTTGCCACCAGAGAGATACTGGAAACAGAAGCCTTTGCCTGCTGCAGGGCGGAAACCCAGCCCACGATAGCCATGGGCAGGCAGGCGGCCAGATACAAAAGGCCCTTGATAAGGCTGATGTCAGAGGAGCCGCCCATCACGCCGATCTGTGTTAAGGTAACAAAGCCGATGAGCAGTCCGTAAATGCCCTGTGTACCGGGCAGCAGCTGCAAAATCAGAACCTTACCGAACTTGCTGGGATCCTCAGTGACAACGCCCGCGGCAGCCCGGCCTGTCATGCTTACGCCAATGGCGGAGCCGATGCCGCCCATAAAGGTGGCAAGAATTGCGCCCAGCAGGGCAAAAACGATTCCCATAGTGTTCCAATCGAATTTCATTTACTTTTCCTCCGTAATTTTGAAATGTTTTGTATTTGCGGTAAACGGCTCAAACTTTCGGCCGTTGCCTTCATAAAATTTGCCAAAGAACTCCACGTACTGCAACCGGTTGGTGTGGACGTACGCGCCCAGCAGATTGATGCCCAGGTTCAGCAGATGGCCGATCACAAAAACGATCGTAAAGAAAATCGCTCCGATCACACCGCCGCCCAGCATGCTTCCCAGCTGATTGAACACCGTGGCGATCACTCCGGTGGCAAGTCCCAGCGCCAGAAGGCGGGAATAGGAGAGAATATCGCTGAGATAGCTGGAAACGCCATAGAGACCGTAAAGCCCCTTCAAAAAGCGCTTGCCGGGGTTTTTGGATTCCCGCCCGGCGGTAAGAATGATGCCTACCGCACCGATCCCGGCAAAAACCGCCGCCAGGGTGCCCACAATGGGGGGCAGGGAAAGGGAAAGCCCCGCCATATCCTGGAACATATCGGTGGATACCAAAAGCAGGATCAGCCCGCCTACCAGAAAATACCAGAACACCACATCGTACAGCGCGTCGGCAAATTTCTTTCGCTTTGCCAGCTGATAGAATTGCACGCCAAGTCCGGTGAACAGATGGATCACGCCCAGCAGGAAGGAGAACATCAAGAGCCGCATAGGGTCATCCAGCGGCGCGAACCACAGAGGGGGGATCGTAAAATCGGAATGGAAGAAGGTTTTGGCAATTACGGAAATGGCGTCTCCGAAATAGCCGCCGAACATTACGCCCCAGAAGGTGGTGGAAATGCCGCAGAAGAAAAACATCTTCAAAGATTTTTTCAGTCCGAGCTCGATATTTTTGAATTTCCAGAGCACAAAACCGCAGCCCAGCACCATCAGAATGCCGTAAGCGGCGTCGGAAAGCATCATCCCGAACAGCACATAGTAAAAAAGCGACATCACAAAGGAGGGGTCACATTCGTGCTTGCCCGGCAGACTGTAGCCCTCCACCACACCCTCCACGGGGGCGGCAAAGAAATTGTTTTTCAGCTTTACCGGCAGCTCCTCCTCCGGGCCGGGGGTTTCGATTTCCACATAGGCCTGAAATTTGCTTTCCAGCTCCTGCTCCAGCGCGGAAGCGTCCTCAGCGGGGATATAGCCGGTCACCTGAAACACGTGGGGGCTTTGCCACAGCTCGCCCAAAACCCGGTATTTTTCGGCCCGCATGGTGTAATAATCCGCCGTGAACAGCAGTGCCTCGCGCTTGTCCGCAAAGGAAACAATCTCCGCCTTTGCCGCGTCTATTTCCGCCTGGGCCGTTTGAATACGCTCCTGCAGAGCTTCCGCCCGCTGGGCAGGAGGGAGCTTGGAGGGAGCGGCGGGGTAGGTAAAGCCCATTGCCCGCAGAGCGGCTTCCACCTGCATGCCGTATTTCCCGTGGCAGACCAGGAAAACACAGGTCTGCTGTGACTGGCTGCTGATGATCTCGGCCTCCAGGGCGGAAACCTCCGGCAGAGCCTCAGCGAGCCGGGCCTTCAGCTCATCTTCCGTCAGCTCTTCGGGAAAAGAGCCGATAAAGACGCTGGAGGAGCCGGTGCCAATGGTGCGCATGGAAATATCCAGGTTCAGCCAGGGCTGTAAAGCATCGATCTGCGCGGTAAGGCGCAGAATATCCGCTTCATTGTCGGCGATTTTCTTACTGAGGGCGGTAATGCGGGAGGCGGCCTTTGTAACAGCGGCGGCTTCCTGCGCGGTGGCGTCATAGTCCGCCACAGAAATGGGCTTTCGTCCGGCCAGCATAGCGGGCAGCCCTTTTTCCGGCGGAGAAAAGCTGTCCAGAATGGCCGTGGCATTGGTCAGAAGCTGAGTGTTCTTTTCAAAGGTGAGCCGGGCGGCGTCCGTGTCGGTTTTCGAAAAATATTCTTCCGCCTGCTCCGGAGTGTTCAGCTCTAAAACGCCCCGGCGCTGTAACAGCTCCAAAAGCTTTTTGCGGCTGCTTTTCAACGCGTAAATATTGATGCGTTTCATTTCAAGTACCGCCATGAGAGCTACCTCCTTTCAGACTGACCCAGTACGATTTTTTTCATTTCTTCCGCTGTGCGGGGCAGAGAAGCGGCAGCTGCTTCCCGCAAGCGGCCCTGTTCTTCCTCTGTCTCTTTCGCAAAACGAGCCTTTAGCTTTTCTCCGTCGGCGCGGGCTACGCCGCAGAGTACATCGGCTCTTTTTTTCGCTTCCTTCTCCGCGTCGGCGATCAGCTTCCTTCCCTGTGCCTGCGCTTCCGCTATCAGCCGCTCGCTTTCCTCTTTGGCATGCAGTATGGTCTGATGAGCCGCTTTTTCCGCCTCGCTGACAGCCTGCATGGTTTCTTTTGCCAAAATCCTTTCACCTCCTGCCTGCCTGCTTTTCGCTCCGGGAGCAAAAAGCGGGGAATAGGAGCCCGAAATTTCGGAAGAGCAGAAAGAGCTTTTCCTCATTCAGGTGCAATGCAATTATTATATCCTTTTTGGAAAGGAATGTCAAAAGGAAAAAGCCCCTTTTTTGCTATTTTTAAGACAGGGATTATCTATTGTCATTTTTTGCGCTTTCTGTCTGAAAACAAAAAAACGGGGCGGTAAAAACCGCCCCGTAAAAGCCGGGTGATCAGGAACCGGAGCTGGCGCTGGAAACGCCGCTTTCCGTGGAAGAATTCTCATCGGAAGCTTCGCTGGAAGAAGCGCTGGAGGTTCCGTTCTTGTTGTTGTCGTTTATCATGGTGCTGAGCTTGATGCTCTTGAGGGCGGCTTCATTGATTTCAATGCCCTCCATGGACTTGCCCTGCTCCAGCACATATTCGGAGAAATCCTCCCCCTTCATGGTGGAGATCAGGCTGTTTCTGCCGCTCTCCTCGGCAACCATATCGGCAAAGCCATCGGCGATCGGCAGGCGGTAAACCACCATGTAAGCGGAAGAGGTCTCTACAAAAACAGCCTCATTGTCCTTCACGCTTTCTATGCCGGTGCGGATCGATTCGTTCAAATTGGTGATCTGAGTGGGGGAGGGAGCGGAGTAGGTGGAATTATCAGCGCCGCCCAGCTCCTTTTCAGCGTAATCGGTGGCAGCCTCCTCCAGCGTCATATCGCCCTTGTTGATATCTCTCACATAGGCTTCCAGCTTGGTTTTGAGCGCTGTCTTTTCCTCATCGGTCAAGGCCTGAGAATTTCCCTCATCGTCTGTGGTGGACAGGGAAGCGGAAAAATACTGATAGTTATAGTAGTTTTCCGTCACATAGGACTTCAGGTCGTCGTCGGAAAGCTCCAGCTCTCCGCCCTTGCCGTACATGGCGTACATCAGCTTTTCCAGCTTGGTATTGTACAGGGCAAAGGCCGTGCGGAAGGATTCCTTCGCGATACCCATTTCTTCCATGCTTGTCTTATAATAAGCCCAGAAGCTGTCGGTATTGCTGTCTACGGAAGAGGTGTCCTCCTCTGTGAACTCCAAGCCCAGCTCGTCGAATTTTTCACTGACAAAGTAGAAGGACTTGAGGTAGCTTTCCGCCCGCTCTCTGATCCAGGTCTCAGCGTCCTTTTCCTCAATGGTGGCCTTCACCACCTCATCACCGGAGGGAACCTTTGCCATGGCCTCGGAATAGGAGGTGTTCAAATAATAGATATAGCTGCCGATGGGAAGAGTGGTATCGCCCTTTTTCGCAGCCCAGGTCTTGTTCTCATCATAGCACCCGGCAAGGCTCAGGCACAGAGCCGTAGCCAAAAAGGCGGCAAATGCTTTTTTCAAAGTGTTTCTCATAACATATCAGGCCTTTCAAAAAAGTGGGATTTTGCAGCAAGCTGCACAGAACGAGAAATATTATATCGTATTTTCCCGAATTTGTCTACAGCAAAAAATGAAAAGTTGTTTTTAGTGATTCTGGATGCTGGATTTTGGATTCTAGATTCTAGATGTCGGTGGCTTTGCTCCGCAAAGCAAAAAAGGAAGGGCGTGGGCTGACAGGTGAAAAGTGTCCTTGCCCTTTCTTTCATTGCCTTGCAACAGCAAGGCCACTACCGTCCAGCATCTAGAATCCAGCATCCAGTATCTAAACTAACAACTAACAACTGATATCTAACTACTAAATTCCGTATCCTCCATGGCCTTGAGAATACCGGAAAGTGCCTCCAGGGGCGTTTGGGAGCCGATTTTCACGCTGATATACGGGCGGCTTCCCGCGCTGAGCATTACCTTGCCGTTCATAGCCCGGATCAGCCTTCCCACCTGCTCCAAATCAAATTCTTTTTTATAAAGGAACAGGGCGTCTCCCTGCTGCTTGATTTCAGATAATCCCAGTTGGGAAGCGGTATTCCGCAGCAGCGCCACATCCAGCAGGCCTTTGACGGAGGCGGGCGGTTCCCCGAAACGGTCGATCAGCTCGTCGGTCACATCCAGCGCGTCCTCGGCGTTTCGGATATCGGCAATGCGCCGGTATACATCCAGCCGCAGATTGGTGCTGCTGATATAGTCCTCCGGAATGTGGGCCTGGATCTGCATATCCACGAGGCAGCCCTCGTCCACCGGGCGAACGCTTTCCTCGCCCTTCATCAGGCTCACCGCTTCTCCCAGAAGCTTGATGTACAGGTCATAGCCCACCGTTTCCATATGCCCGTGCTGCTCGCCGCCCAGAATATTTCCCGCGCCGCGAATTTCCAGGTCCCGCATAGCGATTTTGAAGCCGGAGCCGAATTCCGTGAATTCCCGAATGGCGGAAAGCCGCTTCTGGGCGATCTCGGTCAGCACCTTATTGGGGGCATAGGTCAGGTAAGCATAGGCCCGGCGGTTGCTGCGGCCTACCCGGCCCCGCAGCTGGTGGAGCTGGGAAAGCCCCATACGGTCGGCGTTTTCTATGATCAAGGTGTTGGCGGTGGGAACATCCACACCGGTTTCGATGATGGTGGTACAGACCAGGATATCGATCTCATGATCCAATAGCTGCCGCCAGACCTCGGAAAGCTCTTCCTCATTCATTTTCCCGTGTCCAACGCCTACTCTGGCCTCCGGAATACTCTGTTGAAGCCTAGCGGCCACCCGCTGGATCGACTCCACATCGTTGTGAAGGTAATAGACCTGTCCGCCCCGGCGCAGTTCCCTGCGAATGGCGTCGTACAGTACGCCGGTATCGTATTCCAGCACATAGGTCTGTACCGGGTGGCGGTCTAAAGGCGCTTCCTCGATGACAGACATATCCCGAATGCCGGAAAGAGCCATGTTCAGGGTGCGGGGGATGGGGGTGGCGGAAAGGGTGAGCACATCGGCGCTTTTGCACAGCGCCTTCAGCCGCTCCTTCTGCGCCACGCCGAAGCGCTGCTCCTCATCGATGATGACCAGCCCCAGATCGTGAAAGGCCACATCCTTCGATACCAGCCGATGGGTACCCACAATGATATCGATGCCGCCCCGCTTTACTTTTTTCAAAATTTCCTCCTGCTGCTTGGGCGTGCGGAAGCGGGAAAGCAGCTCCACATCTACGGGAAAGCCCTCCATGCGCCGGAGAATGGTCTGGTAATGCTGCCAGGCTAAAATGGTGGTGGGAACCAGGATCGCGCACTGCTTTCCGGCGGTAACACATTTGAAGGCGGCCCGCAGGGCCACCTCTGTTTTGCCGAAGCCCACGTCGCCGCAGAGCAGGCGGTCCATGGGGACGCTTCGCTCCATATCGTCCTTGATCTCATTGACGCAGCGCAGCTGATCCTCTGTTTCTTCAAACTCAAAATGAGATTCAAAGTCGTACTGCCATTCCCCGTCCGGCGGGAAGGCAAATCCCTCCTGCTGCATACGCTGGGCGTAAAGCTGGATCAGATCCTTGGCGATATCCTTGACAGCGGCGCGCACCTTCGTTTTCTGCCGCTGCCAGTCCGCGCCGCCCAGCCTGCTCAAACGGACATTCGCATCCTCTCTGGGGCCGATATATTTGGAAACCATATCCAGCTGGGTAACGGGAACGTACAGCGTATCGTTTTTTGCGTAACGTACCTTGATATAATCTTTCACGATGCCGTTCATTTCCAGCTTGTGAATCCCTTCAAAAACGCCGATGCCGTGGGCGGAATGCACCACGTAATCTCCGGGTGAAAGCTCGGAAAGATTGGAAATTTCCTTGCTGTTTTTATCCCGCTTTGTCTTTTTGACCTTCGCCGCCATCAGCCTGCCGTGGGTGATCAAAGAGAAAGCGCCGCCGGGCAGGTCAAAGCCCGAGGAAAGCGTTCCCGCCGTTATGGTGACGGTCCCCCTGGCCGCGGTGGCGGGAGCTTCCAGATAGGAAGCGGGAAGCCCAGCCTGCTTCAGGTCCTCCGCCAGAGACATGCCCGCCCGGGCCGTGCCGGAGAGCACAACGCAGGCCCGCCCTTGGGAAAGCAGGGAAGAGAGGTCCTCGGCCAAAAGCTGTGTTCCGCCGCCCCAAACCGGAAGCTGGCGGGCAGTCATGTTCAGAAGGGTTTTGGTAGGCACCTCATAGCTGCCCCTTGCAAAGATATCCAGATAGAGAGAAGGAATCTCTTGAGACTTGGCAAGAGCGTCCTCCCAGGAACCGGAATAAAGGTCGAGGCCCTTGCAGAGAATACCTTCCGCCAAATAGGATTTCAGATCCTCCCCCCACTGCCACAGGGTGGTGCGCATCCGCTCCTTCAGCTTGTTGCCCTCGGAAAAAAACAACAAGCTGTCCTCAGGGGAAAAATAATCGAACAGGGTGGAGGTTTCCGGGTAGATCATGGTGATGAATTTATCCAGCGAGCCCAGATGCAGCCCGTTTCTCAGCTTTTCGGCCTCACCCTGTAAAACCTCTCTGGCCTTCGGCGCGGTCTTCCCCCGCAGAGAGGAAGCAAGCTTTTCTATTTTAACGGCCAGCGCCGCCGGATCGGCGGGGATCACCTCCACACAGGGGGCAAGGGTTACGGTATCGATGGGATCGGTGCGGCGCTGGCTGGTAGTATCAAAATAGGAAATGGAATCGATCTCATCTCCCCAAAATTCCACCCGCACCGGGTTTGTACTGCCCGGCGAGAAAAAATCCACAATTCCGCCCCGGCGGCTGAACTGCCCCGGGCCTTCGATCTGCTCTTCTCTGGTGTAGCCGCAGGAAACCAGCGCGGACAAAAGCGCTTCGATCGCGGTTTCTTTGCCCGCTTCCAGCTGAAACAAGCGTTTTTTCAGATCCTCCGGCCCCATGGTGTATTGTAAAGCGGCGTCAATGCAGGAAACTACACAGTCGCAGGAGCCGCTCGTAAGCCGGGTCAGGGCCTCCAGCCGCAGGCGTTCGTATTCATGGGAGGTGCCGGCGGCGTCCCGAAAACCAAAATCCCGGAAGGGGAAAAACACAGGCGTTCTTCCCAATGCCTGCAAATCTTCACAAAACCGCTGGGCTTCGGCTTCGTCAGCGGCCAGGATCAAAGCCTTTTTCCCGGTTTCCTCACAAAGCGTGCTGATCACACAGCACTTGTGGATCCCGGAAAGCCCGGTAACGGCCCCGGGCAGAGCGTTTTTCTTTACCGCCTGGGAAAGGGCGGCGTATTCCGGCCATTGCCGCAGTGCGTTTTGAATCAGCTTCACGGTGCCGCCTCCTTTCAAACTAGAAAATCGGTTCTTAGACGAGCCTTAGGAATTATACAGGTTCATCGCCCGATCCACCTCGCCCTTGAGAATCAGCTCCGCCGCCGCCGCCGCGTTGTCCAGAGCGGGGGACAGGTCCTTCAGCTCCTGGGCGGAGAACCGGGAAAGCACCCAGTCCGCCAGGTCGTAATCGGGATGGGGCTTTTGGCCCACGCCCAGCTTGATCCTGGGAAACTGATCGGAGCCGGAGAGGTAGATGATGTTTTTCATGCCGTTGTGCCCGCCGTCGCTGCCCTTCCTGCGGATGCGCAGCTTTCCGGGGGCGAGGTTAATATCGTCAAACAGGATCAAAACCCGCTCGGGAGGCAGCTTATAAAAGCTCATGGCCTCCTGCACAGACTGCCCGCTGAGATTCATAAAGGTAGAGGGCTTCAAAAGCAGCACCCGTTTCCCGGCAAGAGTGCATTCTCCGGTCAGCCCTTTATATTTGATACGCTTGATTTCAGCGTGCGCCTTTTCCGCAATGCGGTCCAGCGCCATAAAACCGGCGTTGTGCCGGGTGTTTTCATACTGCTTGCCGGGGTTTCCCAGCCCCACGATCATAAATTCAACGGCCCCTCGCGACGAGAAGCGGTCCTTTTTGAGAAAGCTCAGCATATTTTGCTCCCATTCCTTTCCTGCTGCAAGAAGCTTCCGAACACATAAGGATATGGCGGGGAGGAAGGCCTGCCCGCCTGTCATGATATTTGGTAGTGATATCCCATAGGCTATTATGACAGCCGCGGCTGTTTTTTTCAAGAAGTATTTTGCCGCTTTTTGCATGAGAGGGGAAAAGAACGGGTGAAATTTTGGCGGCGTCAAAAATTTTTGAAAAATTCTTTGAATTACCTATGGAATTTTCCGGAAGAGTTTGGTATAATTTTCTAAAGATACCGTGCGGACAAGCTGAAAGGCTTTCCGAACGGCATGTTTTGCTGTCACCCGGAGGCTAGTTCTTCTGTCCGGTTGAACACTTTTAGGAGGTAGATACCAATGAGCCACAAGTACGTTTACCTGTTCAGTGAAGGCGACGCGTCCATGCGGGAGCTTCTTGGCGGCAAGGGTGCGAACCTTGCGGAAATGACCAAGATCGGCCTTCCCGTCCCTCAGGGCTTCACCATCAGCACCGAGGCCTGCACCCAGTATTATGAGGATGGCCGGAAGATCAACGATGAGATCCAGGCCCAGATCATGGAGTACGTCAGCAAAATGGAGGAGATCACCGGAAAGAAATTCGGCGATAAAACCAACCCCCTGCTGGTCTCCGTTCGTTCCGGCGCCCGCGCTTCCATGCCCGGCATGATGGATACCATCCTGAACCTGGGTATCAATGAAGAAGTGGTCGAGTATATGGCCGAGGCTTCCGGCAATCCCCGCTGGGCCTATGACTGCTACAGAAGATTCATCCAGATGTATTCCGACGTGGTCATGGAAGTGGGCAAGAAGTATTTTGAGCAGCTCATCGATGAGATGAAGGAGAAGAAGGGCGTCACCCAGGATACCGAGCTGACTGCCGAGGATCTCAAGGAGCTGGCAAACCAGTTCAAGGCCGAGTACAAGAACAAGATCGGTGAAGACTTCCCCTCTGATCCCGTAGAGCAGCTGATGGGCGCGGTCAAGGCCGTGTTCCGCTCCTGGGATAACCCCCGCGCCAACGTGTACCGCATGATGAACGAGATCCCCTATTCCTGGGGCACCGCCGTCAACGTACAGATGATGGCCTTCGGCAACATGGGCGACGATTGCGGCACCGGCGTGGCCTTTACCCGTGACCCCGCCACCGGCGAGAAGAAGCTGATGGGCGAGTTCCTGACCAACGCCCAGGGCGAAGACGTGGTGGCCGGCGTGCGTACTCCCATGCCCATTGCTCAGATGGCTGAGAAGTTCCCCGAGGCTTTCGCTCAGTTCCAGGAGGTCTGCAAGACCCTGGAGGACCATTATCACGACATGCAGGATATGGAGTTCACCGTGGAGCACGGAAAGCTCTACATGCTGCAGACCAGAAACGGCAAGCGCACCGCCACCGCCGCCATTAAGATCGCCTGCGATCTGATCGACGAGGGCATGAAGACCGAAGAGGACGCCTTGCTGATGATCGATCCCAAGCAGCTGGACGCTTTGCTCCATCCCCAGTTTGATCCGGCCGCTCTGAAGGCTGCTACTCCCGTTGCCAGCGCCCTGGCCGCTTCTCCCGGAGCCGCCTGCGGCAAGATCGTCTTCACCGCTGAGGACGCGGTAGAGCAGGGCCAGAAGGGCGAGAAGGTGGTTCTGGTTCGTCTGGAGACCTCTCCCGAGGATATCGAGGGCATGCATTACTCTCAGGGCATCCTCACCGTACGCGGCGGCATGACCAGCCACGCGGCAGTGGTTGCCCGCGGCATGGGCACCTGCTGTGTTTCCGGCTGCGGCGCCATTAAGATGGATGAGGCCAACAAGAAGTTTGAGCTGAACGGCCGCACTTATCACGAGGGCGACTATATCTCTCTGGACGGCACCACCGGCAACATTTACGGCGAGGCGATCCCCACCGTTCCCGCTTCCACCACCGGCGGCTATTTCGGCCGTATCATGGAGCTCTCCGACAAGTACCGTCAGCTGGAGGTACGCACCAACGCCGATACTCCCAAGGACGCTCAGCAGGCTGTTACCTTCGGCGCCCAGGGCATTGGCCTGTGCCGTACCGAGCACATGTTCTTCGAGCCCGACCGTATCGCGGCCATCCGCGAAATGATCTGCTCCGATACCGTCGAGCAGCGCAAGGCCGCTCTTTCTAAGCTGGAGCCCATGCAGCAGGGCGACTTCGAGAAGCTCTATGAGGCTCTCGAGGGCAAGCACGTAAATATCCGCTTCCTGGATCCGCCGCTGCACGAGTTCGTTCCCACCGAGGAAAAGGATATCGAGGCGCTGGCCAAAACGCAGGGCAAGACCGTGGAGGATATCAAGGCCATCATTTCCTCTCTCCATGAGTTTAACCCCATGATGGGCCACCGTGGCTGCCGTTTGGCCGTCACCTATCCCGAAATCGCGGAGATGCAGACCGAGGCTGTGATCAAGGCCGCCATCAATGTGAATAAGGCTCATCCCGATTGGCACATCGTGCCTGAGATCATGATCCCGCTGGTAGGCGAGGTCAAGGAGCTGAAGTTCGTCAAGAAGACCGTGGTCGAGACCGCTGACCGCATCATCGCCGAGGCCGGCGCCGACCTGAAGTACAAGGTAGGCACCATGATCGAGATCCCCCGTGCCGCTCTCACCGCCGATAAGATCGCGGAAGAGGCCGAGTTCTTCTCCTTCGGCACCAACGATCTGACCCAGATGACCTTCGGCTTCTCCAGAGACGACGCAGGCAAGTTCCTGGGCTCTTATTACGAAAATAAGATCTATGAGAACGATCCCTTCGCCCGTCTGGACCAGGAGGGTGTTGGTCAGCTGGTAAAGATGGCCTCCGAAAAGGGCAAGGCCGTCCGCCCCGACATCATTCTGGGCATCTGCGGCGAGCACGGCGGCGACCCGACCACCATCGAGTTCTGCCACAACGTGGGCCTGACCTACGTTTCCTGCTCTCCCTTCCGTGTTCCGATCGCCCGTCTGGCAGCTGCCCAGGCCGCGATCAAGAACCCCAGGAAGTAAGCCTGAAATTCGATAGACTTGCAAAAAGGCTGTGTCGAAAGACACAGCCTTTTTCTGTAAAGAAACAACTTGCCGGTTGGCTATTTGTCCGAGCTGAAGAAAAAGAAGAGCCATTTCTCAACAAGCGGGAGAATATTCACCAAATCTTCCGGAAAGCTATACTTTTGTTAAAAAATGCATGGGTTGTTGTCTGTTGGAACAAATGACTTTTGCGGTACAATTAGAAACGTTACAATGAGGGATAGATATCATAAATGTGATATGGTCTTCAGCTTGTGGTCCGCATCAGGAGCACCATGTTTTGCCGCGAACAAGGCTTTTCCTGTTGCCGGTCAGGGAAAAAGAAGGGGGCAAAAGCAAAGTATATCCCGTTATTCCCCGCAAATCTTCTATTTGACAGAAGACCGCTCCTGATACTGCAAAGGGGTACAGCCGTATCTTTTATAAAAGCAGCTGCTGAAATGGCTGGAAGAGGAAAAACCCACCTGGGCGGCGATCTCCTTGACCTGCAGCTCGCTGAATTTTAAAAGCTCCGCCGCGGAAAGCAGGCGGTATCGCAAAAGGTACTGGTGGGGGGTGCATCCGTTTTCCTTTTTAAAGACACGAATGAGGTGAGCGCTGGAAATAAAGAGAGTTCCGGCAATATCCTCTACCTTGAGCGGCTCGTCATAATGCTGCTCAATATAGGAGATCACATGGGTGGAAAGGGAAACAGACTTCGGTTTTGCGCACAGATCCAACGCGGCAAGGTGAAGAAGCTCGCTCAGCTTTTGGGAAAGATACAGAGAGGTATCGTCTGTGCGTTCTGAACAAAGGGAGAGAAGCTTTTCCATACGGGGCGCATAATCCCGATCTGAGCTAAACTTTTTCAGAAAGGAGCCCCGCCGGGTCACGGCATCCAAAAAATTGTTGGCGGCGCTCCCACAGGGGTGGAGCCAGTAAAATTCCCAGAGGCCGTTCTTTGGAGTTCCATAGCTGTTTGCCACATTCCGAGGGATAAAAGCAATAGTTCCGGCAGGAAGCTCATAGGTGGTTCCTTCGATTTCCATAAAGCCACAGCCGTTTGTTGTGATTAAAATCAGATGGAGCTCGTTGCCGTCCGGATGGGAGATCTGATAGCGGTCATTGCATTTATGCCACCCAACGGAATGAAGGGAAAATAGCCCTTCACTTTGTAGAGTAGGAACAAGGCTCGCCAGCCTGACCTGGCCGAAATCACCATTTTCGTGATACATAGAAAAACTCCTTGATATCAAAAAATTGATTATCTGTGTCAAAAAGAGAACACTGTTTTGAAAGAGAGTTGACTTGCTCTTTTTTCATTGCTATTATGATACTACAAGCGGTAAATTTGTATTTGCAGCCTGTAAAATGTATCAAGCTGTCTTTTCGACCATGGATACAGATTCTAAAACATTTTGGGAGGAAGCTCACATGGCCATGACGACATGGGAACGTTTTAAGAGAACCTTTGAACACCGTGAAGCGGACCGTATTCCGATCACAGACGATCCCTGGTTTACCACGATCCGGCGCTGGAATCAGGAGGGAATGCCCCAGAATACTGACTGGACTGAGTATTTCGATATCGACAAGGTTGTTCATATTAATATTGATATTTCCCCCAGATTCCCCAAGAAGATCATCGAGGAAAACGACCGTTACATCATTTCCACCACCCCTTGGGGTGTAACCACAAAGGAATTTAAAAACGCGGAATCCACCCCGGAAAACCTGGATTACAAGGTAGTGGACGCGGATGCCTGGGAAGAGGCCAAGGCCCGCATGACGCTGGACGATGACCGCATTCCCTGGGACCTGCTGAAAAATAACTTCGCCAAGTGGAGAGAAAAGGGCTATTGGATCCGCGGCAACTTCTGGTTTGGTTTTGACGTGACTCATTCCCATATGATGGGAACGGATACCACCCTGATCGCCATGATGGAAGAGCCCGAGCTGGTTCAGGATATGTTCGATACTTATCTGGATCGCTGCGAAAAGCTGTTCACCCGTATCTGGGACGCCGGCTATCATTTCGATCAGATGTGGTGGTGGGACGATATGGGCTATAAGGGGACCACGTTCTTCTCGCCCACAATGTACCGTAACCTGCTCCAGCCTTATCATACCAGAGGCGTAAAATGGGCCCACGACCATGGCATTTACGCTGAGCTGCATTCCTGCGGCGATGTTATGACTCTGGTTCCCGATATTGTCGCCACCGGAGTAGATGCCCTGAATCCCCTGGAAGTCAAGGCAGGCATGGATTCCCTTCAGCTCAAGAAGGAATTCGGCGATAAGCTGGTCCTGCACGGCGGCATCAATGCCCAGCAGTGGCCCAATGCGGAAGCCGTGATCGCGGAGATCGAGCAAAAGATCCCGGTACTGAAGCAGAACGGCGGCTACATCTTCTCCTCCGACCACTCTATTCCTGACGATGTGAGCCTGGAGAATATGAAGCGCATCATCGAGACCGTTAAAAAAGTCGGCAGCTATTAAGGCTCGTCTTAAATAGGGACTATCCCGGAATTTTCCGGGCTTGTTACAAAATATACACTCTTTTACAAAAAATTTCAAGGAGGATTTTTATCATGATTTTGAAGGAAATTGCAGAACTGTTGGAAACCGGCAAGTCCAAGGCTACCAAGGAGCTGGTACAGAAGGCCATCGATGAGGGCGTCAATCCTCAGGACATTTTGAAGGAAGGCCTGCTCACCGGTATGAGCAATATCGGCGAGAAGTTCAAGAGAAACGAGGTTTTTGTTCCCGAGGTTCTGATGGCGGCCCGTGCCATGAACCAGAGCATTGAGCTTTTGAAGCCCCTGCTGGCGGAGGCCGGTGTGGAGTCTGTGGGTAAGGTATGCATCGGCACCGTACAGGGCGACCTGCACGATATCGGTAAGAACCTGGTAAAGATGATGCTGGAGGGCAAGGGCTTTGAAGTGATCGACCTGGGCACCGATGTGGCTCCGGAGACCTTCATCAACGCCGCCATTGAGAACAACTGCGATATCATCTGCTGCTCCGCTCTGCTGACCACCACCATGCACGTGATGGAGGACGTGGTAAAGGCCGCTGAGGCTGCCGGGATCCATGATCGTGTCAAGATCATGATCGGCGGTGCTCCCGTCAATGAGGAATTCTGCAAGCAGATCGGTGCGGATGGCTACACGGTAGACGCTGCCAGCGCTGCGGATATGGCTCTTTCGTTCGTACAGTAAGCAGGGAGGACCACAATGAATATCAGCAAATTTCTCTGGGACGCCGCAAAGTCGGATTCCCAGCGTGGGCTGCCGATCCTGTCTTTCCCTGCGTCTCAGAAGCTGGGAGTAGATGTGGAACAGCTTGTAAAAAACTCGGAGCTTCAGGCAAAGGCCATGGAAGTCATTGCGAAGGAAACGGATACTTTGACAGCCATCGGTCTTATGGATCTTTCCGTAGAGGCGGAAGCCTTCGGCGCTGAAGTCAAGTTTTCCAAAAACGAGATCCCTGCCATCGTGGGGCAGCTCGTTTCCGAGGAAGAGGAAGCCAAGGCTCTGCAGATCCCGTCTTTGGACGCCGGGCGCATCGGTGTTTGCGTGGAAGGTATTCGCCAGGCGAAGGAGCGGATCACCGATAAGCCGCTGCTTGCCGGCACCATTGGTCCATTCTCTTTGGCAGGCCGTCTGATGGATGTGACGGAGATCATGTATATCTGCTATGACGAGCCCGAAACGGTGCATATCGTTTTGGAAAAGGCCACGGAGTTCTTGATCCAGTACGGCGCTGCAATGAAGGCGGCAGGTGCAGACGGCATCATGATGGCGGAGCCCCTTGCCGGCATTTTGAACCCCGAAATGGCAGAGGAGTTCTCCGTGCCCTATGTAAAGCGTATTATCGATGCTTTGCAGGACGAGGAGTTCGGTATCGTATACCACAACTGCGGCAATTCCGTGCCCAGAATGCTTCCCGCCATTTTCTCTCAGAATGCGGTGGCCTACCACTTTGGAAACGCGGTCAAGATGGACGAGATCCTGGCAGCCGCTCCGGCAGACGCGCTGTGCATGGGCAATGTAGACCCTGCCTCTCAGTTTGCCCAGGGCACTCCTGAGTCGGTTTACGCGGCGACAAAGGAGCTGCTGGAGAAGTGTGGCAAATACAAGAATTTCATCCCTTCTTCCGGGTGCGACATTCCCGCTCATTCCAAGTGGGAAAATATTGAAGCCTTCTTTGAGGCTTTGAAGAACTAAAATTTCGGCCGCGCCTGATGGATCGCCACGGGCGCGGCTTTTATTTGTGGGAGGTTCTCTATGAATTTTGATAAGTTGGTGGAAATTGCTCTTTTAGAGGGCGCCAAAAAAGCAGCCGTCATTTCGGGCAGCCAGATCGTCACTTCCAATAGCTTTCGGAAGGTCTGCGCCGATAACGTCTGCGGAAATTACGGGCGCTGCTGGATGTGCCCGCCCGATACCGGAGATATCGATGAATTGATCAATATCGTCAAAAGCTTCCCCCGGGGGCTCCTGTATCAAACGATTTATGAGCTGGAGGACAGCTTTGATATTGAGGGAATGGGGGAAAGCGCCGGCCTTCACGCGGCGGTCAGCCGGAAAATCGAAAAGGCGGCAAAGCCTTTCCTGCCCAAGGGCTATCTCCATTTAATCAACGGTGGCTGCCACTATTGTGAAACCTGCGCCAAGACGGAGGATAAGCCCTGTGTTTCTCCGGAAAACGCGCTGCCGTCTCTGGAAAGCTATGGGATCGATGTGTACAATACCACAAAGAGCACAGACCTGAAATACATAAACGGGCAGAATACGGTCACCTTTTTCAGTATGATCCTGCTCCCGGAGGATGGCAATGTTTGAGCTGACAGTTTGGAAAAATGGAAGCGCCCATAAGATCGCATTTGAAAAAGAGTCTCTGCTGGATACGATCCTGCTGCAGGCGGGCTTTTCACTGCCTCATCCCTGCGGAGGCCACGGAAACTGCGGAAAATGCGCAGTGGAGCTTTCCGGCGCTGTGTCTGAGCCGAATGAACAGGAAAAAAAGGTGGGAAAGCGGCTGTCCTGCCAGGCGGTCATTTTGGGAGACGCGTCGGTTTTCCTTCCCGACGACGGGCAGGCAATGGATATTGAAACAGAGACCGGTGCGCAAAGCATTTCCTTGCAGCCCATGCAGGGAAGCTATGGGGCAGCGGTAGATATTGGCACCACCACTATCGCTGTGAAGGTGTTTGACCTGAAAACCGGGGAATGCATCGGCACGGCGGCTTCCCTGAACCCCCAAACTTCAGAGGCGGCGGACGTCATGGGCCGTATTGAGGCGGCAATGGGGGGAAAGCTCTCCCAGCTGCAGGCCCAGGTTACAGAATGCATTGAAGCTTTGCTGCGGAAAGCCGTTTCAGAGGAAAAACAGCCGGATGTTCTGGCAATCACGGGAAATACCACTATGCTTTACCTGCTTTGCGGCATTGACCCGGAAAGCCTTTCTCATGCGCCCTTCCTGGCGGAGACCCTGTTTGATACAGAGGTGGATTTTTCAGGCAGGACAGCGTATTTGCCCCCTTGCATGAACGCCTTTGTCGGGGCGGATATCACCTGCGCGGTGCTGGCTTCCGGCATGTGCCGGAAGGGGGAGACCGCCCTTCTCTGCGATATTGGCACCAATGGTGAGATCGCCCTTTGGAAGGATGGCGTTTTATATGTCACCTCCACCGCCGCGGGCCCGGCCTTTGAAGGGGCGGGGATCTCCTGCGGCTGCGGCAGTGTCAGCGGAGCCATCGACCGGGTCTGGCTGGAGGACGGAAAGCTGTGCATTCATACGATCCACGAGGCAAAGCCGGTGGGAATTTGCGGCTCTGGGCTGATCGATGTCATTGCCGCGGGCCTTAAAAGCGAAGAAATCGATGAAACCGGCGCTCTGGAAGACGATACTCTTCCCCTGGCGGAGGGCGTCTTCCTTGAGCAGAAGGATATCCGTTCCGTTCAGCTTGCCAAGGCGGCGATCGCCGCGGGGATCGAGACCCTTCTGGAAACGGCGGGAACCACTGTGGAGGAAATCAAAACCCTGTACATCACCGGCGGCTTCGGCAGCCATTTGAATGTGGAAAGTGCGCTGGAGATCGGCCTGCTTCCCCGGGGAATAGAAGACCGTACCGTGGTTTTGGGCAACGCGGCCCTGGCCGGAACGGCCCGTGTGCTCTTAGACCAGAGGGAAAAGCAGGAGCTCAGCCGGATCGCCGGGCTTTCCACGCACGTAAACCTGGGCGGCAATGCCGTGTTTAACGAAAAGTATGTAAACAATATGCTTTTGGGGAATGATTTTTAATTTAATCCCTTTTCGAAAACCTCCGGATAGCCGTATCGGCTATCCGGAGGCTTTTGTTCTTGGAGGTTCGGGTTGCTTTGCCGAACTTTTCATGCT
>JAETPP010000244.1 GCA_021771115.1 Bacillota bacterium | reverse complement strand
AATGCCCTCACTCCATAACGGCTTACCTGAAAAACAGGGATTCCCGACAAACCATATTCCGTAAACTGAACCTCGCCCGTATCCTCTGCCAAAAGCTCTTTTCCGGAAAACAGCGCCGCATGAGCCTCCATCCGAAGTCCCTTTAGCTTTGGGAAAGCCGGGTCCTTAGAACGCAGCTGAACAAGAGCCGGAAGGGGTTTTATAACGGAATGGCCCACGGACTTTGCCAAGTCATAACCGCTTCCGTCCGAACCGGTCTGGGGCGCCGCACAGGAACCTGCAGCAAGAATCAAAGCGTCTCCCTCATAGGTCCAGCCTGGAGTTTCTGCAAAAAAGCGTCCCTTGTCTGTGGAAATCCGATCAACCTTCGTATTTAAGGCCAGCTTTACTTTTCGCCGCTCCGCCTCCATCCGCAGTACATCCGCTACTGCGGATGCCTGATCGCTGTAGGGATATAAGTAACCGTTTCGATCTCTGATAACGATTCCCAGGTCCTGAAAAAACTGAAGAGTCTTCGAAAGCCCGAAAGCCCCCATAGCCGTCTTCACAAACTCGGGGGTACTGCCACGGTAGTGAGATAACTCCTGATCATAGTTACTCAGATTGCATCGCCCATTACCCGTAACCAGAAGCTTTTTCCCTACCTGCTTATTCCGCTCTAAAAGTGTTACCCTGGCTCCTGCTCTGGCGGCGGTGATGGCTGCCATCAGGCCGGAGGCTCCGCCTCCTATTATCAATACATTTTTCATGAGTTTCTTTTCCCGTCTTATAATTTCACAATCCCTGCCTCATAAAGCTTCTGCAGGGACATAAGAATTCCAAACTTGGCATGCTGCCAGGTAAGACCGCCCTGGAAATACACGGCGTAAGGGGGCTTAATGGGGCCATCGGCCGAAAGCTCAATGGAGGACCCCTGGACAAAGGCTCCTGCTGCCATAATCACATCGCTGTCATAGCCGGGCATAGCCCAAGGTTCCGGGGTTACATAGCTGTCCACCGGAGCCGCCGCCTGGATTCCCTTACAGAATGCAATCACGCCCTCCGGAGGTCCCAGGGTTACTGCCTGGATAATGTCGTGACGGCTTTCGCTGCCGTTCGGTACAACGGGAAAGCCTAATTTCTCGTAAATGTTTGCCGCAAAGATGGCTCCCTTAAGGGCCCCTCCTACCACGGTAGGCGCCAGGAACAGTCCCTGATAAAAGCTGGTCATCACGCCTAAGGACGCCCCAACCTCTTTTCCGAGTCCCGGAGAGGTAAGGCGGTAAGCCGCCCGCTCTACATATTCTTCTTTTCCTGCAATATAACCGCCGATAGGAGCCAGTCCGCCTCCCGGATTCTTGATTAGGGAACCGACACAAAGATCCGCCCCCACATCCGTAGGCTCTATCCGCTCCACAAATTCCCCATAGCAATTGTCTACCATGCAGATCACATCCGGTTTCCGCTCTTTGATAAAGGCAATCAGTTCCCCGATTCTCTTTACGGAAAGAGTGGGCCTTGTCTGGTAGCCCTTGGAGCGTTGAATGGTCACCAGCCGGGTTTTCTCGTTCAGGGCTTTTTCAATGGCCGGATAGTCAAAGCTTCCGTCCTCCAAAAGATCCACCTGACGGTAGGTAACGCCGTACTCTGCCAATGAGCCTGTGGAGGGACGGATTCCAATGACCTCCTCCAAAGTATCGTAGGGCTTTCCCACCGGGGAAAACAGTTCATCACCGGGCCGCAAATTGCCGGAGAGGGCGACTGCCAGAGCGTGGGTGCCGCAGGCAATCTGAGGACGCACCAGCGCTGCCTCCGTATGAAATACGTCCGCATATACCTCCTCTAACTTATCCCGGCCCAGATCGTTGTAGCCGTAGCCGCTGGTAGCCGCAAAGCAGGCTGCTTCCACACGGTTTTTCTGCATGGCCCGGAGAACCTTCATCTGATTATACTCCACATTTTCTTCTATGGCGTCAAAGCGCTCTTTTAGTTCTGCCTCCACCTGGGCGCCAAAGGATAAAACCTTTTCGCTGATTCCCATTTCTTTATAAAGGCTTGCTGTTTCTTTCATTTTGTATTCTCCATTCTATTATCTCTTTGTAAAAGGAATCTTTGAAAAGCCCAGCTTTGACTTTCGGACAATCTTTTTCAAGAAATGATTCCTCTTTCTTTTAAA
>JAETPP010000243.1 GCA_021771115.1 Bacillota bacterium | reverse complement strand
TTTGTTATGGATTTTTTCTTTCCGGAAAAGAATTTATTGTCTTTCCACAGCGCAAAGGAACAGTCCCGGTTATCACAAAAGAAGCCTTTTTTGCCCTCATATACGGCTCCGCCGCAGCGGGGGCAGGTGCCGACAGCCTCACGCCCGTTTCTTTTTGCATCCGGGAACAGGCCGGCAAAGCGTTCCTCCGGGGCGGTATGTTCTTTTACCAGCGTCCGGCTCATATCCGCAATCCGCTCCATAAAGGAATCTGCAGCCAGCTCGCCGCGTTCCACCTGCTTTAGCATGGATTCCCATTCTGCGGTGAGCGTAGGCGATTTGATATTGTCCGGCAGCACCAGGATCAGGTTCGTACCTTTTTCCGTTGGAATAAGCTGCTTTTTCTTCCGCTGCACAAATCCGGCAGAGACCAGTTTTTCCAGTGTAGCCGCACGGGTGGCCGGGGTGCCTAATCCCTTGCGCTCGGCATCCTCCGGCATATTCCCGGCACCGGCGGTCTCCATAGCTGCCAGAAGGGAATCCTCCGTATAGTGTTTTGGCGGTGATGTTTTGCCCTCCCGGACGCTGGCAGAGACCGTTTCAAATATCTGTCCCTCCTGCAGCATGGGAAGGGAGACATCTGTATTCTCGTCATCCTCCGGCTTGGATTCTTTTAATCCCATGCGGTAGAGGCGTTCCACTTCCTTCCATCCGGCCTGCAATACGGTTTTTCCCTTTGCTGTAAAGGAATTACCCTGGCAGTCCAGAACCGCCGTCACCGCCTTGAACCGGTGCGCCTGGGTCGTGGCAGAAAGCAGCCTTGCGGCGATCAGCGTCAGGACATCCCGCTCCCCGGAAGGGAGCTCCGATAAATCCGTCCTGGCAATCTCCACCGTAGGGATAATGGCATGGTGGTCGGTGACTTTGCTGCCGTCCGTTACACGGTCTATATCTGGCTCGCCAACGCAGCACTTTCCAAAGGGCATATTGTCCCGCATCCAGAAAATCAGGGAGGCAGCGGTAGCCTGCATATCCTCGGTCAGATACTGGCTGTCCGTCCGGGGATAGGTCGCCAGCTTTTTCTCATAGAGGGATTGCACATAGTCAAGGGTCTGCTGGGCCGTATAGCCATAGATGCGGTTACATTCCCGCTGCAAAGTCGTCAGGTCATACAGGCGGGGCGGCTGCACCGTCTTGACCTGCTTTTCCACGGACAGCACTAAAGTACCCTGCCCATCACAGTCCATACGGATTTTTTCAGCTTCATGTTTCCCGGACAGCTTTTCCCCAGAGGCAGTAAAGCCGCCGCAGGTGATCTCCGGTACATAAAAGGGCCTGCTCGTAAATGCCTGAATATCTGCCTCCCGCTGTACCAGAAGGGCCAGTGTTGGTGACATGACGCGCCCCACATTGAGCGTGACGCCATACAGGACAGAGAAAAGCCGGGTGGCGTTAATACCGACCAGCCAGTCAGCCCCGGCCCGGCAGACCGCCGCGTCATAGAGCTTATCGTAGTCGCTGCCAGGGCGCAGGTGTTCAAACCCGTCACGGATCGCCGCATCCTCCATACTGGAAATCCAGAGGCGTTCCATCGGTTTCTTACATCCGGCGTGCTCATAGACCAGACGGAAGATCAGTTCGCCCTCACGCCCAGCGTCGGTAGCGCATACCACCGATTCCACCCGTTTGTCTTTCATCAGCCGGCACAGAAGGTCAAGCTGCTTTTTCTTGTCCTTCGGCACCTCATATTTCCATTCTTCCGGCAGGATCGGCAGATCACCATAGCGCCATCTGGCGTACTGTTCTCCATAAGCCTCCGGCTGCGCCAGTTCCAGAAGGTGCCCCACGCACCAGCTCACCAGGTACCCGCCGCCCTCCAGGTAGCCGTCTTTTTTCTCATTCGCGCCCAGGATCGCCGCCAGCGACATGGCGACAGAGGGCTTTTCCGCAATTACTAACTTCATTCCTGTAACCTCCATTTCTTTGAAATAGAAAAGGCAGCATAGCAGCTACCCCTTTATAAGCTCGGTTCCTGTTTGGTTTTCTGTCTTTCTTTTGGTGCTTTTGCTTCTCTTTCCTGTACCTGTGCTTTATTTTCGGAAAGACGTTCCAATAGTCCTTTTTCCTGTTTCCGCCCCAGGGTTTTTGCTGCCCGGTCATAATACTGTACTTTATCGGAAAGTAA
>JAETPP010000242.1 GCA_021771115.1 Bacillota bacterium | reverse complement strand
TACTCTATGTAGGTGTTTTTGCGCTTCTTGCTGTGGCGCTTTCGGCGGGAACCGGAGCTCTGTGCAGCAGCATCGGTAATACAGTCAGAAGAAAAGCCTACGCTGCATCTCCGGTGGAAAAATATTACCTGACAAATGAACAGGGGGAACGGCTGGGGGAGGGCACTTACATCAGCAAGGAGCCGGTGGAGCTGCCGGAAAAAACGGAACGGCTGATGGCGCTTCTGGAGCTTTTTCCCATGGCGGCAGTTCCGGTGTATTCCGCTGTCTGTATTCTGGCGGCGGCGCTGCTGTTTTACCGGAATAAATTAAAGGAACCTCTGGCCAGGCTGCGAACCGCGTCGGAGAAAATTTCCGTTAACGATCTGGATTTTTCTGTGGATTACGACAGTGGGGATGAACTGGGGCAGCTCTGCGCTTCCTTTGAGCTGATGCGCAGTACGCTGGCGGACAATTTTGCCGGGATGTGGCGGCAGGTGGAAGAGCGGAAGCAGTTAAATGCCGCCTTCGCCCATGATCTTCGCACCCCTCTTACGGTGCTGAAGGGCTACAATGAAATGCTGCTGACGGATGGAGACGATAGCACAAGGCGGACCGCCGCCACCATGGGGAAGCATCTTTCCCGCATGGAGGCCTACGTAGACAGTATGAGCCGCCTGCAGCGGCTGGAGGATGCGCAGCCGGAGCAAAGAGAAGTGCAGCTGCAGCCCTTCCGGGACGCTTTGCGTGAGGACGCGGAGATCGTGTGCGGGAAAAATGGTAAGCGGCTGATACTGGAGGAGAGAGGCAGCTTGGAGGGAAAGCTTTCCTTCGATGCAGAGTTTGTGGATCAGGTCTGCCATAATCTGCTGGCCAACGCGGTCCGCTATGCCCGCACATCGGTGACGCTTATTCTTACTGTGGGGGAAAACGGGCTGGAGCTTTCCGTATCGGACGACGGGGAAGGCTTTGACTCCAAAAGTCTGTCCAGGGCAGCGGAACCGTATTTTACAGGGGAAAGCGACCGTTTCTGCCACTTCGGGCTGGGACTCTATATTTGCCGGCTGCTCTGTGAGCGCCATGGAGGCTGGCTTCGGGTGGAGAATCTTCCGAATGGCGGCGCCAGGGTGACGGCGTTTTTTGCGGCAGCCCCGGTTTTGTAGATAAAAAGTAGATATTTTTCTTTTATACTCCTCGTAAATCGTAAAGAGAGGAGTATTTTTTATGGAATTGCAAACCATTGGTCTGACAAAAAAATTCGGCCCGAAAACTGCGGTAGACCACCTGGATATCACCCTGACGGGCGGCGTGTACGGCCTGCTGGGGGCTAACGGGGCGGGAAAAACCACGCTGATGCGGCTGCTTGGCGGCCTTATGACGCCTACCTCCGGGAAAATTGTCTGGAATGGCAGAAACATCCGGCAGCTGGGGGAGCACTACAGCCAGCTGTTGGGATATCTGCCCCAGCAGTTCGGGTATTATCCGGAGTTTACGGCTCTTGATTTTCTGCTGTACCTTGCGGCGCTGAAGGGCCTGGAGGAGGGAGTGGCCAGAAAACGGTGCCGGGAGCTTTTGGAGGCGGTGGGGCTGTCCCGGGAGAGCCGGCATAAAATCAAAACCTTCTCCGGCGGCATGAAGCAGCGGCTGGGCATTGCCCAGGCCATGCTGAACGGGCCCCGCATCCTGATTCTGGACGAGCCGACGGCGGGGCTGGATCCCAGGGAACGGGTGCGTTTCCGCAGCCTGATCAGTGCCTTTGCCAGGGAACGCATTGTTATCTTATCTACTCATATCGTGTCCGATGTGGAGGTTATCGCAGACCAGATTCTGATGATGAAAGGGGGCCAGATCGTGGAATGTGGAAGCCTGGGGCAGGTTCTGGAAAAAATGCAGGGGCGGGTGTGGGAGTGCCCTGCGCCTGCCGGCCAGGCGCAGGAACTGGCGGCCGCCTTTCATACCGGCAGTCTGCGGAACACACCGGACGGCATAGCTGCCCTGCGGGTGATTGCTGACGCTTCGCCCATGCCGGGGGCGGTGCGGGTGCCTCCCAATCTGGAGGATCTGTATCTGTGCTATTTTAATACCGATGGAGGCCATTCGGAGCCGATACCGCGGCTGGAGCAAACCGGCTTAAGAGAGAAGAAGGGAGCACGGATGAGATGAAGAGATTGATACAATTTGAACTGC
>JAETPP010000241.1 GCA_021771115.1 Bacillota bacterium | reverse complement strand
TAAGCTGGCCCACCAGGCCCGGGAGGAGGTGCGTTTTTTCGGCATCGGCTGCCACAGCGCCCTGGAGCTGGCCCTGCTTCCCCCTGTGCTGCAAAAGATGCGCGAACGATATCCCCAGGTGCACCCGTACATCAATCTGATCCCCTTCAGCTCCCTGCAGAACCTGCTGGATGAGGAATCCATAAATGTGATGATGAGCTTTCAGGCGGAGCACGTAAAAAAGGAGCCGGGCACCTTTCTCGAACTGGCAAATGTGCCTGTCTCCTGTGTGATCGCTCCCTCCCATCCCTTTGCAGGCCGCAGCCGCCTGTACCTGGAGGAACTGCGCCAGGGCGGAATGGTTTTGTGCGAGCCGGGCAAGAATCCGGCGGCCATCGCCCGGGTTCAGGGGCAGCTCATCGGCTACCACCCGCCGGAGGAGCTGTATTTTACGGAAAATCCCGCCTGCGCCCTGACGTTAGTGGAGGCCGGCCTGGGCTTTACCCTGCTGCCGGACGTGGCCGCCATGCGCCACCCGCGCCTGATTTACGTCCCCGTGGAGGACGCCGGGGTGCTCTCCTACGGCCTGTATTATAAATCGCTGAAGGACCAGCCGGTGCTAAAGGACTTTATCAGCTTCATGCGCGAGCCCTTCTCCGCCAAGGCCGGAGACGCTTAAGGCTTCATCCCCACGCCACCCTGGATGAACAGCGTATCGCCGGTTATGTACTTGGCGTCGTAGCTGGCCAGGAACACGCAGACCTTGCCGATGTCCTTCTGGGCGTCGCCGTAACGGCCTAACGGAATCTCATCCAGATTCTTCCGGAACATCTCCGGATTTTCCTGTCCCCACTGCGCCAGCTTGTCGGTCATCACCAACGGAAGCACCACGTTTACGTTGATATCGTAGGCGCCCCACTCGTTGGCGGCCACGCGGGAAAGGCCGCGGATGCCCTCCTTGGCTGCGGCGTAGGAGCTCTGTCCCGGTTTCCCGGAGATGCCCGCGCCGGAGGCGAAGTTGATCACCGATCCCTTGGTCTCCTTGAGGAATGGGAAGGCGTATTTCATGTAGAAAAATGTGGCGTACAGGCCGGAGTAAATGGCCTTGTCAAAGTCGGCCTGGGTGTGCTCCACCAGGGTCAGCCCCGAGGCGGAGGTCTGGGCGCTGTTGATCAGCACATTCAGCTTGCCGAAATGGGCCGCGCCCTTTTCCACCGCTTCCTTTACCTCGTCCTCCTTGGAACCGTCCGCCACGCAGGTAAATACCTCGGTGCCGAAATCGTGTTCCAGCTCCGCCTTGGTCCGCTCCATTCCGCCCGGAAAAATATCCGTCAGTATCATCTTGGCGCCCTCATCCGCAAACGCCCGGGCCACGCCCCTGGCGATTCCGCCGCCGCCACCTGTCAAAAGTACAACCCGGTCTTCCATTCTTCTCAAATGCTGCATAGCTGATCCTCCTTTTCTTTCTCTTCGTCCGGCCGCCCTGGGCAACCCGGACCGGTAACAATTCCCAATCAATTTCTGTTTTCATTATATCGGGTATAAATTTTTTGTCAATAACAGAATTTTTCGTTTGTTATTTATCTATCGCAGCGAAAAAGCGCATTGAATTCAGTGTTTTTTAGTTTTTTATGCATAATCGTGCGACGTTTTCTTGTGCAAATGGTCAAAAATATTTTTAGTTTCGAGTTTTAATTAACAATATTTTTTAGTTTTTGAGAGGGGGAAGGGGAGACTTTAGAGGCAAATCCTGGTTAGGGGAGGTTCTGCCCATCCGCGCACAAAAAAACGCCGGAGATTCCGCGCATCTGCGCGCCGAATCCGCCGGCGGTTCTTATTTCCATTTATTGTCAGCTTCTATTCAAATCACAGCAGGGCGTTCCAGGCGTTCCCCGATATATGCGGGCATCTGGTCCGGGTGCATCCCCAGCGCCGCGGCCAGCTCCCCGTAGAGCAGCTTCTGCGCCCGCTTCATATTCTCCTCGTCCCGGACGGCCAGGCGGTTTCCCTTGCCCTTTCTGACCTGTCCCACCTCAAAAATCCCCTTGATCATTGCGGCCAGCTCCCGGTGGTTCCCGGATAGCAGAATCTGCTTGTATACCTGTGCTTTTTCCTTTTCGCCGATGTCCCTGCGCCCCTCGATGCCGGGAAGCTGTTCGATGAAGGCTTCCGCCTCCTCCCGGGTCAT
>JAETPP010000018.1 GCA_021771115.1 Bacillota bacterium | reverse complement strand
GCAAGCTCACGGAGGGTCAATTCCTCCTGAAACTGTGTTTCCATCAGACTGAGGGCCGCCGCCAGGCGGGTCCTGCCGTTTTGGAAAAGAAGGATCTGCTCGCTGTATCCCTCGGTCTGCGCAAAGTGCCGGTACACCAGGGCCAAAAGCTTCATGAGGTCCGCTTTCAGCACCATGCGGTACCCCGTGTCTCGCTCCAGGTACTCCCGGTACATCTCTTTTAGCAGGGCCTTGATCTCCTCTGTTACAAAGTTCCTGCCGGAAAGGCGGTGGCGAAAGCCGGGCTTCCATTCGTAAAAGGCGCGGATATAGCTGTAGTCCTCACTGTTTGAAAGCACCAGGTCCGCGTCGAATACGATCACCAGCAGCTTCAGCCCGCCGTCCTCATTGACAGCCCTGTGATATTCCAGATTGTTGATGATAAACACGTCTTCAGGCCTGATGGGGTATTGGTCATCGCCGATGATATAGCGGCCCTCCCCCTCCAGGCAGTAATTGATCTCCAGGCTGTGGTGGTTGTGCATGTACACCCTGCCGCATGATTCCTCTTCCCGGGTAAATCCGCTTCCGATAGACGCTACAAACGGGAAATCCTCCTGGACCTCCAAAAGCTCAGTGATATAGTCCACCTCTCCACCCCTTTTCCTAGCCAGACGGCGCAAATAGCAGGTAAGCTTTTGCTCTTGCTTCAACTTCTTTCATCATAGCCCTACCCTGAAAAAAAGTCAATTCTTTTGAAACGGAGGCATCACCATGCTGTACACAGACCACTGGAAGGAAATTAAAACCCGGATGACCGCCTATTGGGAGCGGGAACCTATGGAGCGCTGCTGCGCGGGGATCGTTGTGCCGAAGCCCGGCTATACCGATCCCGGAGAAGGCCACGCCTATTTTGATACGGAGCGGGGAGACGCCATACACCGCCGCCGCTTTCAGGGGCAGGACTATCTGTGGGAGGCGATCCCCTGCATGTTCCCCTATTTCGGCACCTCCGGCATTGCGGAATATGCCGGCAGCAAGCCTGTTTACACCCCCGGCACCACCTGGTTTGAGCCCTGTCTGGAGGCGCCGGACGCGGAGCGCATCAGCTTTTGCTGCAAGGATGCCTTCCAGCGGCAGAAGGACGCCATTGCGGATCTCATTCAAAGGGCCCATGGCGATTACCCCGTTACCGTCACCGATAACTGCGGCATCGCCGACGCCCTGGCGGCCATGCGGGGCAATGAAAATTTCCTGATGGACATCGTCACCGACCCGGAGTTTGTTTCCCGGGGGATCCAAAAGCTATTGCCCATCTATAAGGAGACCCAGGAGGAGCTGTTCTCCCTGACCTATGAAAATAACGAGGGCTCTGTCCTTGCCTGGATGAGCCTGTGGGCCCCCAGGCGCTGCGCCCAGATGCAGTGCGACCTGAGCGTGATGATCTCCAATGAGATGTTTAACCGGTTCATCATGCCGGAGCTTCAGGAGCTTTCAGATTTTCTGGATTACCCGGTCTATCATTTTGACGGCCAGGAGCAGATCCGCCACCTGGATTCTCTTCTGTCCCTAAAGAAGCTTAGGGCCATTCAGTGGACTCCCGTTGTGAGCCAGCCCCCCACCTCTGATTTCATTCCCCAGCTGCAAAAAATTCAGAAGGCCGGGAAAAACCTGATATTGTTCCCCCAGCCCTGGGAAGTGGAAAAGCTGCTGGATAACCTGAGCAGCCGCGGCCTGCACCTGTTCACCGGCACCAACACGATGGAAGAAGCCAAAGAGCTTCAGGAAATCATCCTGACCCACTCCAAGGACAGGGGATAAAGGGGAAAGCGGAGTATTTCCCTTCTTCTGTTTCAGCTCCCTTAAAACGGCAAAAGAACCGGCCTATTCCTCCATTTCCCCTTCGAGAAGGCGAATCCCGAATATTTCAAAACCTCTCCGCAGAAGGCCCCTTACTTCTCCGTAAGCCTCCGCCCTGCCCTGCGTGAAAGGATCCTCCGCATTGGCAGCATCTCTTTGCACCGCTTTATCAAAAGAGGCAATGGTTGAAGCGATCCACCTCAGCGCTTTCATTGCCATTTCATTTTCACGTTCTGCGGTGAAATCATCCACCTTTTCCCATCTGCCTTCCGGATTACTGCCGCAAAGCGGCCCGGGATTTGTCATGGAATAGAGGTAATCTTCGCCGCTGTCATCAATGACCCTATACATTCCATCGTCTTCCGTAACTTCATAGATCATAGCTTCGCTTGACAAGGGGAAACACGCCTCAGAGGGGCTCAAAGGGCGCGCTGACAGCGTTTTGCAGCCATAGTCATCGCACCCTTTGAGACCCTCTGGGGTCCGAAGGAGTTTTGCGGGAGCAGGAGGTGTTTCCGGGCAAGGTGAACGACGACGCCTTACTGGCGTAAGGCTAGGAAGTTCTAACGCCGGCCGGGAATACCTACCGCCCCGCAAAACCGTGTCTACCCTTGCCAAGCGAAGCTACCATTAGTAAGGCTGTCAATGCCAAACGATGGCCCTACATAGCGCAATTTCATTTTTTACCCTCCCGCCGTGTCGTTTGAAAGCTGCCGCTCAATTTTGGTAGAATATTTGGTCATACAGCTTTTGCAGCTTTAGACCAACTTTATTGAGATAATCATAATCGTCAGTAAAACCAATTTCCGTAATTTTGGCATCCAGCGCCAGAAGCAGAGCATTGATATCTCCCGCAATTTCTATTCCATAGTCCTCCAGCATTTTTCTTTGTTCCGTTGTAAGATTGATTTTCATTGGAATGTATCCCTTATTTTGGATTTTCTAACGCCTCATATGTTTCATCTGGGAATAGTGTTTTAGGCGGCTCGATTCCCATTTTACGATAATCTTCTTCTGTAAACTTGGACATACAGATGTTATGCTTTAAAGAGTATTGGCGCATAATAATGAAGGCCCTTTCCCCTTCCGGATTGCTTTCCAGCTTCCAGGGAGGGATCACGTAGCCACCTGCTTTTTCGGCCAGATCATCAAGATCTTCTGTTTCTATTTTGTCAGTATTTACCGGTATTTCTTTCATGTTTTCATCACTTTCTGCTGCTGGCTTTTCGTTTGTTTTACGCCACAAAGCGGAAGAATTTACGGGGTTAAAAACTGCTGCGTATATTCTGTCTGTTCAAAGTGCAGGCCATCTTTGGTTCGTGTGATCCAAAGCACGGCCGGCAAGGGAATATCCAACGTTGGGTCATAGTCCGGCAGCTTGGTATAATCATTACACACCAGCGCCAGCATGTCCCTATTCCAGCTTTTTCCCATTTGGCAGGCTTTGTCATAGCTCAGCCCATTTTCTTCACAATAAGCCCGAATTGCGTCCTTCCACTCTTCAAATCGTTCACATTTTGATACATACATATTATAAATCATCCTTTCTAAAATCCGCAAATAAACCTATTGAATTATAGATAATGCTTTTCTCCTGTGGGAAGCATTTCAAAATATCTACATCCCCGCTGGAATACATCAAAGCATTACTTGTTGTCCCCGGATGAGTATGGCCGCTGGCGGCCTTTCGTGAACATAGCAAATTTTATCCCAAATTTAATTGAGGATAATTTTGAAATCACATTCTGTGCAATAGAAAAAGTGCGCAGTCTCTGGGGAAAAATCAGAAATCACTTTTCCTTTTTCGCAATGGGGGCATTGCGGCGTTTCGCCTTTTCGTAAACGAGCTAAAAAGCGTGCTGCCTCTACCGCATTAAATTCTTTCATTATTTAGTTCCTCCTTTATGCCACTTATATTCCGGATACAATTTTTTTACTAATTTTATTATATCCCGCTTATCACGTGTCGTCAAACGTCCATTTCTATGGATAAATTCTCTAGCAAAACATACAGCCTCACTCCATTGGTCACCGCCAATGTCATATTTAGAATGAGTAACCTCATGGATGATAGTTGAAGCAGTAGTCTTCACTGTTTTTGTATTTCGAGCAAAAATAAAAATATTATATCCATAACTTTCTCCAAGAACTCTTTCAGGGGCTTCATCAGTATAGCTTATTTCTATTTTGCACTTTCCATTTAGTATATAATCAATAGTCTCTTTTCCAATGCTGCTTTTTCTAAGTTCATTATATAAACTACGATGCGTTATTGCATCTCCCTTTATGGGAGGAAAGATAACAACCTCCTCCTCGAACCTTAATGGAAAAGCTTGGTTGTTGATTTTATCTGATTTAAAACCCAGAGCTCTATTTACATAATTTGGATAATCCCTTTCTTTTAATCTTACTACTTCTTCAAAATCATTTCCTTTTTGGGGGTTGATATATTTTACTCTGTTTTCCAAATACTTATTATCTTTCAACGAATACTGAGGGTCATTCAGCTGAAAGCCTGCTTTTTCCGGCATGCGGGAAACAGCAGAATGACTTAAGCTGTTGTTTCCCGAGGTCGAAGCAGGGAAATCAAGAATTTTCTGAAAAGAATGTCCGTTATTTCCCAGCAAATTCTGAATTTCCCGTGGGCTCAGTCCTGCGGATCTCAAGGCTGCATAGGCCTTTTCTGCCGCTGGCTGTGTTCTGCCTCCTTTCAGGAAATCCCTGTTCTTCTCCGGCAAAGTCTGAGGCCCCATCTGCTTCCGCTCTGTTCCTTTAAGAATATTGGAAATGGAATCGTAGTCAACACCAGCAGATTCAAAAAGCTTCTGGAGCGAATTGCCGTTGTTTTCCATGATATTCTGGATTGCCTGTGGGCTCAGTCCCGCAGATTGCAACGCCGCATAGGCTTTTTCCGCCGCGACCCGCAGAGAAGCTTCTTCCTGCGAATATCCGGTGCTCTTTGACAAATCCAGATTTCCTTTCCGATTCTGATTTGTACCTGCCAGCATACCGGAATCAGCAGGATAGTTGGAATTTCCACCTGCTGCTGACGCAGGGAGGGAACCAAAGGGCTTTTGGAAAGAGTGGTCTCTGTTTTCCATTACATTCTGGATTTCCTGCGGACTTAAGCCAGCGGATTGCAGGGCATTATGTACAACAGATTGTGCTTTTTCCTCATCCAGAGAATACCCCTTATCTCTCAGCAGGCTTTGGATCTCATCCGGCTGAAGGCCTGACTCTTCCAGGATGTTTGACAGAGTATGATAGGCGGAGCTTCCGTGTTCCGGAGACAGCGAGGAAGACTTAAAAACTATATCGGAGGGATAGCCATTGTCTTCCAGCAGCACTTGAATGGCTTTCGGGCTCAGGTTTGCCGATTTTAATATGGCATAAGCCTGTTCCGCCGAGGGGCGGGCCAACACATTTCCCATGGAATAGCCATTGCTTTCCATGAGATATTGAAACGCTCCCTGGGTCCCCAGCTGGTTTATCAGGGCGTGGGCCCCCGCTTCCGGGGAAGCGCCGGGCAAGGCGGGAACCATCAAGCCGGAAGAGGCTTCTTGACCTGCCATGTTCCCCGGTTTCCGGGAGAAGCCGCCGCCTTGTGCGTTTCTTGTATTTTGGAACGCTCTGTTTGTCAAGAACATTCCCAGCGCTCCTTTTGCTTTGCCTTCTTGCAGTGCGTCTTCCATCGTCATTCCCTGGTTGGCGGCTGCCGTGTAGCCTTGGGCTCCCCGCAAAATTCCCATATAGGCCGCTCCCGCTCCCGGCGCTCCCAGCCAATTCAGCAGATAGGCAGGAGAAGAATCCATAAAGGCATATCCATATCGGGCAGCCTTTTTCAAGCCCGGGTTTTCGATTCCCTCCAAGCCCGGTTCTCTCCCCGCCTGGACCCCCTTGAGCATCCTTTGCCCGGGTGTGTTTGGGTCTGCCAGCAAATCTTCTCCCCCATACCTTGCCCGTTCTGCCAGGATATCTCCCACAGTCATGAATGCCCCATAGAAATTTGGAATTCCGGAAGATATTCCATATCCAAACGGATTTTCCTCTGCTCCCTTTTGAATCCGTTCCAGGTATTCATCGTTTCTTCTTTTGTTGATCTGCCGCTGTTGGGAATTTTGATACTCTACCGCCGCTTGGCTATCGGGGTCTTTTCCCAGAAAATAGTAGTACATCTTTTTATCCATTGGGTCCATCGCCTTTGTATCTTCGAAGGGATCGGTGTTGTTCGGAACGCTGTATTCGCTTCCCATCATTGCGTTCAGTGCACTGCCAAATACGGCTGTGTCATAAGCACTGCTTTCTCTTGCTTGTCCCTGCTCCACATACCGCAGAAAATCCGGGTCTCTTACGGCCTCACACTTTTGCCGGAAACGGGTTTTTACTCCTTCCAGCTGATATTTCTCTGTGCGCAGTGCCGCCTCCTCGTTCTCCAGCATCTTCTGCTTTTCCATGAGGCTGCTGACACCCCCGCTTCCCAGCAGGGCTACCTCCGAATGATAAGAGTGCAGGCCGTCTTTTTCCTGCTGTATCTCCTCCAGCCTCCGGTCGATCTCCTTTTCCGTGTACTGCCAGCACCCTTCCTGGAAGCTCTCCAAGTAAACCAGCGCATCCTCAGACAAAAGCTCCATATCGTTCCCCTGGTAATCGCTGACTATCCTGGTGAAAAAGTTCTGGTCTTTTTCCCAATCTTCATAATCTTTCCAGTAGGTCTGATTCGCCTGCTCTTCCTCATCATAAAGATCAAGGTATTCGGCATAGCGATCCCAAAAGACTTTTTCATAGAATGGCAGTGCTTGCTCCTGCTTTTCTGTAGTCCTTAAAAGCTCATCGTGCTGCCGTTCCCGTTCTGCGCTTGGGTACTCGATATTATCCTTTTCCATCTCCTCCAGCACAGCCCAATTTGCCTCTACTGTCGATTGAAGATCTATCCAGCTTTGGCATGCCTGAATCACAATTTCTTTTTTGGCGTTTTTGTACTTTCCGGAGTAGTTCAGGTTCTTTTCCGAGCTTTCCAGATTCTGTGTTTTTTGAGTATTCTGCGCATATGCCGCGTTTATCTGATCCGCCGTTGGCCCGGTTCCCCCGGTGTTATAGGTATCCTGGTACTGCTTTTCCAGCTCGTCTTCGCTTTTCCACCCAGGGGCTGCCGTGATCGCTGTATGTGTCCCGTCTTTACTGATCCTAGCCACTCATTTTCCCTCCTTTCTTTTCAATCTCCCCGTCTTACGGAAACAGGTTCTTTATCAGGCGGTCTAAGTAGGTGGGATCGCCCTGATTGGCCTTCAGGAGGGCCAGCTGGTACTGGCGGTTCCAGGTATCCGCGTTTTCGGTGTACTGCTTCTGGTATTCATAGGGGATGTTATCCACGTTGTAGCCCATGGCCTTAAGCCGGCTGTAGTCGCCGTACTGCGCTCCCAGCGCGGCGTTCTGCGTGGCCTCCTGCCGGTCTGCCCTTTTGGCGCTGATCTCATCCAGGTGTTGGCCGTACTGGAAATTCCTGTCCGTGTTCCACTGGTTCAGGTCGTTTACGTAGCGGTTATAGGCCTGCTGATAGAGCTCCGGCACCTTGTCCGAAAGCTGGGAGGCGTAGTAATCTCCCGCCTGGGTGGCCGCTGTCATGGCGTAGCTGCTGGGAATTCCCCCGGTGGAGGCAGCCGCCGTTCCCAGGGCGTTCTGAGTGGCGCGCTGGCCCTCCCGCAAAAACTTCTTCTGATACGCCGCGTACACCGGGTCTGTTTCCAGGTTAAAGGAGAAGGTGGGCTTCTCCTCCCCCATTTGAAAGCTTCTGGGCGAGGGATCGTCCAGGTGGTACTGATTTCCCGACTTGCCCTCCGTATAGCCCCCGTAACTGCTTCTCGTCCGCTCTGCGGCCTGGTTTGCCCTTGCCCTTTCCTCCGGCGTGGTGGCCGCATTGTAGTCGATCTTTGCTTGCAGGATGCTCATCCCCGCATCCGGGTTTTCCTGGGCCAGCTTCCAATCCGCCGCGGAGAAGCCGTTCCCTTCTCCCCAGCCCTGTTCTTCCGCCGCTTTCCTAAAATCATCATAAGTATATGTAGGCATAATTTTTTCTCCTTTTCTTTAATTTACAGCATTGGTATTTGATTCCCCGCCGGTTCCGGCGGCTGTTCCATCTGCCCGGGCATCGGCTGCTCCGGTGATAACTGTTCCGGCCCCTGCTGGGCCCCCTGGGTCATTTGTGCCATCTGGGCCATTTGGGCCTGCTGGGCCTGTGCCTGCCGGTTCTCTTCCTCCTGCCTGCGCTCCAGATACCGCTTGGTTTCCCCTGCGCCGGGGTAATGCAGAAGCTCCATCTTTCCCCAAAACAGGATCAAGGTGTTCAGCTCCGTGGGGTTGCCGAAGGCTCCGCTTTGGAGGTTCTGCCGGGTCTCCTGCCACATGGCCTCCCGGTTGTTCGCCAGGGGGGCGGTGGTATCGCAGGAAAACAGAAAACCATCGTTCCAGTACCATTCCCCGGCGGCGTCCTGCTCCAGAAAGTCATACCGGTTAAATTCCTCATAGAGGGGGCTGCCGTCCATGTCCCGGGAAATGACCGGCCGCTTTTCATCCGCGTAGGCCAGCTTGAATTTGAACATGGCCTCAAAAAGCTGGGCATAGGCGGCATCCTTCATGACCCGCTTGCTCTCCAGCCGCCCCGCCGCCTGGTTGGCGGAAAATTCCTTGGCCCTGCCGGAGGTGGCGGTGGTGTCTCTTCTTCCCTGGAAGGAATCGGTGATGCCGATGACCTGCCTTGCCTCCTCGTACACCTGGGCGAGATAGGCCATATCCTGGGAAATATTTCCCTCCATGTCCTTCACGCTGATCATCTGGGCCGCCGCCGGTGTGCCGGGGCGGATCACCTTCATTTCCTCCGCGTCCGCCCGCAGGGAGGCGTCGTCCGGCAACACCAGATAGCTGCCGGATTTAATCAGCTTTTCTATGATCTTCGTTTCGATCCGGTTGGCGGTGTTCTGCTGATCCGCGATCTTATCCACATCGGAATCGCCCAAAAGCTGGCCGAATACGGAAACGTTCTTTTGCAGGATCACCGGGAAAATATCCGGCTTGTAATAGGGAATTCGGGTGGGCCCGGCCACCGTGACCGTGCCGCCTTCCTCGTCCTCCTTTTCCTCCGCGAAAATCCCGGGGATCTCCGTGCCGTCTGACCGGGTGACCGGCTCCCACAGCTCTTCAAAATCCTCCTCCGAATCCTTCCATTCCTTACACCCGCATTTGGGGCAGGGCTGCTTTCCATCGGCGGAGATAGGCTCCGGCTCTCCGCAGCTTGCGCAGCGCTTGATCCGCCTGGCCTGGTAGTCCGGCAGGTCCATGAGCTCGGTATCGTTCACCCAGGAATACAGGCCGATGCCGCCGGAATCGTTTTTATAATAGGCGAGATACTGGGTCACCATATCGGTTCCCCTTTCGTCCTCTCCCTCCTGCTCCAGCTCCTCCAGGGGCACGTGGTACCGCTGACGAAGGCTTTCCTTTGTCTGGGGCAGCTTCAGGATCACGTAATCCATATCCTGAATGCCGGTAGTCACGCCCTCCTGGGGGATCAGCTGCTTCGGGTGCACCGCCGTGACCGCCAGCTCTCCCACGGTGGTATGGGTCCGCTTTCTGTTGTCCCATTCCACCAGAAAGCAGGCGCCGCCCTGAATGGGGACGGTGCGCTCCATCATGTCGTTTATCTGCTCAAAGGGCAGCCTGTCCAGCTCGTTTCTGAGCATGTCCTCAATGAGCCGCGCCTTGCCCTCATCCTCCTTTCGCTTGGCCGTTACCTTCGGCTGGGGAATGGAGGAATTCACCTGGGCCTCGATCAGCTCCGCCGTCAGGTTCCGCACGTGGGCGGCCTTTGTTTTTCTGTCCCCCTTTACCCGGGAGATCAGCCGGTTGCTTCCCAGATACACCGTTTGTCTTGCGTCCATCGCGTCTATTGCGCTCTGGCAGGCGCTTTCGTTTTTCAGAAGTCTGTCCTGACACAGCCGCAGTCTTGTTTTATTCGCCACAATGAAGCTCCTTTCTTTTTCTATGATTTGTCATGGAAAAAAGAGCGGCCCAAAAGCCGTCTTTATCTCGATTTGCTTTCTGCTTATCCGGCGACAGTGCCCAAATCCGACCCCGCGTAATACTCCCGGCTCAGGGAATACAGGGTCCAGGCCCCCACGCCCTCCAGGCGAAGCCGCCAGTGGTCGCACCGGCGGGGGATCACCGGAAGAAGAAAGCTCCGTTTTTTCGGGGCCGCCTGGATCACAGAAACCGTCTGCCAGCCGTCCTCGCTGTCAAATTTCAGCTTGATCGCCAGGGTGGCTTCCGGCTCCAGCTCCACCCGAAGCTGGATCTTAGAAAGCCCCTTTTCGTCGGAGCTGTTCTCGATAAAATCTCCGAATTCCGCAAAGCTCTGAAGGCCCGGCTCCTCTTCTCCCTGTTCTTCCATTCCGTTGGGGTTGCAAAGCCACAGGCCCCCTTCGCTGTCCAACATCATCAAGCCGCCGTCGTCCCAGGCAAAGTCCAGCGCCTCTGTGCTGTCCTCCCGGTGCCACAGCCCCGTGCGGGTGTCGAAAACAAACAGGTGCCATGCGCCGGTTTGCTGCTCCTGCATGGAAATATAATATTTTCTGCCGTCGGAGCCGCCTGCGGCGTTTTGGTAAACCGCTTCGCCGAACGCATGGGAAATATCCTCCGGCATACCGCCGGAATAGGCGGCAACACCGGAACGGGAAAGGTAAAAGAGCCTTTCCCCCGCCACGGCCAGGCTCTTTTGAGCCCCGGCCTTTACGCCGAGCCTGGCGCTTCCCATCACCTGAAAATTGCCGGGCTTGCTGCCGTACACCTTGTAGACCTGATCCTCCTTAAAAAACATGGGATATCCCTGAAAGGAACAGGCGGCCGTAAAGTCCCCCGCGCTTCCTACCTCCACGGCAAAGCTGTCGGTGGCAAGGCCGTCAAAATTGTTCCAGATAAAGGGGTTCCCCAGGAAAGAGGCGTAAATGGTATCTCCCTTGCCGCCCCATACCCGGTTCTCGTTTTCGCACAGAAAATCCAGATCCGGCACCTCCCGCTTGATGGTCACCTGCCCCGTCCAGGAGGTTTGGGAAAAGGTATTTTCGTAAAACCGCAGCTCCTTCTTGTCTTCCGAAAGCTCTCGGATGATGGGGGTCTTATTGTTTTCCGAAAGCGTGCAGCCCGTGATCTTCACCGCTTCGTTTTCGGCAAAGGGAAAGGGCTCTCCGGTGGTTTTGATCGTATTGGCCGCTGCGGCCTTGCCCTGGTAAGTCCCATTAGAGATCGTCACCGTGCCCGTCCATTCCGCCTCCAAACTTCCGAATTCCCCGGTATCCGTGCGGTAATAGGCCTTGTCGGGAAAAATCAGCAGATATTTCCCCAGGGAAACAAACTCCTTTTTCCCGGCCGTTACCGTACCCTTTTGCTCTCCGTTTGCGAAAAAGCCCGTGCCGTCCACCCAATACAGGCCATCGTGGGCATAGAGCCCATGGGGCTCTTCCAGGCTGCGCAAAAGCCGCCGCTTCCTTCGGGTACTGAGAAGGGGAGACCGATCCCCCGTCATGTTCTTCATATCCCACAGCGTGCCGTCCCCCGCGCCGGGATTGTGATCGTACCCCTTCACCCTCACCTGAGTCGTCTTTTTGATCCCGTCCTTATAGCGCATTTCCGGAAGTCCGCTCATAAAACTGATTGCCATATGGAGTTTTCCAGCCTTCCATACAGCCCCTCCTTTCTTTCTTTTTTTGCCTGTCAGGAAATCAGCCCGTGGGCTTTTAAGCGTGCGTCGATGGTTTCCTGTAAGCCTGCCGTACTGGCGATCTGCTTCTCCCCGCAAAAGATCCCTCCGGCCTTGAAGACAAACCAGCCGCTGTTGCCGCCACTGATCCTGACATTGTTTTTTCCCGTAATGTTGACGCTTCCGTCGTCCGCCCTGATATACACGCTTTTCTTCCCCTCATAGCTGGTATCTCCCGCCGATTCCAGCTTCAGGGAATAGGCGTTCTCGCCGCTGTCTGTTCCGGTACCCACAAACATGCGCACCCTGGATTCGTCCGTGCCGTTTCCCTTGTTGTCCATATTGACCCGGCCGATGATGTTTGACCCGCTGTCGTCATAAAAATAGAGGGACATCCCGGAAAGGGCTGAGATCCCCAGATCGCCGTCGGTCTTTGTCTGAATTTTCAGCCCCTCTACCGTTTGCTGGATGCTGGAAATATCTCCCCGCAGGTTTTTCACCGTCGCCGTAATGCCATCGGCTGTGATTTCCAGCTGTGCCATGCCCTTTTCCGTTTCCTCCACCCGCACCGTCAAGGGCCCGGTGAAAAGCTTTTCCATGCCCTTGAGCTCCGCGTCGTTGAAATTGTCCTGCCCCAGGTTGTTCAGCGTGTACCGCAGCTGCTCCAAAAGCTGGTACACGTAGCCTGCCAGGGCGGAGATCTTTTCCTCCGTGCTCCCCTGCTTCAAATCGGGGAACCCCGTATCTACTGCCAAAATATTTCCCGGCATTTTTCACCCTTCCTTTCAAAAAACAGCTCCCGGCTTTCCCTCGCTTGGGAAAACCGGGAACCGGCTCTTTTTTTACTCACCTTTTAAGCTTTTGTGCTGGTTCATGGTGACCTGGGCCAGCTCCTGCCGGGTCACAAAGCTCTGGGGCCGGAAGGTGCCTTCCTTGTCCCCGCTCATCAGGCCGTGCTCCTTGCAGTACGCCACTGCGGGCTGGGCCCACTTGCTCACCTGTTTTGCCGCCTGCTCCTTCTCATACCGCTCCTGATATTCCTTCCACTGTTCATAGCTCAGCATTTCCTCATCCTCCATTTCTTTTTTTACCAGATCCAAAAACCGCTGCCAGCCCAGGTCCAAGGTTCTGTGGGGGCAGTATTTTCCGTCATAGTCCTGGTGCTTTGTCACCTTGTCGATCCCCCAGCCGTACTGCTTTAAGAGCTGGGCGATCAGCGCGGCGGCACTCCGTTCCGCCTTCAAAAACCTCTCCCCGCCGGACTTCGACCAGCAGATCTCGATGTGGATCCCCTCCATATTGCCCTTGCCGTGGCCGTCCCCGCTGGCCCAGGCGTTCCGGTCCAGCGGCAGGCCCTGCACCGCTTCCTTTTCGTCCACGGCAAAGTGATAGCTCACTTCATAGTCGTTGTTCACCATGTAGGTGATCTCACTCAGCGCCGGGGCGTCGTTGGCGGTGTTATGTACCACGATCCGGCTGGGTGTCCGGGTGTAGGGGCATTTCAGGTCGTACCGCCATTTGGGACAAAGCTCCTTTTTGATCGTTATCATGCTATTCCTCCTTTCTGTTTCCATCGTTTCCCTGCTTTTTCAGGGCTTCCAGCATGTTTTCCAGGAACGCCGGGTAGGGAACCCCCATCAGGCCGATATTCTCCAAAATGGAAAGCCCCTCATTGGCGATAAAGAACATACACACCGCCGGGCGAACAAAGCTGTGCCCGGTGTAGCGATCCACCAGCGCCGCCAGAAATACCAGCAGCAGCACCGCGCATTTCCGGCAGAGCCCCTTAAAGCCCGCCCGGCTCTCCAGCGCCCCCGTCCGCGTTTTCCCGGAATTGTGGAACACCCCGGCGACAATCAGCCCGGTGATGTAGTCCACCGCCATACAGCACAAAAGCGCCTGCAAGGTGATATCCCACCCTCCCAGCAGATTGGAAAGGGCGCCGCCAGCCACTGCCAGAGCGCCCAAAAACATATTTTTAAGTCGTGTTGCCGTCTCCATTTTTACCTCCGTTTTTTACTCCGCCAGATCCCCACAGTCCAGGGAGATCAGAATATCTTTGACTTCCGCTTTCAGCTTGTCCGGCACCTGCGCAAAGGTCTTTTTGCCCTTGACGATCAAAGTTGCATATACTACCGCCATTTCTAACACCTCTTTTCTCAGCAAAATTTTCAAAAGGAAAATCCGCAGGCTATTCACTGCCTACCGCTCCGTTACTTTCCAGCTCTGCCTGCACCGCTTCCCGAATGGAGGCAGGTACATCACTGAGGGTTTTCTTTCCCTTGCGGATCAGCTCCGCGTACACTCTGGCGATCATGACATCATCACCTCCATTGTCTCGTACATCTCGCAGAGGGCCATTTGCAGATCCGTGACTTGGCTTTCCAGGCCTGCAATAGTTTCCTCCGCCGTTGGCTTGTTTTTCTCCGCCTCATAAGCAGCTTGTCCCGCCTCGTAAAGCTTTACCGCCTCGGCGTAGGTATCCGGCACATCCGCCACCTCAATGCCGTCCAGCCATTCATAGGCTGCGCTGTCAAGCTCCGTGACCACGCTGCCCTCATGAGCTGCCACAACCGCCTCAGCCTGCTCCTGCGTGTTGCAATATGCAACCCTCGGCTCCTCCACAGGCCCGCCGTACTCATCCGGCCACGGCATGGTTTCAGTGTATTCCACTTTGTACCGGTGGATCTGGATGGTCCTGCCGTACATCGCAAATGGATAGTGCATAATTTACCTCCTTAGTTGTATTTGTTATCGGCGAAGGTGTTAGTGCTGCCAGACTCATTAGAATAGTTTTTTCCAGGGATATTGTTGCACACAACCAAATTATTATTTGATTGTTCCGATTCGTATCCCCGTACTCTAATAGAGTATTGTGAGTCGGTATATTCAATAGAAGAATTTGTTGAAAGAAATATTGAATTTCCTATAATGGTATTGTCAGATGATAAATACATGTCAATTCCTTCACCGCTAAAATTGATGATACTATTTCCGGAAACCTTACTCTTTTTGCAGGAACTCATATAAATTCCTGTTTGCGAATTGTAGATCAAATTATCTGAAACGACAGAACCAATGTCGCTCAAACTTAACCCACGGCCGCAACCGATACATCTGTTATTACAGATGTTGTTTCTTGATCCGTTCCCTCTAATTCCAATAGAAAAATTTTCACAAACATTATTAAATATTCTGTTTTCTACGCATTCGCTTGACGAAATAATTATTGCGCCTCCGCCAGAGGGACTCGATGGATTAACGACGCTATTTTCACAAAAATCTGATTTACTGGCATAGCAAGCGATTCCAGAGTAATTACAACTAATATCATTTTTAACTACACGATGCTTCGTTCCATAAGCCGTAATTCCTGTCCGAGTTTTTTTAACGATATTATTGTTTACTATATGGCTCTTTCCTGTCCCGCCAAGTAATATTGCCGTTTTTTCAAAATCGTTTCCGTCCAATATTAAATCGGAGATTTTGCAGTTATTCGCCAAAGCTTCGGTAGATACTAAATATTCAAAATCAGCGTTTTGTCTAATTGTAGCAGTGCACTGGCTTCCAGAAAGAGAAGTAAATGACTTACTTAATTGAATGGCTGCATTGACGCTGTAAACCCCACTCAAAAGCAATACTTCTCCTCCGGTATCAGGCAACGCATTCAGCGCCGCCTGGATCTCCACCTGATCGTCTACACCATCGCATAGATAATCACAGTCAGCCGCCGTCCAGCCTGCCGTACTGGTGCCAACCACAAAGGTACAGGTACGCTTTGCGGTTACACCAATCTGCGCGGCAGTCACGCCGTGCGGATTCGCCTTATTTCCAGTATGAGCGGAAAGCAGCGCCTGTACTGCCGCCGCGCTTCCCGCCGGGTCAAAATTCAGCTCCGGCAGCTGTGCGCCCGGCACCTTGCCGTTCACTAAATCCGCCTTGCCGCTTTGCAGCGCTAAGATATCCGCCGCCATGCCGCCTACATCGGTATTCTCAATCTCGTCTACCAGCTGGGCCGCCCGGTCTCCCTGGGTTTTGGCATAATTTCCCTGGGTCTGGGCGGTTTCGGCGGCAGTATTCGCCGCTGTTGCCGCAGTGTTTGCCGCCGTTTTGGCTTCCTGGGCTGCCCCTGCGGCGGCATTGGCCTGCCCGGCGGCGGTTTCGGCGGCGGAGGCCTTGCTGTTTGCCAGCTCTGCTGCGGTATTTGCCGCTTCCTTTGCCGCTTGGGCGGCCCCTGTGGCGGCGTTGGCGCCGGAAGCTGCCAGTTCTGCCGCCTGGGCTTTTACAGTGGCGGCTTCAGCGGCGGTGTTGGCTTCTTCCGCCGCCGTCTCCGCGGCTGCGGCAGCCGCTTCCGCTTCCTCCTTTGCTTTCGAAACTGTACTTGTCGCTGTATTCGCCGCAGCCGCAGCACTGTTAGCGGCCCCCGCAGCTGTGTTTGCAGCCGTGGCCGCAGTCCCCGCCGTCTGGGCTTTTTCCTCCGCCAGCTCCGCCGCGGCCTGGGCGCGTTCGCTTCTCTGCTCCAAAAGCTCCTGTAATACCGTAAATTCCTCCAAGGTATGCCATTCCTCCGAGGTATCGTGCTTCCACTGCAATTCTCCGTTTTCATAGCGCATCTCCACATCCGCGCCATGCAGGGAATCCAGCCATTCCTCCTCTGTTCCGGGATAGCCCCGCTTCACGGCAAGCCCGTAAGCGGAAAGATAATATCCCTTCCAGCCGGGAGTACCGTTTACCATGCGTCATCCTCCCTTTCCACATTGGTGTCCGCCGGGCGGTATGCCCCCGCGAACCACCGCGTAAATTCTGAAAATTCCGTGTTGAACATCTGCATGCTGTTCTGGTATTTGTTGTATTCGCCGTTGGCAAAATCGATCATGGCGTAAAGATAGGACAGATACAGCTTATCGTGAGGCTTTTCCACCAGAAGCTCCGTGTTTTGATCCTTTGGGAGGGCGTACCTCACGATCTCCACCGGCGCGAATAAAAGCACCTGGGTCTGTACCATTCCCTCGCAGTCGTTCAGCCACTGGAGCTTTTGCTCCTCCGTATAGGCGTTGGGCTTCACTTTGTCTACAAATTCCAGCACTTCTTTGACTTTCACTGGTTTCCTCCTTTCTCATGACAGGCGGCGGGCCGCCGGGGGCCAAAAGCAAGCTTGCCCTGGCCGCCGGCGGTCCCGCCGCTTTTTCTCATGAAAAATTTACTTGTGGCCCGCTGTTACGCTCCCAGCAGCTTTTCGCCTCCGGTCACGCCGCCGCAGGCCGCGAACCGCCAGTCGTTAAAGCCGGCGGTAAAGCGGGCGTAGCCCTGCCACACGTTGGCGTCGTTGCCCTCGTCGATGCGGCTTCTCACCTCAAGCTTCGTGCGGTCCAGCCAGATTGCCCCGCCGTAATCCTCATTGTAGCGGCTGTCAAGCAGCACCCAGGGGGCGGCCCCCGCAGTCAGGTACTGGTTCAAATAGGGCCATACGATCACATTCCACCGGCCATACTGGTAGTTGAAGCCGTTATTGGCGGTATCGGGATCCTTGTCCGCGCCGATGGCGGCGAACACCGCCTTTTTCAGGGCGTACTGGTTGGGGATCAGAATGGTGTCCGGGGCCACATCCAGCACCTCGTTGTTGTCTCCCCGGAAATTCTGCATGGCGGTTTCCACCGCGGCCAGCGCGTCATTGCTGAAGGTGTCGGAAAACAGATTGCCCTGAAGCTTTCCGGAAACCTTTGCCGGGTGGCTCTTGTCGAACAGCTTTTTGCCGTCCGCCGCCGTGGTGGAAAAGGTTTTCCCCTGGAAATTCACCTCCGTCTTTCCGGCCATGGCGCCGCCCAGCAGCGCCGCGCCGAATTTTTCCCTGGTGCGGTGGTAAGAGGTGATAAAGGCGGAGGGCTGCTTCTTCAGGTCGGTGACCTTCGCGTCCTCCACGATCTCGCGGGACAGAGAAAAGCTGTTCTTCCAGGTCATGTTTTCCAGGAATTTGTCATACCCCTCCTGCATGCCGTCCACGGGGTATTCTCCGTTTTCACCTACCGGCTGAAAGCCCTCCATGGCCGTCATGGTGGTCAGCTTTTCCCCGAAGTGGTGGGAAACCTCCATGCTGAACAGCTTTTTCAGCATGCTCTCCTGCTCAAAGGCTTCTCCCCGCTTTTCCAGGAAAAGCCGGATCGGCGCCTGAGATTTTCCGAAAATCGAATCCTGAAGGCCCGCGCCCTCAGTAAATGTAATATTTGCCATAAAAATTCCTCCAAAAATTCAGGTAGTCGTTTTTCTTACTGGGTGTTCGTGCCGGCTGCTTCGGTCTTTCCCAAGCGGAACCGAGTGATCTCACTGTCGGTATACACGATCTCCGCAGGGCCGCCTGTGGTGGCGCTCAGCCCGCAGCCGTCGCTTTTCAGCTGTACCTTGTCCCCCACTGCGGCGGTAAAGCTTATGGGAGTTTCCGCTTCAAAAACGATGTCTTCCGCCACCCGGATCACCGGGATCAGCTCCCCTGCCGTGCAGGCTTCGCTCCGTTCCGCCATACTCAAATAGAGGGGCGTGTCCGCGCCCGAGGCCACCGCCAGCTTGCCGGAGGTCAGCTTCAGCGCCATTCCCGCTTTCGGCGTGATCGCCCCGCTGGGCAGGTACTCCAGTCCGGGCACTCTGCCGCTGTCTGTCTGATGAATCAAAATTGCCATATTTCTTCTCCTTTTCGTTGCTTTCTCAGTTTTTCAGATATCCGTTATAGTGCGCCTGGATCTCCGCATTCGTCACGTTCGGCAGGAGCATGCGGTATTCCTCCGCCACATCGGCCGGCACCCGCGCGGCGCCCTCGCCCCGGGCCTCGCTCTGCCGCATATGTCCCTTGCCGCTGAACTGGTTTAACGCCGCCTGCCGGGTGGCGTCTGCCGCACGGCGGGAAAGGGCGTCAAAATTTACCAGCTTATAGGCCTCCGGCAGGGACAGCCCCCTTTCCACCATGCGGCAGATCTCCGGATATTCCGGCCGCTGGGACAGGTCCTCCAGTCCCTTTACGGTGGGGTCCAAAGCCCTTACCTTGTTCAGATCCAGCTCCAGCTGGGCCTTGGCTCCCACCGCCGCCGATCTCCGGGCCTCCATTCTGGCGTCTCTTACCACCGGAGACTCTTCCGGAAAATTCCGGTAGGGCGGGTTTCCCATGGCCTGCTCTCCCGAGGCCTCCCAAGGATTCCCCCTGTTCTCCTGCCGCCGGCCGGCGGCAGGGTCTTCCCGGGCCTCAATAGGGCCGGCATTATTCCCGGCCTGCAGTCCTGCGGAAACAATTCTCTCCTGCAGCTCTTTTTCCATTTTCCGCTGGGCTTCCCGCTGGGCCTTTCGCCGGATGGCCGCGTATCGGGCGTTTTCCTCCGGGCTCTGGGCTCTGCCGCTTTCTCTTCGTTCCTCTGTGGTCTGTTCCTCTGCGGGCGCGGCGGGCTCCCGCTGTGCTTCGCCGCCTGCGCTTTCCTGGGATTCGGGTGCTGCGTCCTCCGTGTTTTCGCCTGCTGCTCCGGTATTTTCCGGCGCTTCTATCCCAAGCGCTTCATAATAATCAAACTCCATTTTCTCGATTTCTCCTCCTGTTGATTTTTTCGCTTTTCTCTGCGCGCGGCCCTTTTTTAGAGCCGCCTTTTTGTACTGTGATTTCCCGTTCTCTTATTTCTTGCCCTTCGTCTTTTCCACGCCGTCTCGCAGATCTTCCCCGCGCTTTACTACGCCGCGGGACTTTTTGCTCTGCGCAAAAGGCGCCTGTACGTACTGGGAACCGGTGTTTTTCACCTTTCCCGCGTATCCCTTTTCCGCCATGCTTTTCCCCTCCTTTCTCTGTGGTTTTCTTTCCTATGCCTTGGGCGTGCCCCATCGCCGCCGCAGCAGCGCCTTTTCCTCAGGGCTCGCCCTGTCGTAATCTTCCCACATATCCTGGGTCCACTCTGTCCTTTTCCGCCCGGAAGCGCCGCTCTGCTCCCTGCTGTAATAGGCGATGGCCAGCGCCATTACACAGTCGTCATGGGCGCCGCTTTGGGCCTCCGGCCTTCCCCTTTCGTTTCTCACAAAGGTCAGCATTTCGCCCAGCGTCTCTTTGTCGTTGATCCATTCCGGATGCTCCCGCACGATCTCCACCAGCCCGGCTAAAATCACCGGCCTTGTGACCGATGTGGTCTTAAAGCCGTAGCTTTGCCGGATCTTATGGGTAAAGCTGTCCTCCGTCTGCCGTACAAACATGTTGCCGTACCGCAGGCGCTCCAGGGCCTTAATGGGATAGCTGGAAAAATTGGCCTCAATGGAAAGCAGGGCGGTGTGATACCATTTCCCCAGGCAGTACATCTGCCGGGCATAAATATCCTCGTCCATTTTTCCCCGCAGGGTGCAGACCTGCTCTCCCGTCACACAATCGATCACCTGGCCCACAAAGAAATCAGAGCCTTCCCCCGCCGTATCGCCGCCGATCACGTAGACTCCTCCCGGCTCCGGCTCCCGGTATACGGAGACTGCTCCCGTATCGGAATCCGTAAAGCGGATGGAGCCGTCGTCGATCAGCACCTCGTCCTTTTCCCGGCTGTACCGCGTTTCGAATAAGAACTCGCCCCGCCGCAGGGGTTCCCCCGCAGCTGCCAGCCGTTCCGTGACCTTTTGGGCATGAAATACCGTTTTTCCCAGTACGCCCCACTCTCCCAGACAGTAGACCGCATAAAAATAAGGGTTCGTTTCCCGGTACCCCTCCAGCGTCAGCTTGTAGTCGCCGTCAATAAACCGGTTGTCCCGATAGGTGGTTTTCAGCACCGCCGCCCGGGGCTCCTTCCGGTCAAAGAACCGCTTTTTCAGCCAGTGCAGGGAAGAGATCGGGTTGAAGGTCAGGGTGATCTGCTTTTTCGCGCCGCCGCCCCGCAGCCGCACGTCCAGCTGGTCAAAATCAGCTTCCTCGATCTCCGAGGCCTCCTCCACCCAGATATCCGTCAGCTCTCCCTTGGGGAATGTGGTGGATTTCAGCTTTTCCACATTGTCCAGCCCTTTGAAGATCACGCTGTTTCCATTTTTGCACTGGATGCGCAATTCAGAGTCCAGACAGCGGAAAAGCTCCTCCAGCCCCCAACGGGAAATGACCTGCCGAAACAGCGCATAGGTGCTGTCCCGGTGGGTCGCCCACACCGCTCTCACCACCAGCAGATTGCACATGGGCTTTTGCAGCAGCCGCAAAAGGTACCGCTGCACTGCAAAAACCGATTTTCCCGATCCCGCCCCGCCATACAGCACCAGGTACCGGTGGTCCTCATCCTCCAGCAGCGGCAGGAAGCTGGGGTTAAATACCTCCTTGGAAATGCTTACTTCCATGGCGCTTTCCCGGCAGGATCTTCAGAACCGATCCGTCTCCCGCGCCGGACTATGTCAGCGTTACCCGGATCTCCTCCTGAACGGGGCCTCCTTTTTCCTTGTCTCCATAGCCAAAGCAGCTTTGCAGCACAAGCTTGGCCCCGGCGGAGGTTTCCTTGTCGTACACCGCCTGCAAATTTGCCTCTTCGATCCGGCTCTTTGCCTGCGTGATGAGGGAAACAAAGCCTTCCTCTTCGCCGCCTTTTTCCAGATAGCCGCAAAGGGCCTGCCTGCCGGAAAACCCCAGCGCAAGAGAAAGCCCCACCAAAGAAGGAAAACCGTCTCTTTCCCCGCAGTCTCTGAAGTATCCGTCTATCGCATCCCGCAAGGCCCGCTGCGACCGCCACCTCTTTTTTTCCGTCGATCCTGCCATCGCTTCCACCCCCTTTTTCCGGCGCCTTCCCCCTGAAAAGGGAAAACGCGGTTTTCAGAGACAGCCGCCCGCTTTTGTCCCTGCGGCCTACTGTCTCTATTCTCAGTATAATCAGCCATTCCGGACATTTGGGACAAAAAAGACAAGAAGTTGAGCTCCTCAACCGCACCTTCTGTTTTGCGTCCTGCCCGGAAAAAGCTTGTTGAAACACAAAAGGGCCGCCTGTTCAGGCGGCCCCAAATAATATCATACACAGTATTTTGTAAAGTCAGAAGTCTACCCACTTTCTTCCTCACTGCTTTCTGACTACTGGTACATACGCATACCCAGCGTCGTGCTCCGAGGTGTGGAACACCTCCAGCTCCTGCGCTCCGTTTTCGGCCATTTGAAACCCGTGAGCCGGCAGGACATACTCTCTGAGATAGGCAAAAAGCTCCCAGGTCTCACAGCGCTCCTTGAAAAGCAGCTGCGCCGTGGGTTCATCGGTATAAGCTCTGAAAAACAGGGAGGCCGGCATTTTGTAAACATCCACACCCTCCGGCTGCCGCTCCGTGGCCACCTCCCGCATGAATCCAAATCCCCGGAAGCTTTTCGGGAGCCAGAAATTGACGCTCAGCTGGATATCGCGGATGGGAAGCGCGGTATCCGCGAGCAAGCTATACGCCGCCTGTTTCTCTTCCTCTGAAAAAGTCTCGATGGCGGAATCGAAGGCAGAAATGGTTTCAAAATCCCCGGCGTACAGCATTTTCCCCGCTAAAATCGTTTCCGGCCTTTCCACCAGCTCAAAAACCGCCCCGCCTGCCCGAAAGGTTTCCACTACCCTTTCCGGCTGCTCGTGCTCCACATCCAAAAGATAATCCACTGAAACCCCCAGGATCTTCCCCAACAGCTTCAGGTGATAGGCGTCCGGCAGGCAGGCCCCCTTTTCCCATTTTGACACCGCCTGCTCTGAAACCCCCATCTGCAGCGCCGCCTCTCTCTGAGACAGCCCCCGCTTCCCCCGAAGCTCCCGGATCCTTTTCCCAAACTCAGCCTGATCAAACATTTTTCAAACCACCGTTTCTTGTTTTCCTATAGGGTAACATACGAAGGCTCCCTTCACAACGCTATCCTTCTCCGGGAAAACGCAAGGTCCTCACAACCTGTAGTTTATAAGCTGCGAAAAGCCCTTAGCGTTGTGCGCCAAGGGCTTAGGATTCTTTATAAAATTGCCGCCCCTCCTGGGTCATAACCGGCGGAGCATATCCCTCCAGGTACAAGTTCCACAACTCCAGCAGCTTTTCCCGGTTCTTCCTCAAAAACGGCAGGATGATCTTTTTATGGTCCCGCCTGTGGGGATAAACAAGGGGATCCATAGGCTGCAGCGTTTCCAGAGAATACCGTATCTCCACCTGATCCTTCGATACATGGACATGCGGCTGATAGCGGTGGATCTCCTCCCTGGGATGGATCGTAAACCGGTAGCTCGTCTCGTTGTGAATCGACGCGCCGCCAGTGATAAAGTACGCCAGCTCCAGGGGTTCCGAAGAAAAGGTATCAAAAAGCTCCGACAGAGCCTTGTCCTCCCGAAACCCCAGGAGATGCTCCCGATGCTGAAGATATACCGTTTCCGTGCCAAGGTTCTCAAGCCCCCATTCCCCCAAAGCCTCTCTCATGCCGAGGTCACGCTTGATCCACCCAATCAGCCCGCTGACACAGGTGATCCCCCGCTTCTCCAGATCCCTTTGCGAAAAGGCCCTCACAACGGTCTGAACAGGCCGGTAAATCATGATCTGTTCGGTAAAAGTTTCTTCGCTCACCCCGCAAATGTAGAGATAAAATCTCAGCTCACGCATACCAATTCCTTCTTTGCTCTTCCTCTCTGTTTTTCACATTGATGATACCATACCCCCTATCGTTCTTCAACCCGCCGAATCTATCTCTCAGACAGCCCCGGATGTACATAATAGATGCCAATTTGCAGCCGACGATAAGAATAAGCTCCCAGGAGCACTGCTTCTGGGACTTATTTGATTCCCGCTCAAAATAGATATTTTCAGCGCGTGCCGCAAAGAAAAAATCACATACCAAATAGGTACGCGACTTGGGTGCAGCGGCACGCTGCTGTGGTTTTGCTACAAAAAAGATGTCCTTTGCCCTTGACCGTGAAATATCCTTCGGATATGAAATAATGCCCATCGGGCATTGTGAAATTTTCCGCTTACGCGGAAAGTGAAATGAAATAAATCTCTTCACGCGCAAAGCGCATTTCACATGGCGAAGCCATATTTCACGCCCGCAGGGCATTTCACAAATCCCGTCAGGGATTTATTTCGTTGAAAAAAGCACTTGCAGAAGCAAGTGCTTTTTTCTGGTCCGGGTGACACGACTCGAAATAGATAACGCCATTTTTGCCGCTGTTCACGATATTAAAAGAATCGCATAACACGGCCATTTTCAGCAGGTCTATTTTCCTTCACTATCCCCGGATAGTAAAGACCAAACACCAAAATAAAGACCAAACAAAGACCAAAAGAAAGCGGCAGCCTAGTGGCCGCCGTCTCTCTCCATCGTCTCAGAAATAGCCCTATTGATAAACCCGTTCAGGCTCTCGCCGTTGCTTTCGGCGTGGGCTTTTATTTTGTCCTTCTGGCCTTTCGGCATTGTCAGGTTTACTCGGTCATAGTTTTCCCGCATGTATTTGTTTACCGCTTTCTGCTGTGCTTTGCTGACTGCCATTTATCCAGCCCCCTTTTACGTAAAAGTATAGCAGAAACATCTATTTACGTAAATATACATTATGCACATATTTGTGTAGATAGGTTTGTGCAATATTCCGTCTTGATATATCTGCGCAAATATACTATAATATAATCACAGTCAAGAAGGAAAGCCAAGGTCGAATGAGTACCCGGAAGGGGAAAGGACGCGGCAAGGTAAGAGCGGAAACGGAGTTGCGGTTGAAGCAGAGGCGAGATACCAGCACAGAGCCAGCCGCCGCTTTCCTGAAAGGCTGGCCAGACGGTTTCCCGGAGCTACCAGAAACAAGCCCGGCGGGAGAGTGACCCCCGGAAGGTCGGTTGAGGGTGTGAACCAAAAACGCCCAGCTTCGCAGGTTGAAGCGTAAAGCCTGAGAGCGTGGCCCCGGCTCTTCACGGGGCAGCCCCATAGGGCGGGAAAGGAAGGTGATAGCGTGGATATCGCCAAAAAGATAAAGCAGCTCAGAAAGCTGGAAGCGGAAGCGGCGGAGATCCTTGAGCAGGCCGAGACCTTGAAGGATGAGATCAAGGCCGAAATGAGGGCGCAGAACGTGGAAGAAATGAAAGCGGGGATCTTCTGCGTCCGGTATGCGAAAGTGGCAAGTAATCGCTTTGATACCGCCGCTTTCCGGGCAGACAATGAAGATCTGTACCGCCGATACCTGAAGCGAACAGAGACCCGGCGCTTTGTAGTGGCATAAGAAAAGCCCTTATGGGAGAGCTGGGGAGCTGACCACAAGGGCAAGAAAACGGACTGTGGATAGTATACCACGGCCCGTTTTTCTTTGCAAGACCACACCCCCTATAGAAAATCTTCGCGGTGCAAGGGAATGAGGGTACGCGGTTATTCACTCCGGGGGCTTCAGCTTTTCGGGTAGGGGGGCAGCTACTCCGGCACCGTAACGGTAGCCGAGACAGTAACCAGCGTACCGGGAAATCAGTTGTCAATGCCGCTGTCGCCTATTTTGCTAAAAATCTGCTGTCTGTCCACCCAATGCAGGGAAAGCGGCGGGCTTGCAAAAAGACAGGGTGCAACGGCCCGGATCGCAGGCTATAAGCGGGAGAATCCGCAGGCAAAAGCGGAATCCCTTCATAACCAGCCCCTTCTTTCTATGCCCTCGATGGTTCTTTCTTCCACGCTCCCCAGCTCATAATACCAGGCGCTCCATCCGGTGCCGTGGTATGCTGCCATTCCCAGGTAATCACGTTCTATTTCCCACACCTGCTTTTTTCCACGCAGTTCCCTGAGACCTTTCCCCAGCTCCCGGCGCACATCCTGAGGGGTGATGTGCAACATCTCCGCTATCTGGGGATTCGTCTGCCGCCTGTAATACTTCCCCCGGATCACTGCCGCCTGGATGGGACTGAG
>JAETPP010000240.1 GCA_021771115.1 Bacillota bacterium | reverse complement strand
TGTGAGGCAAAGGCAGTACAATAACTTCCCTATCCGGCCTCTCAACTGGCTCTCTCCTAAACTGGCTTTAGACTCCTTCTCTTTTTTGTAACATATCATTGACAAACCTACAGAAATGGCGGAGGAAATGCTGAAACAGGGTTGACATTTCGATAAGCTGGCTTTATAATGCTACTTAATGGCAATGACGGAAAGAAGTAAGCTCTGTTCGGATCGGTAAAGAGAGCCTGCGGAATAATGGACATTTGATCCATTTTGGTGCGAGCAGGACCACGGCAGAAGCTGAAGATACCTTCCTGAGCCGCTGTCTGGAAAGCTCCCATGGGAGTCAGTAGAGGCAGCCGTATGGCAGGCGTTACTCTGCAAAGGCATGCATGTGCCTGATGAGGCCGCAGCTGTGAGGCTGTGGTGAACTGAGGTGGTACCGCGATTTAATTCGCCCTCGGCACTTGATTTGTGCCGGGGGCTTTTTCGTTTCACTCTCGGCTTTTGGGAAAGGAGGGGAGAAAAGCTTTGACCATTTCTTTGAAAAAGGCGGGGTAGGAAGACGCCGCAGTGCTGTACAGCATGCAGAAGCGTGCTTTTCAGGAGCTTTTGGAGAAATATCAGGACTATGCCACCAACCCCGCGGCAGAGCCGCCGGAAAGGACCCGAAAAAAACTGGAGGAGGATAACACAGACTACTATGTTATCCTGCTTGGAAAAAAAGAGATCGGCGGGATCCGTGTTTGGCATTCCGAAGGGGTTTGCCGAATCTCTCCGCTCTATCTTCTGCCGGAATATCAGGGGCGGGGATACGCGCAAAAAGCGATCTGCCTGGCGGAGCAAAATTATCCGAAAAAGACCTGCTGGAAGCTGGAAACCATTCAGGAAGAGGCAAAGCTTTGTCATTTATACGAAAAGCTTGGATATCGTAAAACCGGACAAAAGAGCAAGGTGCAGCCGGGATTTACACTGATAGAATATGAAAAACAGCAGTAAAGGAGAAATAACAATGAAGATCTATGAGGAATTGCAGGCAAGAGGACTGATTGCCCAGGTAACGAACGAGGATGAGATCAGGGATATGGTAAACAGCGGAAAGGCCACCTTCTATATTGGCTTTGATTGTACCGCTGACAGCCTGACCGCCGGGCATTTTATGGCGCTGACCCTGATGAAGCGTCTGCAAATGGCGGGAAACCGTCCCATTGCTTTGATCGGCGGGGGAACTACCATGATCGGCGATCCCAGCGGGCGCACCGATATGCGGAAAATGCTGACCAGAGAGGATATCGACCACAACGCGGCCTGCTTTAAGCGGCAGATGGAAAGCTTTATCGAATTCGGCGAAGACAAAGCTCAAATGGTCAATAACGCCGACTGGCTTTTATCCTTAAACTATGTAGAGCTGCTCCGGGAGGTAGGCGCTTGCTTCTCCGTCAACAACATGCTTCGGGCGGAATGCTACAAGCAGAGAATGGAAAAGGGCTTATCCTTCCTGGAATTCAATTACATGATCATGCAGAGCTATGATTTTTATCATCTGTTCCAGCACTACGGCTGCAATATGCAGTTTGGCGGCGATGACCAGTGGTCCAATATGCTGGGGGGCACGGAGCTGATCCGCCGGAAGCTGGGAAAGGATGCCCATGCTATGACGATCACCCTGCTGACAGATTCCCAGGGCAACAAAATGGGGAAAACCGCCGGGAACGCTGTGTGGCTGGATCCCGACAAAACCTCTCCCTTTGAATTTTACCAGTACTGGCGCAATGTGGGAGACGCTGAAGTCCTCAAATGCCTGCGCATGCTGACCTTCCTGCCGCTGGAGCAGATCGATGAAATGGATCATTGGGAAGGAGAAAAGCTGAATGAAGCAAAAGAGATCCTTGCCTTTGAGCTGACAAAAATGGTCCACGGAGAAACGGAAGCGCAGAAGGCGCAGGAGGGAGCAAGGGCCCTGTTTGGCGCGGGAAGAAATACGGAAAACATGCCTACAACTGAGCTTTCAGAAAACGATTTGACCGATGGGAAAATCGGAATTCTGGATCTGATGCTGAAGGCCGGTCTTATTCCCTCCAAGGGTGAAGGGCGCAGGCTGATCCAGCAGGGCGGCGTGTCTGTCAACGAGGAAAAGGTTACGGACGCCGCAAAGGAATTCACCGCCGCGGAACTTTCGGGAGACCGGTTTATTCTCAAAA
>JAETPP010000239.1 GCA_021771115.1 Bacillota bacterium | reverse complement strand
GTTACGGAATCCGGGTAGGAAAAAACGGCATGGCGGTCTGTCCGTTCCACAACGATAAGAATCCCAGCATGAAGGTTGACCGCCGATTCCACTGTTTCGGCTGTCAGGCGGACGGGGACGTGATAGATTTTGCTTCCCGGTTTCATGGGATTGGCGCAAAGGAAGCCGCCCTGTTGCTGGCGCAGGATTTCTCTGTTCCCTATGAGGACAGGGGGAACGCCCCTAAGAGCCGGATAAGGCCGAAGCTGCGGCAGGAATCCGAAAAACAGCAGTTCCGGCGCATGGAGCGGCACTGTTTTAAAGTGCTGTCCGATTATTACCATCTCCTGCGCCGCTGGAAAAAGGAGTATGCCCCACGCCAGCCGGACGGGGAATGGCACCCGCTGTTTATGGAAGCCTTGCAACGGGAAAGTCATGTGGAATATCTGCTGGACGTGCTGCTCTCCCCGGATATCGGGGAGCGGGCGACACTTATCATCGAATATGGAAAGGAAGTGAGGAATCTTGAACGAAGAATGGCAGAGCTTGCCGCCAGAGACACGGCAGGCCGTGAAAGCCGTGGCAGACAGCGCCGGGACGCTCCGGAGCGTTGAGGAAGTGAAGGCTATGCTGGAGAGCACCGAAAAGGGCGGCGTCCGCAACAGTATCAGGAACTGCCTGACCGTGTTTCAGTGTGACCCACTTCTCTCCGGGGCGCTTGCTTATAACCTGCTGACCGACCGCACTGATTTGATGAAGCCCATCGGACGCCGGCGTGCCGTCCCCCGCTCCGTAACCGACACGGACATGAAATATATCCGGCTGTATCTGGAAGAGACCTACGGCCTGACAAGCGACAAGAAGATAGCTGACGCCGCCGATCTGGCTGCCAATGAAAACAGCTACCACCCTGTCCGGGACTATTTAAACGGGCTGGCATGGGACGGCACCGGGCGCATACGTTCCTGCCTGCGCCATTTTCTGGGAGCCGCCGCAGACGATTACACCTATGAAGCCTTGAAGCTGTTTCTGCTGGGAGCCATTCACCGGGCGTTCTGCCCCGGCTGCAAGTTTGAGGTCATGCTCTGCCTTGTGGGCGGTCAGGGAGCCGGGAAGTCCACGTTCTTCCGGCTGCTGGCGGCCAAAGACGAATGGTTTTCCGATGATTTGCGGAAGCTGGACGACGACAACGTATACCGGAAGCTGCAAGGTCACTGGATTATCGAAATGTCAGAAATGATTGCCACCGCCAACGCCAAAAGTATTGAGGAAATCAAGTCCTTTTTAAGCCGCCAGAAGGAGGTCTATAAGATACCTTATGAAACCCACCCGGCAGACCGCCCCCGCCAGTGCGTATTCGGCGGAACGTCCAACGCCCTTGACTTCCTGCCCCTTGACCGTTCCGGCAACCGGCGTTTTCTGCCCGTGATGGTGCAGCCGGAACAGGCGGAGGTTCACATTTTGGAGGACGAACCGGCTTCCAGAGCCTACTTGAATCAGGTGTGGGCGGAAGCCATGACGGTTTACCGGGGCGGCAGCTTTAAGCTGTCATTCAGCCCGAAGATGGTGCAGTACCTAAAGGAACACCAGCGGGAATTTATGCCGGAGGACACCAAGGCCGGAATGATACAGGCGTACCTTGACCGCTTCACCGGCGGCGCGGTCTGCTCCAAGCAGCTCTATAAAGAAGCCTTAAACCATGCCTTTGACGAGCCGAAGCAATGGGAAATCCGGGAGGTCAACGACATCATGAACCACTGTATCACAGGCTGGAAGTATTTCACCAATCCCCGGATATTTGAGGGGTACGGCAGACAGAAGGGCTGGGAGCGGGACGTCCCGGCAACGGAGTACGGCAACGGAGGGCAAAAAACCACGCAACAAACCACGGACGGCTTCGAGCCGGTCACGGAACAGATGGAGCTTCCCTTCTGAAAATCCACCCCGTTGCCGACTTCGTTGCTATCCCGTTGTCAAGCCGGTTGCCGGAAAAAAGCCCGTAACTGCGGGCTTTTCCCCTCTCTGACAACCAAAGCAACAGAGAAATAAAAGAAAAGGTAAATAATAACCCAATAGCCAGACAGGGATTATCTGCGAGGTTTTTTGAAGCCCGTTGCCGGACTTCGTTGCCGAGCCTTCCCCTGCCCGGCTGTTTTCTATGTATGGAGGATAACTGCCTATGAAAGAAGTCCCAATTTGGGAAAAGAGCAATCTGAATCTG
>JAETPP010000238.1 GCA_021771115.1 Bacillota bacterium | reverse complement strand
TGCCTGGTCCTTCAGGTCATGCTCCCGCAGGGTACGGGCAGCAATGCCTACCAGATTGAAGATGTTGCCGTCCTGGCCGATCAGCGCACAATCCGGTTTTTCCGGCTCCGGCGAAGGCTCCCCGATAAAGCCGCCTAAACGGTTCGGCACAAAATCGGACAGCCATGTGCCGCCGAAAGTATCATGGGTCTGCAATCGCCACATGGCAAGTTTCCCAATGTCCAGCTTCACATTCTCAAAAGGATAGAGCAGACAGGTAAGCTCCCCATACTGGAAAGTGGAAACACCCTCAAATTTACTGCCATCCTTCAAAATGCCCGCTTCGGTGAACATCTCATTGATCCCGTCCACCCATTCCTTCAAATCCCCGCCGCAGCCCTGTAAGATCAGGCCGTCTTTGCCCTCCATGTGCCGCAGGTCATCGATTGTGATCGTATTGATATTCAAAAAATCGCCTCCTATCGTTCCTGTTGATGATTGGTTTTCTGCCGGGTGGCTTTTGCCTCCGGCTGTTTTTTTAGCTGCCTGCGGACAGAGGGTTTCTGCCCCGGTTCCCGCATATCCGTAAAAATATCGGATAACGGCTGCTCCCAGTTTTCCCCGAAGCCACGGACCACCGTGCCCGCCAGCGCGCCGTTTTCCTGAAACATTTTCAGTGTGTCAAAAGCCCGGTCAAACAGCGTGATATTTCTCTTATCTACACAGGGGGCAAAGTGGATCACCCCTTTGGGGTAGTCCCCGCCAGTGCCGATCCAGCCCCGGACAAAATTGTCATAGCCTTTTGTAATCCCGGCGTCGGCCAGTTCGTTGGCATGGCTGGAAACCATTGTACTTGTAGCTGCATACTGATAACCTAAGACCAATATGCCGGTTTTGGGGTTATACATAAAGCGCCGGTTATCAATCTGCTGTATATCAATCATCTGCCTCCTGGTATCAATCCGCATAAGCTCTTTTGTAATCGCTGTCTTTTCTATCTGCATCCCTCCCGTTTGTTTATTTGTCCGCAACTTAGACCTGTTTCGGGGCGTCAGAGTATTCTAATACAGCCACCCCTCAAACCGGGTCCCGAAAGCCTTGAAAATCAAGCCTCATTTTGGTTAAGTTGCGGACATATTACCTTTAATTTTTTCTGATCCGGCGCTTGCGTTCCCGCTCGGATTTCCGTCTGGCAAAGGTGCGGCAGGAATCCGAACAATACGCCTGGCTGGTAGTAGGCAGATAGGCTTTCCCACAAACCGGGCATGTTTTCTGTTTCAGGGAAGTGTCCTCGCCGGTAATGGCAGATTCTAGCGCCGGGTCCACCGGCAGCACCGCCTCCCGGAAGTATCGGCAGAAAGAGCCGGTCCACCATTTTTGCAGCATATAACAGGGGCAGTCTAAGGGGAGGCAGAGCCTATCCTGATTGTCATGGTTAGCGCAAAGGTCTGTTACCAGCCTTCGGATTGCTGCCCGTTCCTGTCTTGTTAATTCCCGTGAGGGCTGCCCGGTCATTTCTTTCTGCCTTTCTTAGCCGGAAATTCCAGCTTGAAATTCACATATTTTCCGCCCGTATCATCCAGCAGCACCACCGCGTCATAGGTCTTTCCCGTCTTTTCGCTGTAAAGCCCGGACATGGAAACGCGGCCCTCTTTCAGAAGGGCCGCCGCCACGGATTTTGTTATGGATTTTTTCTTGCCGGAAAAGAATTTATTGTCTTTCCACAGCGCAAAAGCACAGTCCCGGTTATCACAAAAGAATCCTTTTTTACCCTCATATACGGTTCCGCCGCAGCGGGGGCAGGTGCCGACAGCCTCACCTCCGTTTCTTTTTGCATCCGGGAAGAGGCCGGAAAAGCGTTCCTCCGGGGCGGTATGTTCCTTTACCAGCGTCCGGCTCATATCCGCAATCTGCCCCATAAAGGATTCTGCAGCCAGCTCGCCGCGTTCTACCTGCTTCAACATGGATTCCCATTCTGCGGTGAGCGTAGGCGATTTGATATTGTCCGGCAGGACCAGGATCAGGTTCGTACCTTTTTCCGTTGGAATAAGCTGCTTTTTTTTCCGATCCACAAATCCGGCAGAGACCAGTTTTTCCAGTGTAGCCGCACGAGTGGCCGGGGTGCCTAATCCTTTACGCTCGGTATCCTCCGGCATATCCCCGGCTCCGGCGGTCTCCATTGCTGCCAGAAGGGAATCCTCCGTATAGTGTTTCGGCGGGGAGGTTCT
>JAETPP010000237.1 GCA_021771115.1 Bacillota bacterium | reverse complement strand
CTTTTTTTCTTTGATTATTTGCACATACAGCGTTTCGCTGTTATCCAGAAGCTCTACGCTGATATCCCACTCCGGTGTCTGATAGCAGCCCGGGCCGTCTATGACGATCTCCCGCATGACCGTACTTTCTATGCCGTGGCCGCTGCGCATATCGCCGCCTTTTCCGCTGCCACGCATATCTTTGCCTTCCCGGCGGCCACGCATATCGCCGCCCTTCCGCGCATCATCATCTCCCCGGTGGCTGCCCGGGACGAAGCGGATCTTCTGCTCCTCCCTGACTGCCCGGATGCCGCCCGGCAGGCTGATCTCCCGGCCGCAGCCCATCCGCGCCAGCTTCATCAGCGCTTCTATGTGGACTGCTCCCACATCCCGAAGCCCGCCGCACATGGAAAGCGCCTTCCGCATTAGCTCCTGCTGGATCAGCTCGTCCTCCTCCAGAAAAGGCATCATCAAAATACAGACAGAACACGTATCTGTCTGGCTCTCCTTCAATTCACCGGCCTCCTGACAATGCGTTCCGCCAAAGGCCGGATCACAGGAAATACATTTCTGTGCCGCCTGCCCGGCAACTCGTTCCAGGTATGACTGCACCTGCCGGAGCCTTCCCGCCGCCTGGGAAATATGCTCCACTGCCTGATCATTCAGCTCCCGCTCCATCTGCGGCAGAATCGACAGGCGGATCTTGTTTCTCGTATATTCCAGTTCCAGATTCGTCCGGTCCACCCGCCATGAAAGGCCGGCCTGCGTCAGAATCTCTTCTATTTCTTTTCTCTGTGTAAACAACAGCGGTCTGATGATATCATCCCGGACGGGGCAGATCCCCCCCAGTCCCTTCAGCCCGCTTCCCCGGACGAGATGGTGCAGCACCGTCTCCGCCTGGTCATTTTCGTTGTGAGCCACCGCGATCTTCTGTGCGCCGCATTCTCTTTTGAACTCCCGGAAGATCCGATACCGCTCCATGCGGCCCGCTTCCTCCGTGGACAGCCCCTGCTCTTTTACGATCCCTTTTACGTCGGCGTGTACCAGACGGAAGGGGACTCCCAGTCGCCTGCAAAGCTGCTGTGTGAACCTTGCATCCTCCAGACTCTCCTCGCCCCTCAGCCCGTGCTCCACATGAACCGCCGTAAGCTCAAAGGGTGTCCTTTTGCGGTACTCGCAGAGTACGTACAGAAGACATACAGAATCCGCGCCCCCGGAAACCCCTGCAATCACATGCATGCCGGGTTCTATCATATGATACGCTTCTATCACCTCAAAGATCCTGTGCATTCCGTATTCCTCCTCTGTCCCGTTGTTATTCTTCCCGGATAATCTCCCTTAATGTCTCTTTACTTCTCCCATATATTTCCCACGAGGATCGTCATATCGTCCCGCGCCTGCAGCTTCTGCATCAGGTACACCTTCTCCATCAGCCTCCGGGCGTACTCCTTTGCATTTCGCGTGGCAGTCCTGCCGATCAGCTCCACCATAAGCTGTTCCCGGTTCTCCTCCGGCAGCGCCTCCAGCACCCCGTCCGTCATCATGATGATCGTACTGCCGGACCCAAGCTGGCGGTGCATGCTCTCATAATCCGACTGCTGCATAACGCCCGCCGGAAAAGCATTCGCCCCGATCACTTCTATCTCATTTTCCCGGCGGATAAAGGTGGACACTGCCCCGGATTTGATTATATCACACTTTGCGCTGTATAAATCAACCATACAAAGATCGATCGTGGAAAACATCTGCTGACGGTTCTGAAGCAGCATACAGGAATTGATCATCCGCACTGCTGTCTCCTGCGGAAAGCCCGCATCCAGAAACTGCTCCAGCAGCTCGATCACCTTCTCGCTCTCCTGGCACGCCTCCGCCCCGGAGCCCATGCCGTCCGCCAGACTCATGACCACCTTTCCCGTATCCTTCTGGAGAAAGGCGTAATTGTCCCCGGAAACCATTTCTCCCGCCTTCGTGATCTTGGAAATTCCACAGAAAATCTGGAATTTCGTATCCGGCACAAAATGAAAGCTGGCCGGCTCTGCGCAGACTGCCGCCTGACAGTTCCAGGCCGGGCGCATTTTCTGTCCGCAGCATTCCGAGAGCACCTCACTGATCGTCTTTGACGAGACGCAGGCCCTCTTGCCTGCCCGCAGTGACAGATAGATCTCCGTGCGTTCCTCCTCGCACAGAAATACCCTGATATTTTCCAGCTCAATATTCAAAAAACGCAGCTC
>JAETPP010000017.1 GCA_021771115.1 Bacillota bacterium | reverse complement strand
TCGCTGTGAGGCAAAGGCAGTACAATAACTTCCCTATCCGGCCTCTCAACTGGCTCTCTCCTAAACTGGCTTTAGACTCCTTCTCTTTTTTGTAACATATCATTGACAAACCTACATTTGAAAGCTTTGAAGGGGCTCTGAGCGTTCTGCACAAGCTTCCTCCCTGCATTTCGCTAGATTGTCAATGGATTTTGCTTTTTCAATTTTTTATACTTAGAACCTGTATTCACAACCTGTAAGCACCATCTGAGCGGACTTTTGGAAACCGTTCTGCGTTAAATTTTCTTGTAATACGTCAGATGCACAAGCATTTTAACGATGGCCGGGCGGAAAATACGCCTGACAAAACCGGCTTTAAATCCGTGACGTCTGGCTAGGCTCTTGCGCCGGACTTAACTGTCCTTATCAAACGAAGATAAAAGATATCTTTGAAAAAAGGTGGTTGACGAAAAAGTATAGATGATAATTCCGAAATAGCAATGAAAGCATGCAAGGACAAAATGCGTTGCTTTATATTTCAATATAGATTGACAAATTGAAATAAAATGCGTATACTATAAGCAGTATTTCAACTTGGAGGAATGCTCATGGAAAAGCGGGCCGGGAGCTTTAGAGCCAATCTTTCGGGTGAAGCGGCATATCAGTCCTTTGTCCCGAGTCCCCTGCCGCCGGATCCTCCGGTTGTGTTGGATGATGAAATGGTTGCGCTGCTGGTACAGGCACGTTCCCAATTATCTGTTCTGGACGGAATCGCCGCCAGAATCCCCAACATTGACTTGTTTGTTTCCATGTATGTGCGAAAAGAGGCCCTGATGTCATCGCAGATTGAGGGAACGCAGGCAACCCTGGAGGACGTGCTTGATCCGCTGCTGGAAGCCAACGCCAACCGAAATGTGGCCGATGTTGTCAACTATATCAAGGCAACGGAATATGCGATAAACAGGCTGAAAACCCTGCCTCTATGCAACCGCCTGATAAAAGAAACACATGCTGTCCTGATGGAAGGTGTACGTGGGCAGGAGAAAAGCCCCGGTGCGTTTCGGCATTCTCAAAATTGGATCGGCGGTCAGGGCAGCACACTGAAAAGCGCAAAATATATCCCACCCTGTCCGGAGGATATGGAAACCGCCATGTCCGATTTGGAGAAGTATTTTAATGCGGAGGACAGGCTGGATCATCTGATCCGTGCGGCGCTCATTCATTATCAGTTTGAAACGATCCACCCTTTTTTAGACGGAAACGGCCGTATAGGAAGGCTGCTTATCACGCTGTATTTGATGGAACGAAAGGTGCTGACAACGCCTGCACTCTACATTTCCTATTTCCTCAAGAAAAACCGTATCGAGTATTACGACCGCATGACGGAAGTACGGAGCAAGGGGAATTATGAACAGTGGGTACGCTTTTTCCTGCAAGCCATCTCCGAATCGGCGCAGGACGCAATCGCCGCGATCGATGAATTGACTGCCCTGCATGAGCAAAATGTGCAAAAGATTGGGAATATGGGACGCGCCGCCAAAAGTGCAATACAGGTATTCCGCTATCTGGAAGCAAATCCGATTATTGATATTCGCAAAACAGCAAATGCGCTGGGTGTATCCTTCAATACCGTGTCGAGCGCTGTCAGGCGATTGACGGATTGCGGTATTCTGGCACAAACGACCAATGCCAACAGAAACCGTACCTTTGCTTATGAGGCATATCTGAATATTCTGAGGAAAGGAACTTGAACGGATAGCAAGAGCGGTTCTTTTTTGTTTCCTTGTATTTCCCCCCGGCTGATTTGAGGCAATACCGCACAATTCTAAGCAGCATATGGCGGTAGAAATTTTTTTGGCAGAGTTTCCAAAGCCTGTGCAGGCGAGTGGCATCCGGCAAGCAGACTTTGGGTGCTTTGCCGGAAAAATTGCCTGCAAGATGCCGCCTAAGGCGTGAGCTGTGACTGTGCGGTGTTGCCTTGAAAAAACACATAAAATAGAAATCGGCAGCAGACTGCCCGGAGCGGGATTTTCTCCCGCTCCGGGCAGTTTTTGCGTCGGACTTAGCGTTCTTACCAAACAAAGCTACCGGCGAAGCAGCAGGCAGGAAAGGTCATTGACATTGGTGCCGGTGGGGCCGGTGAAGAGCAGGCCGTCGATGGCCTTCAGGGCGTGGTAGGCGTCGTTTTCCCGAAGCACCGCATCGGGGTCCAGTCCCGCTTCCCGGAGCTTTTCGGCGCTTTCTCCCGTGCAGATCCCTCCGGCGGCGTCGGTGGGGCCGTCGGTGCCGTCGGAGCCCAGGGAGAACACGGCGCAGTCCTCGATACCGTCGATCCCCCTGGCGGCGGACAGGGCGATCTCCTGGTTCCGGCCGCCCAGTCCTTTTCCGGTCAGGCGGACTACCGTTTCCCCGCCTGCGATATAGGCAAGGGACTTGCCGTCTCCCCGGTGGGTTTGGGCGATGGCGGCAAGGAAGCTGCCGGCTTCTCTGGCTTCACAGCTGAGATCGGCGGTGAGAAGAACGGGCTCATAGTTAAGCTCCGCGGCGGATTCCGCAGCCGCGGCGCACAGCTGGCGGACAGACCCGGTGATCTGGGAGCGGACATTATGGAGCTCCTTGGGCGTTTCCGTTTCCAGCAGGGCCAAAGCCTTCGGCGACAGCTTCAGGCTGTATTTTTCCACAATGGCTTTTGCCTGGGAGCAGGTGGCGCTGTCAGGATAGGCGGGGCCGGAGGCGATCATATCCATGGGGTCGCCCAGGATATCGGAAAGCACCACGGAAAACACCTGCGCCGGAGCGCAGAGCTGGGCAAATTTTCCCCCCTTTACGGCGGACAGGCGCTTTCTCAAGGTGTTCATCTCCACGATATCCGCCCCGCAGGCCAGAAGCTGGCGGGTGATATCGTCCAGTTCAGCCGTGTCGATCAGGGGCTTTTCAAACAGGGCGGAGCCGCCGCCGGAAATCAGGAACAGTACTAAATCCTCCGCCCCCAAGGGTGTTACCAGGTCGATAGCGGCCTGGGTGGCGGTATAGGAAGCTTCATCGGGAACGGGATGGCCCGCCTCGCGGATCTCCAGGGGGCCGATGGGCCCTTGGGAATGACCGTGCTTTGTGATGACGATGCCGCCGTCGATCCGCTCTCCCAAAACGCGGTAGGCAGCATCGGCCATTTGCCAGGCGGCCTTGCCGATGGCAATGAGGATCAGCTTCCCCTTGTAGGCGGGCAGCTCCGTCAGAGCCTTTTTCACAGCGGTATCGGGCAGGGCCGCGTTCAAGGCGGCTTTCATGATGACTTGAGCGTCTTCTGTAACGCGCATAGGGAAATCCTCCAATTTCTGCGGCAGCTTGAAAAGCGTGCGTTATGATTGGGAAAAAGCGGCCAGCTTCCGGTTGATGGTGTTTAAGACCTTCTTTTTGTTCCGTGTCCAGTCCGGGGCGAGAAGCAGACCGGCCGGGCCGTCGCCGGTCATGCGGTGAAGCACGGTGCGCTCCGGCAGGATCGATACGCTTTCCGCAATGAGATCCGCGTATTCCTCCAGGCTCAATAGCGGAAAGGGAGCTTCCAAATACCGCCTTCCCAGCGCCGTGTTTTTCAGAATATGGAGCATTTGCAGCTTTACCCCGTCCGGTGGGGGCGTCAACCCGGCAAGATAGCGTACCGTTTCCAGCATGTCCTCTTTTGTTTCCCCCGGCAGGCCGAAGATCACGTGGATCACAGCGGTCAGCCCCGCTTCCTTGATTCGGCGGTAGCCTGCTTCAAATACCGGGAGATCATACCCCCGGTTCAGCCGCCGGGCGGTTTCATCGTGGGCGGTCTGCAGGCCCAGCTCCACCCAAACGGGTTTTATTGTGTTCAGCTCACAAAGCAGCTCCATCACATCATCTCCCAGGCAGTCCGGGCGAGTGCCGAGAGAAAGGATGGCAATGTCCTCCCGCAGAATGGTTTCCCGGTAGAGGGCGCGCAGCCGGTCAAGGTCGCCGTAGGTGTTGGTGAAGGACTGAAAATAGGCGATAAACCGTTTGGCATGGGTCTTTCTTTGGATCAGACGCTTTGCCGTTTCGATCTGCGCTTCCACCGGCAGAAAGGGCGGGGCAAAGTCCCCGGAGCCGCCCTCCGAGCAAAAGGCACAGCCGCCGGTCCCCACCGTGCCATCCCGGTTGGGGCAGGTGCAGCCGGAAGTCAGGGAAAGCTTGTAGAGCTTTTCCCCATATTGCTCTTGTAACGCCTCAGACAGCCTGCGCATGGTTCTTTTCTCCGTTTCTCAATCTACGCTTTCAAATTCTCTGATTGCGGCAAGAAACTGTTTGCCGTATTTTTTTGCCTTGTGAACGCCTACGCCGGAAACGGCCAGAAGCTCCTCCTGGGTGGCGGGCCTGCGCCGGGCCATATCCGCTAAGGCGGCGTTTGTGAATACCACGTAAGCGGGAACGCCTTCCCGCTCTGCAAGCTCCGTGCGAAGGGCGCGCAGGGCTTCGTACAGGGGATCGCCCTGCATGTCTCCCTTCGGCGCCGCTTTTTTTGCGGGTAAAACAGGCGCGGAAGCGGGCTCTTCCGCCCGAACGCGCATGGTCACCCTTTCCCCCTGGAACAGCCCGGCAGCGGCCTTTCGAGGCTTTAGGGTGTTGTATTGGGGGTCTACCAGCAGATATCCAGCCTGGATCAGGTGGTTCAGAAGCTCCCGAAGCTCCGTTCTGGTGCCCGCCATGGCGCCGTGACAGGGAAGCTTCTGGAGCCCCAGCTCCAGCACCCGCTTTTCCCTGCTGCCGGTCAGCGTACGGACAACAAGGGTAGTCCCCACGTAATAGCCCAGCTTTTCTTTGATCTCAAGAATACAGCGAACGATTTTTTGTGCCTCTTCCGTGATATCCCGCTCCCGGTAGGCGGTAAGGCAGTTCCCGCAGTTTTCGCAGGAGCCGTCGCTTTTCTGACCGAAGTAGCGCAAAATTTCCCCGCGAAAGCAGGTTTTCGCCGTACAGTAGCGAACCATTTGCTCCAGTCTTTGATAGTCCTTCTGCCGGACCTCCTCCTGCTCTTCCGGGCTCAGCTCCTCGTTGCCGCTGTTCTGGATCATGTATCTCGCCGTGGCAACATCTCCGGCGGAGTACAGCAGAATACAATCCGCGGGGTTGCCGTCCCGCCCGGCCCGGCCCGCCTCCTGGTAATAGGCTTCCATGCTTTTGGGCATATTGTAATGAATGACAAAGCTCACGTTGGACTTGTCGATGCCCATGCCGAAGGCGTTGGTGGCCACCATGATGGTTTTCCGGTCGAATTGAAAATCCTCCTGGCTTTTTTTGCGCTCCTCATCGGGCAGCCCGGCGTGGTATTTCGCGGCGGGGATTCCCCTGCCGCAAAGCAGCTGATACACCGCCTCTACCGCCTTTCGGGTGGAGCAGTACACAATGCCGCTTTGGCCCGCCCTTTGGGAAAGCAGCCGCAGCAGCTCCTCCGGCTTTCTGCGGGGAGCCTTCACATCGAAAAAGAGGTTGGGCCGGTCAAAGCCGGTAATTTCCGTCAGAGGATCCTTCAGCTCCAGCAGGCGAACGATATCCTCCCGCACGGGAGCCGTGGCGGTGGCGGTGAGGGCGGCCACCGGAGGGCGGTGAGGGAGCGCGCTGAGAAATTCCGAGATTTTTAAGTAGCTGGGGCGAAAATCCTGGCCCCACTGGGAAATGCAGTGGGCTTCGTCCACCGCAAAAAGGGAAAGGGGAAGGCTTCTGGCGGTTTCCAAAAAGTCAGCCGTCATCAGGCGCTCCGGCGCGATATAGACGATCTTATACTGCCGCTGCCGGACATTTGCCATGGCGTGCCGCAGCTGCCCGGGGGTCAAGGAGCTGTTGAGATACGCGGCGCTGACCCCCGCGTTTTTCAGGGCGGCCACCTGATCCTTCATCAGCGAGATCAGAGGGGAAACCACAAAGGTGATCCCCGGCAGGAGCAGGGCGGGGACCTGATAGCACAGGGATTTCCCGCCGCCGGTGGGCATGATCCCCAAAATATCCCGCCCCTGAAGAAGGCCGTCGATCAGCTGCTCCTGGCCGGGGCGAAATTCCGTATAGCCGAAATAGGTTTCCAAAGCCGCGTACTTGTCCATCATAAAGCCCTGCTTTCTTTCGTTCTTTTTTGTCTTTTCCAGCTGCTACTGCGGTTTTCGCAGCAGATTCCTTAAAACAGCAGGGCAGCACCGCATCCTTTTCAGTGCTGTGCTGCCCTGGGGCTTAGCCGGACTGTTGTCTGGCTAAATCAGCTGGTTGTAAATGCTGTCGATCCCGCCGTTTTTCAGGTAGACTCTGGGAACCCGCTTGGAGAGGGCGCAGATCACCTCGTAGCCGATGGTGCCTTCTCTGGCGGCAAGCTCGTCGGCGGTGATCTCTTCCTCGCCGTCTTTGCCGATCAGCGTGACTAGGTCGCCGATTTTTACATCCGTGAGCTCCGAAACATCCGCCATCAGCTGGTCCATGCAGATCCTGCCCAAAATCGGACAGCGTTTGCCGTGGATCAGCACCTGAGCGCCGCCGGGGGAAAGGCGGCGGGGATAGCCGTCCGCATAGCCCACGGGAATGGTGGCGATCGTCCTGTCCCGCTCCGCGGTGAAATCCCGGCCATAGCTGACAGTGGCCCCGGCCTTGATGGTTTTTACATGGGATACCACCGAGCGCAGGGAAAGGACGGGGGTGAGGGCGGGACGGTTCCGCAGCTCATCGGAGGGGTACAGGCCGTAAATGACGATGCCCGCCCGCACCAGGTCCAGATGGGACAGGGGATAATCGAAAACAGCGGCGGAGTTGGCGCAGTGGCGCACCTCAAAGGAGATCCCCTCCCGCAGCAGGGTTTCCAGCATTTCCTTAAAGCAGCCGAATTGCCGCATGGTAAAGGCGTCGCCTTCCCTGCCGCTGTCCGATACGGCGAAATGGGTGAAAATTCCTTCCGGGTACAGCCCCGGCAGGGTGCAGACCTCTTTTATCTGAGATACCGCGTCCTCATCCCGGCTGATATCCTGGAAATAGAAGCCCAGGCGGCTCATGCCGGTATCCACCTTTACATGGATCTTCACGGTGACATCCGCCTCTGCCGCGTGGCGGGAAAGCTCCCGGGCGTATTCCAGAGAGTAAACACACTGGGAAATATTGTGTTCTGAAAGTGCCTTTGCTTCCTCCGCGGGGGTAAAGCCCAGCACCAGAATGGGCTTTGTGATGCCGGAAAGCCGGAGCTGCAGGGCCTCCTCCAGGTTGGATACGGCGAACCAGTCCGCTCCCAGCGCCTCGTATTCCTTTGCCATGCGCACCGCCCCGTGGCCGTATGCGTCTGCCTTCACGACGCAGCAGACCTTTGCATTGGGGTTCGCAGCTTGGCGTACAGCCTGAAAATTGCGGGCCACGGCGTCCAGGTCGATCTCCGCCCAGGTTCTTCTTAAGATTTCTTTCATGGCTGTCACCTCAGAGATTAGTGGTTAGTTGTTAGTAGTTAGTTGTTAGAAAGGACACCTCACGCTTGTCATCCTGAGGAACACAAAAGGTGCGCTGCTTTTGTTCAGGAGGACAGGAGGGAAAGCGGGGAATAACCGCTAAATTATTGTTTGGTGCTCAGTTAAAAAGTGACTTTGTAGGGCCCGACGTCCTCGGCGGGCCGCGGAAATACTGCAAGCTTTGGCGGACCGCCCGGAGGGCGCTGGTCTCCTGTGGAGACCGTCTAGCGCTGACCGAACCGACAGGTGAGAACGGTCCCTACACCTATTCTCTGGCAAATTCCAACTTATCGCACGGCTTCTTCTGCTATCTTTGAGAAATAATCTCCGCTCGTCACTTAAAATATTTTACGCCGGACTCAAAGAGAAGTTGATCCTTTTTGCCGGGAACATTTTTATAGAGGTCTTTGCCTTTTCGCTCGGAGTGGCCCATTTTGCCGAAGACCCGGCCGTCAGGGCTGGTAATGCCCTCAATGGCGCACACGGAGCCGTTGGGGTTCCAAAGGATATCGCCGCTTACCATGCCGTTGGGGTCTACATACTGGGTGGCCACCTGTCCGTTTTCGATGAGCGCCTTCAGGGCGGCTTCGTCCGCCACAAAGCGGCCCTCGCCGTGGGAGACGGGGATCGCGTGGATATCCCCGGCGCCCACTCCCGCCATCCAGGGAGATTTTACGCTGGAAACACGGGTATAGACCATGCGGGAAACATGGCGGCCCAGGGTGTTGAAGGTCAGGGTGGGGTCATTTTCCTTGGGCTCGGTGATCTTTCCGTAGGGAACGAGGCCCAGCTTGATGAGGGCCTGGAAGCCGTTGCAGATGCCCAGCATCAGGCCGTCTCTTGCCTCCAGTAGGTCGGTGACCGCCTGGGCGAGCTTGGGATTGCGGAAGGTGGTGGCGATGAACTTGCCGGAGCCCTCCGGCTCATCCCCGCCGGAGAAGCCGCCGGGGATCATGATGATCTGCGCCCGGCGAATGGCCTGCTCCATACGGTCGATGGTTTCTTCTATATCCTTGGGGGTGAGGTTCTTCACCACCAGAATTTCCGTTTCCGCCCCTGCCTTCTGGAAGGCCCGGGCGCTGTCTATTTCGCAGTTGGTGCCGGGGAAGGCGGGGATAAATACCCGGGGCCTGGCCGCTTTGATGGCGGGGGCCTTCTTTTCCCGGCTTTCCCACAGGGGGATATCCGCCGTGACTTTGACAGGCTCCGCGAAATTTGGGAAAATATTTTCCAAGGTGCCGTTCCAGGCTTCGATCAGCTCGTCGATGCCGGTCTTCTCTCCCTCCAGCTCCACCACACCTGTGCCGGTGGTGCGGCCCAGCACCGCGCCGTGGCCGTAGTGCAGCTCCGCCTCGCTGGAGAGCTCGATCACCAAAGCGCCCGCCTTGGGGGCAAACAGTGCTTCGGGGGACAGGCCCTTTTCAAATTTGAAGCCCAGCTTTTCTCCAAAGCACATCCGCAGCACGCAGGCGGCGGCGCCGCCCTCCCGCACCACGCCGGCGGAAATGATATCTCCGGCCTCGATATGGCGCTTTACGGAGCGATAATATACCTTTAAGGCGTCCCAATCCGGCGTGCCGTCCGTCCGTTCCGGAATGGGGAGCAGCACCACCTTGGAGCCGGGGTTTTTCAGGGAAGCGGAAAGAGTTTTGCTGGCTTTTGTCATGGACACTGCAAAGCTGACCAGGGTGGGGGGAACATCCAGCTGTTCAAAGGAGCCGGACATGCTGTCTTTGCCGCCGATGGCGGGCAGTCCGAGCCCCAGCTGAGCGGAAAGAGCGCCCAGCAAAGCGGCGGCGGGCTTGCCCCAGCGGGTGGGGTCGTCGTGGAGCCGCTCAAAGTATTCCTGGAAGGTGAGCCGGGCCTTTAAGGGGTCCGCCCCCACGGCGGCCAGCTTCGACAGGCTCTCCACCACGGCGTACTGCGCCCCCAGGAAGGGGGAATACCGGGCGATGCCGGGAATATAGCCATAGGACATGGCGGTGCAGTCGTCGGTTTCCCCTGTGAGCAGGGGGATCTTTGCCACCATGGCCTCTTCCGGGGTCAGCTGATACTGCCCCGCAAAGGGCATCAGCACGGTGGAAGCGCCGATGCTGGAATCGAACCGCTCGGAAAGACCCTTCTGTCCGCAGACCTCAAGCCTTGCCATATTTGCCTTCAGGGCCTCCGCGCCCCGCTTATTCCGCAGCGCCTCCGGTACGGCGTTGCGGTAGTTTTCTCCCTGGGGGGCGCAAATTTTTGCGCTGGCGTTCTGGGTTACGCCGTTGGTATCCAAAAACGCCCGGGACAGATCCACGATCCGGTCGCCCCGCCATTCCATTTTCAGCCGGGGCTCTTCGGTGACGGTGGCGACTATCTGAGCGTCCAGATTTTCCTCAGAGGCCTGGGCGCAGAATCGCTCCGCGTCCTCTGGAGCCACCACCACCGCCATGCGCTCCTGAGATTCGGAAATGGCAAGCTCGGTGCCGTCTAAGCCCTTATATTTTTTTGGTACCTTGTCCAGCTCGATTTTAAGGCCCGGGGCAAGCTCGCCGATGGCAACGCACACGCCGCCTGCGCCGAAATCGTTGCAGCGCTTGATGAGCGTGGCGACCTCCGCTTTGCGGAACAGCCGCTGGATCTTCCGCTCGGTGGGGGGATTTCCCTTCTGCACCTCCGCGCCGCAGACCTCCACGGATTTTTCCGTGTGGGCCTTGCTGGAGCCGGTAGCGCCGCCGATGCCGTCACGGCCCGTGGCGCCGCCCAGCAGGATGATGCTGTCGCCCGGCGCGGGCTCTTCCCGGCGCACGTTTGCCTTGGGGGAAGCGCCGACAACAGCGCCGATTTCCATGCGCTTTGCCACATAGCCGGGGTCGTAAAGCTCCGTGACCTGCCCGGTGGCAAGGCCGATCTGGTTGCCGTAGGAGGAATATCCGGCGGCTGCCCCGGTGGTGATCTTCCGGGTGGGCAGCTTGCCGTGCAGCGTTTTTTCAAAGGGAACGGTGGGGTCGCCGGAGCCCGTGACCCGCATGGCCTGATACACATAGGCCCGGCCGGAAAGGGGATCCCGGATGGCGCCGCCCAGGCAGGTGGCCGCGCCGCCGAAGGGCTCGATCTCCGTGGGATGGTTGTGGGTCTCGTTCTTAAACTGAATGAGCCAGGTCTCCGTTTTGCCGTCAATGGTCACCGGGGCTTCAATGGAGCAGGCGTTGATTTCCTCGCTGACGTCCAGGTCGGGCACCAGGCCCTGCTTTCGGAGGTATTTGCCGCCGATGGTGGCCATATCCATCAGGCACACAGGCTTGTCCTTCTCTCCGTAAAGCTCCTGCCGGGTGGCAAGGTACTGCCGGAAAGCGGCCTCCACGGCGTCGTGAAGGGGGCCCTGTTCTATGTTCAGATCCTCCAGGCGGGTGAGGAAGGTAGTGTGGCGGCAGTGGTCGCTCCAATAGGTGTCGATGACCCGCAGCTCCGTTACGGTGGGATCCCTGTGCTCCTCATCCCGGAAATACTTTTGGCAGAAAAGCAGGTCGGAAAGGGTCATGGCAAAGCCCATGGAATCAAAATATTCCTTCATTTCGGTTTCCTTCCAGCGGGTAAAGCCGGAAACACGGGCCACATTTTCCGGAACAGCCGCGTCGAGCTCCAGGGTATCGGGCTTTTCCATGGAAGCCACCCGGGATTCCACCGGGTTTACCAGATAGGCCTTGATCTTCTCAAACTCCTCCTCGGAAATCGCGCCCTTTACGCCGATGACCTTGGCGGAAAGCACCGCGGGGCGCTCTCCCTGGGTGAGAAACTGAACGCACTGGGCGGCGGAATCCGCCCGCTGGTCGTATTGGCCGGGCAGGTATTCCATGGCGAAAACGCGGTATGTATCGGGCAAATGAAACTCCTCGCCGTACACGTGATCCACGTTGGGCTCCGATAAAATGGTTCGGGAAGCGGCCTGAAACTGCTCCTCGCTCAGCCCGGAAACATCATAGCGGTTTAAGATGCGCACCTCTTCCACGCCGGAAATACCCAGGTTTCCCCTGAGATCGGCAGTCAAATGAGAGGCCTCGATATCATAGCCCTTTTTCTTTTCTACAAAAACTCTCGTCACCATGGCGCCCGTTCCCCTTTTTCTGAGAAAATTTACTTGTCTCGCTTTCAGCGATGCAAAAAAATAGCAACGAATTTTATCGTTGCTATTGTACCATAAAAACCTTTTGGAAGAAACATGTTTCCGCTTTTTTTGAAAAGTTCTCTGTTCTATACAAAATCATTTCCGGGAAGAGTCGCTTAAATCGCCAATGGAAAGGGCCACGGAATGGCGAATGGGCTTCCACTCCACGTTGCCGAACACGGCCAGCAGCATGGCGATCCCAAAGGTGAAAACGAAAAGTGGGAAGGTAAAGGCGTAAAGGACCCGTTTCCGGGTAGAGCAGCGAATGCGCTTTCGCTCTGTCACCAGGGGCATCAAACCCATCAAAAACAGCACGCCGTAAGAGTTTACCAGGGCGCTGATCACGGAAAAGGCGAAAAGCCCCATTTCCTGGCGGGCGGAAACCATGCCCACAAAGAACATCACCGTGTTCACCAAAAAGCTTAAAACTGTCAAAACCGCGGCGGGAATGGTGTTCATCAGCATGTCGTAGCAGGCAAAGCGGCCGGTAGCCGCGAGGGTGTGGAGAAGATCTCCGCCGTGCTCCGCGATCACCTGGAAATAGCCCTTGATCCACCGGGAACGCTGGCGGATGGACTGCCGGAAGCTGCTGGGCTGCTCGTCGTACAAAACCGCGTCGCCGCAATAGGCGATCTTTTCTCCCTGGATCACCATTTCCGCAGTGAATTCCAGGTCCTCCGTCAGGCAGAACCAGTCCCAGCCGCCCCGCTCGCTCAGAATGCTGTCGGCGAACAGAAAGCCGGTGCCGGAAACGGCGCAGCCGATGTTTAACGTATCTCTGGGCCGGTTCAGGTATTCGGATTCCCGCAGAAACCACAGACCGTACCCGGCGGTGATCCAGTTATCTTCAAAGTTTTTGGTGTTGCGGTAGCCGGTGACCACCCGGTGTCCGGAGGAAAACACCTTGTTCATTTCCGCAATGTAATGGGGGTCTAAGAGGTTGTCGGCGTCGAAGACGAAGTAGCCGTCATAGCGCTTCTCCCCGTGCTCCTCCTTGAGCTTCCCCAGCAGGAACGAAAGGGCGTAGCCCTTGCCCACCAGGGCCTTGTTCTGCCGCTGGTACACCGTGGCCCCGTGGGAAGCGGCGACCTGGGCGGTGCTGTCCGTGCAGTTATCCGCCACCACATAGGTATCGATGAGCTCCGAGGGATACTCCTGTTTCCGGATGCTGTCCAAAAGCTGGCCGATTACGGCCTGCTCGTTCCGGGCGGCGATGAGCACCGCGTACCGGCACAGCTTCTGCGCCTGAAACCGGCGGCGCTTTCCCGAAAGCCGCACAATGGCAAACACGGCCTGATAGAAGCAGCAGGCGGCAAAAATAGCTGCCAGCGCGAAATTTATGTAAGAAAGTGTTCTCAATGGAAATACCCCTCTTTCTTGGAACAACGGAACGATCCTTTTCCTCCAATATACCTGAGAAAGTTCAAGAAATTTTCAACCGCACTTCTAAGCAAACGTTTAGGAAAGACATACTCCGCAAAATAGAAGGGAATCACCCTGTCGCGGCCTTTGGAATGCCGGGATAAAATGTGCCCTTTTGCCCTTCCAGCATCCAGGATCCAAAATCCAGCGTCTATTATAACAGAAGCTCTACCGCAAAGATACAGGAAAAGTCTAAAAAAGAACAGAACGATTTTCTTAAAAATTTATGACGAATGAGATATTTTTGAAATTTTTCCGGGAAAACCGGAAATAGTACTTGCTTTTTTCCGCAGAATCGTGTAAGATAATACAGCAACATTTTGGGCGCTTAGCTCAGCTGGCTAGAGCACCTGCTTGACGTGCAGGGGGTCAGCGGTTCAAGTCCGTTAGCGCCCACCAGAAAAGGAACACCCTTTGTCTGCTAGACAAAGGGTGTTCCTTTTCAACGAAATAAATCCCTGACGGGATTTGTGAAATGCCCTGCGGGCGTGAAATATGGCTTCGCCATGTGAAATGCCTTGCGGGCGTGGGTGGATTTATTTCATTTCACTTTCCGCGTAAGCGGAAAATTTCACAATGATTGCAGATCATTATTTCACATCCGAAGGATATTTCACTTCACAATCTGCATTTTTTTGCGAAAAATGCGGCTTCACCGTTCGGATTGCCGTCTCTCGCCTGTCGGCTCGGTCGGGTCAGAACGCTGTCCACCGGACAGCTTCCCCCTCTCCGAAAAAACTTGGTAGCGCCGCGAAGGCGTCGTGAGCTTCTCGCCTGTCGGCTCGGTCAGTTCGCACCAGCGTCCCACCGGGACGCGCTCACCGCTTGCAAGCGAACAGCCGTAGCAAGCGTGAGTTTTTTCGGGGAAGGGCAAAAGACATCATTTTTATGGCAGAGCCACAAAAGAAACCCGCAGGAACACTGGGCTCTTGCGGGTTCTTTGCTTGGAAATAACACACAAAATAACACACTTTTACTTTTCACCGGCTTTTTCCGGGATCAAAATCCTTTGGAAAAGGCCGATTATTTTGGGAATGTATTGTTAGGGCATTCTTTTCAAATATTCGGCTAACTCCCGTACCCAGGCCGGACAGCGCTCTCCCTTCAGGATCAGGGTACCGTTACGGTATTCCGCCACCTCTAAAAAGCCATTGTCGTTGTCAAAGAACCGGGCTTCGTCACAATAGGGAAGCACCTTGGAAACCGCTTCCCATCTTCCTTCAAACCGCCGCTTTACATCGTTTTCCGGAATATCATGGCCGCCGTGCCGCACCCGGTTCTGGATCCGCGCAAGGCATTCCTCCGGGGTATCCAGACCTACATAGTACAGGCGGATCACATACCCCTGCCGCTTTGCTTCTGCCGCCGTGGTCTCCGTTCGATAGCCTGAAAGGGTGGTCTCCTGTGTGAAGCTGATTCCCTTTTCCAGACAGTCCCGGATTTTTCGCAAGGCGATTCTGCCGCCCTCAATGGGAGAAAGCTTCCCCTCCGCGGTGATTTTATCCACATCAATGATCTGTCCTAAGTCCGTTGTCTGGGTGCGGAGCACACCGGTCAGGCTGCTTTTGCCGGTGCCGTTTACCCCGCCGATGATGGTATAGGTTTTCATGCTTCCTTTCCTTTCCTTTCCTTTCTTACAGCGAAAGCGGTGGGAAATGCCCTGAGGAAGCGCACATGCCGCTTTCCTGGAGATGCCTTTCAGTCCGTTTAAGAGACATTCTGGCCCTTGTAAACATTTTCTCGGTTGCCAATGGATACCACACGCACAATAAGAATTTCATTTTTCACGGTGCAGATCACCCGATAAGAACCTATCCGCAAGCGGTCAAGCCCTGCATATAGGAGAGTACATAGCCCAATTTTGATTCCGGCAGGCTTTCCAATAGCTTTATGCACATTTCTTTGGTACTCATGGAAATATCCTTCCTTTCGCCTCCACTGTTCTGCCGGCACAGTGTGCCGCTCAATGATATCATTTGAAGGCTTTTGCTTTTGTGAAGCTTTTTTAAAGTATACCACAAAACCAGGCAGGTGTACAGAACAGAAAAGCGCCGCGAGAACAAGATCGGAAAAGAGGAGAAACGATACCCTGAATTGGCAGGGAAACCGCACGACACCGGTCGGACCGCTGAAAATTTGCGGTTCCTTTTTACCGGTTGTGGCATTTTCTCTTTCGCTAAAGGATGGGAGAAGCCAAAATAATCTGAGCTTTTTCTCTTTCTAACCATGATATTCTACCGGGAGGAAAAGCGGGCGGGCATCGTGCGTTTTTGCAATTTATTCACACGAAACTTGCAAAAATGTGGCGCGCAAGTATTGACAAGATTTGCAGATAAGTATAATATATAATATTATTTCAGGCGCGAGTGAAATCTGGAAGGGCTGCGGCAATTCTGGAAGATTTTAATTCTTTTCCTGCATTTTGGCTTGAAAAGGTTTCTGCAGTTATACTTACGGTAAATGATACCGCTGTCGCTTTGCGCTTGAGGTAAAAGAACCGCTCTGCGGTTCTCTTGGAAAAATCCCGAAGCACAGGGCGTTTTTCTTTTCCTTACGGACGAAAAACCGCAGGGCAGCCTGGATCTTTCCAAAATCAGCGGCACGTTTTGCGCCGTGAAAAAAGGCAGGAGGAAGTACAATGGACAAAAAAGTGTGGAAACGTCTTTTGGCGGTGCTGCTCAGCGCGGCCCTGCTGATCGGCGCCATGCCCGTTGCCTTCGCGGCGGAAGCCGAAGAGAGCGGCGATTGGACATGGAAGCAAACAGACAACAGCACGGTAACGGCCACTTTGGACCGGAAAGCCGCTGCTGAAAAGGAGGAAGAGCCGCCCTATGAGGATGGGGAGCTGGTTCGTGTCTCCATCGTACTGGAGGATAAGCCCACCCTGGAGCGGTTCCCCAGAGCGGCAGATGGAGAAATCTCCTCCAATACCGCGGCAAAAACCTACCGCAGTAAGCTCCAGACCCAGCAGGACGCTATGGCGAATACCATTTCCAGAGAGCTTCTGGGTGGGAAAAAGCTGGATGTGGTATGGAATTTGACATTGGCGGCAAACATCATTTCCGCCAATGTGGAATACGGCAAGCTGGAGGAGATCAAGGCCCTGGAGGGCGTAAAGGACGCCTTTGTGGAAACACAGTATGAGCCCATGGAAACCTCTGCAGGCGCAGTGGATCCCCAAATGGAGATCTCCAGCGATATGACCGGCACCACCCAGGCCTGGGATAACAAGTATAAGGGCCAGGGCATGCGTGTGGCCATTATCGATACCGGCCTGAAGACAGAGCACCAGTCCATGAACGCCGACGCCTTTGACCATGCCCTGGAGGAGGACGCCGCGGCGGACGGCAAGACAGTGGCGGACTATCAGCTTCTGACGCAGGCGGAGATCCAGAGCAAGCTGACGCAGCTCAATGCCTATAAGCGGGACGGCGCAAGGGTCACTGCCGCTCAGCTGTACCGCAGCACCAAGATCCCGTACGGCTACGCCTATGTGGACAGGGATCTGGACATTACCCATGATAACGATACCAAGGGCGACCATGGCTCTCACGTGGCGGGTATCGCCACTGCCAACCGTTACCTGAAGAAGGAGGACGGCTCCTTTGTTCCCGCCATGAGCGAGGTACATATGACCGGCGACGCGCCGGATGCTCAGCTTTTGGTGATGAAGGTGTTCGGCAACAACGGCGGCGCCTATGATTCCGATTACATGGTGGCCATTGAGGACGCCATCGTACTGGGCTGCGACACCATCAACCTCTCTCTGGGTTCCGGCAACCCCGGCACCGCCGCCTATGGCAGCGATGAATACCAGAAGATCCTGGATTCCTTTGTAAAGTATCAGTCTCTGGTGGTCATTTCCGCCGGCAACGCCGGCACCTGGGCAGGGGAAAGCGAAGTAGGCGCGCTGTACAGCGACGACGCCAGCTTTGACATGGTGGGTTCCCCCGGCAGCTATACCAACGCCTTTACCGTTGCCTCTGTGGACAACAACGGCATGGTGGGCATGGGCTTTACCTATGGCAGCGGCACTTTGGTCATTCCCACCGATACCATCGGCAATTTCTCTTCTTTGGATGTGAGCGCCGATAAATCCGGCACAGATCTTGAGTATGTGTACTTGGATAAGATCGGCGCGGAGGCGGATTATACCAGCGATGTGACAGGAAAGGTGGTGTTTGTTAACCGCGGAACCTCCTCCTTTGTGGAGAAGGCTACTATTGCTTTCTCAAAGGGAGCGGTTGCCTGTATCGTTGTGAACAATCAGCCGGGCTCCATCAGCATGGCGCTGGATGATTACGTAAACGCCGGAGGGACTATGCCCTGCGTCTCCATCACACAGGCGGAAGGACAGGCTATCAAGGCAGGAGGCGTCACCGGACAGATCACCGTGCTGGGAAGCTCCAGAGTGATGAACGGCAGCGCTTCTTCTCCCGACTACACCATGAGCGATTTCAGCTCCTGGGGCGTGCCGGGCAATTTGAGCCTGAAGCCGGAAATTACCGCCCCGGGCGGTAATATCTGGTCCCTGTTTGGCACAGGGACCGAGAATGACCAGTATCAGCTGATGAGCGGCACCTCCATGGCCGCTCCCCAGATCGCCGGTATCGGCGCGCTGGTGAAGCAGTACATCGAGACCCAGGAGCTCTCTCAGGAGGGCCTGACTGACCGGGCCTTGGCCCAGTCTCTCATCATGTCCACCGCCACGCCTCTGGAGGACGGTACCGGAAAATACCAGTCCGTTTTGAACCAGGGCGCCGGTATGGTGAACACCGCCGCCGCCACCTCCGCCGATTCCTATATTCTGGTGGATGGCCAGGAGGACGGCAAGGTGAAGTTCGAGCTGGGCGACGACCCTGCCAGAACCGGAAAGTACAGCGTGAAGTTCACTATAAACAACCTGGATAACGAGGATCGCAGCTATCAGCTTTCTGAGCAGCTGTTTACCCAGGCCATCGAAAGCGACGCCTATGGTTCCTATTGGAGCCTCGGCACACAGAATCTGAATTCCACCGTGACCTGGATCGTGGATCAGGCCGATGGCATCGATTTCAATAACGACGGCGTGACCAATGTGGACGACGCCCAGGCCCTCTTGGATTATGTGGTCAAGGGCACGGCGCTTCGGAAGGATCAGGACAAGGCCGATGTAAACGGCGACGAAACGGTGAACACCGCAGACGTCACCGCATTCCTGAACTCTATGACCTTGCCGGCGGATGAGAATGTCAACGTGCCCGCGGGCGGCTCTGTCACGGTGTACGGTGAGATCACTCTGGACGCCGCCGCCGCAGAGGCCGTGCTGGCCCAGGCCCCCAACGGCTTCTATGTGGAAGGCTATGTAACCGTTGACCCCGCAGCGGACGGCACCGGCCACAGCATTCCCCTCTTGGGCTGGTACGGAAACTGGAGCGACCCCTCCATGTTCGACAAGGGCTCTTATGCGGAATACTATCATGGAACCGGCGAGGATCGCCTTCCGTATCTCTATACCGGCCTGGACGAGGAGGGTTATCCCATCCCGCAGATCGACGGGAATTATCTTACCGTGAAATATGGAGATGGCAGCGGTGTCTCTCCCCTGATCGGCAACACCTTCCTGAAGGATGATGAATATCTGGAGGAGCGCAACGCCCTGAACAACCAGAACGGCGACCAGATCGCCGACTGGAGCTTTGCGCTGATCCGAAACGCTTCCGCTTCCCGGCTGACCGTGACAAACGCGGAAACCGGCACGATATATAAGAGCCAGGAGCTCGGCGGTGTCGATGCCGCTTTCTACTATGACAACGAAGGCGCTTGGATGAGCACCAGCCTGGCGGCTCCTGTTTCCTGGGCGGGTACCGATGCCAAGGGTAAGCCTCTGGCGGAGGATACGGTAGTAGATTTGAGCCTGACCCTGGTTCCCGAATATTATGTGGACGGCAATACGGTGCGTTGGGAAGAGCTGGGCGAAGGCGCCAGCATGACAACCCAGGTCACCATCGACAACACGCCTCCCGTTCTGAATACGGTAGAGGGCGGAGCAAACGAGGACAAGGAGCTGACCCTGGAGGCACGGGACAACCAGTACGTTGCCGCCATTGCCCTGTTTGACGCCAGCGGCAGAAAGATCCTGAGCGCGGAAACGCCCAACCAGACAGTAAAGGGAGAAGTTGCTTCCGTTACCCTGGATGTAAGCGGTATTGTGGGCAAAAAGTTCAAGGTGCAGGTGTTTGATTACGCCGGCAATGTCTCCACTTGGGATGTGGCCTATACCGGTCTGGATCCCGAGATTCAGGATCCTGACTACATTTTCTACGATGGTTTAAGCGGTAACTGGTACGGTGTAAAGGGCAGCGAGGTAGGCCTTTATGCCAACAGCAACTTTACCGCTGTGGCGGCGGAATGTGTAAACGACCGTGTCTTTGTGCTGGAGGATGCTAACGACTACGCAAACCAGATTTTCACAGACTTTATCAAGCTTTATACGATGCCTGTGGAGGATATGGGCTCTCCCGTGCTGGCCGCTTCCATTTCCGTGGCGGGTACCGGCGGTTTAGCGCGTGATATGGCCTACAGCAAGGTGGATCACAAGCTTTATGCTCTGATTTATATTGCCGGAGATTCCCTGCACCTGTTCCGGATCGATCCCATCAGCGGCGCTTATGAGGATCTGGGCGGGCTTCCCCAGAACATCATCACCCTGGCCATCGGCGATGACGGAGCCTTCTATGGAACTACCGACGGAGATACCCCTACAGATCCCGGAAAGCTTTACAAATTTACGCTGGAAGCGCTGGAAACCTTTGAGGAAGTAACTGTTGCCGGCCTTATGGCTCCCGGAGCCGCGCAGTGTGCGTCCACAGATTGGGCAGACGGCAAGCTCATTTTTGCCAGGAGCAATAACTCGAGAACTCCGCTTCAGGCCGTTGATGTGGAAAGCGGGACCTCTCAAGAGCTTCACGCGAACCTGGGCGATTTCAAGCTGAAAGGGCTTTTCTCCGTCAAGGATGAGGATGCTCAGCTGGATCTGGACACCCCCGCCACCGCGGCGGAGTCCGTGATCCTTGCGGCAAGCTCTGCCACTGTGATGAAGGGCTCTTCTCTGCAGCTCACCGCCACAGCCACTCCGTGGAATCTCACGAACCGTGAGGTCACCTGGAAGAGCAGCAATACCCGGATCGCCACGGTGGACGCCAGCGGTCTGGTAAAGGGCATTTCTACCGGCACAGCCACCATCACGGCTGCCAGCAAGGCCACGCCTTCTGTAACAGCCACCTGCGAGGTCACCGTAAAGTCCATTGAGGCCGACCTGAATGCTCTGGTTTGGGACGAGGATGGCAAGATCTGGTGGTCCAAGTTCAACACCGGAAAGCTGCCCGCCTATACCAAGAATAAAGAGGTTACGACCAGCCTGCAGCTGGCTTCCGCCGCAAAGGACGGAAAGGGAGGCATGTATGCGGCTTCTCTGGATACCAACGAACTGACCTCTACCTTCTATAAGATCAACCCCGCTACGATGGAGGCCACGCCTACCGCGGCTGCCAGCTGGGGCGGCGCTATGGATCTGGCCTATTCTCCGGCCTACGAGCTCTATGCCACCGTATATGCCGGCTATGTGATCCTGTTCGATCCTGAAACAGGAGACTATTACGGTGTAGGCGGCGTAAATGATGAAAATGAAAATTTGTACGGCGTGGGGATCGCCTATTACACCACCGTACACAATACGAATTACAACACGGATGTAGATTACTTCCTGGTGGTCGATGCCGCCGGAAATCTCTATCTGACAGGCTTTGGCTATATTCAAGGGATCCCGGGGCTGCAGGAAGGCTTCTATACCTTCGGCGGGCTTGTGGACAACACCGGCTACAGCACGGGAAAGCCCTACTTTAATTCCCTTGAGTATACCGAGGCTTCCGATGGGAATCCCTATCTGTTCTGGAGCCAGTGGGACGGCGGCGACTATGTGAAGATGATCGCCATCGATGTGGACAGCGACGAAGGCGGTATTTATGAGCTTGGCACCTTCCCGGCCACTGTATGGCCGGTAGGCGGCCTGATGAGCGGGTCGATCCCCGGAAACAGAAAAACGACAGGTCGTTTGGCAGAAACGCTTAGTGACGCCGAGATTACCGGTACGGAGCCTGCCGAGCTTCCTGAGAAGGCAGAGCTGGAAGGTCTTCTGAACGGCGGTGCCGAAAAGACGGCGAAAGCTGACCCGGCGGACGCTGTCAATGCCAATGAGAGCAATGCGCCTCAGGCAAGGGCTCCCAGAGCCGCCACAGGCGCTGCCGCCGGAGCGGCGGTGGTAGATCCGGTCGCCAAGACAGTGACAGTGCCGGTGGAGGTTACAAACAGCAGCAACGGCCTCTTTACGCTGGAGTACGACAGCGCAGTGCTTACTTTGAGCTCCGCCGTGTACAGCGGCACAGCCCTTCACAGCGATACCAAAGCCGCCGGAAGCTTTACCTCCGGTTATGCCGACCTTGCGGCGTTTGACGGCAGGCTCGTCGATTTGACCTTTACCTATAAGCCCAAGGTGGAGGATCAGACCACCGAGGTGACGGTAAAGGTGCTTGAGGATGGCGATACTGTAACAGAGGAGCCTGCCGGTACACAGGTGGAGATCACGCTTCCCGCAGGGGAAAGCACACCTGTGATCCCAACGCCCGGCCCCTCGGACGATCCGGTTCACGATTGCCCCTCTGAGAAATTTACCGATGTGGATATTTCCAAATGGTATCACGAGGCCATCGACTATGTGGTGGAGAACGGCCTGATGTACGGCGAAACCACCACTCGCTTCGCGCCTGATAAGGGCGTCACCAGAGCCCAGATCGTCGCAGTGCTCTACAGACTGGCGGGCTCTCCCAAGGTGAGCGGCACAACGCCCTTTACCGATGTAAAGGCGAACAGCTACTATGCCGACGCCCTGGTGTGGGCGTATCAGAACAAGCTGGCCGCCGGAACTACCGTGACCACCTTCACGCCCAATAAGACAGCTACCCGGGAAGAAATGGTGGCCTTCTTCTCGAGATTCGCGAAGCTCAGCGGTGTGACCGTGGAAGCTAAAGGAGACCTTTCCGCCTTTAAGGACGCAGGCTCTGTCAGCAAGTTTGCGGTAGAGTCCATGACCTGGGCAGTGGAAAGCGGCCTGATCCACGGCGTATCAGCCGACAGGCTCAGCCCCAAAACCACCTCCACCCGCGCCGCGATCGCGCAGGTGCTCATGGAATACTGCCGGAAATTTCCGAGATAGCTTTATGCAGTGATCGTGAGAAGATAATATAAAAAAGGAAGCGTCCGGCGCTGCAAAGCGCCGGGCGTTTCCTTTTTTGGGTGCGGGACAGTGATGGCGCAAAGGTTGATAAGTTATTGATTAGCGAACTAGTTGTTAGCTGCAAATAGTTAGTTGTTAGAAAAAGACAAGGCCCTTAGTCTGTCATCCTGAGGAAAAAAGGCGCTTCGCGCCTTCTTGACGAAGGATCTCGTCCGTAATGCCTGAGGAAAAGGACAAAGGACGAGATCCTTCATAGAAAGCAAAGCTCGCTTTGCTTTTGTTCAGAGATGACACAGGAGGAGGGCGGGATGACAGGGAGGCAGAACGACAAGTGGTGAATTTTCGTGAAAAAGATTGACTTCTACTGCGAAATAGGTTAAAATGGCAATAATGTGGCGGATATTCACGAAGGAGATGACTTGTTATGGGTTTTGTAGACCGGCAAACACTTGGCGAGACCGTGAGAAAATTCCGCATAGACATCGGGTATTCTCAGGACTCCCTGGCGAAGGCCCTGGATTGTTCCCGCTCCGCTTATTCCTATAAGGAGGGGGGAAAATGCGCCTTCAGTATAGAGGATCTGCAGCAGCTTGCCGTGGTATTTCGTATACCGCTGGAAGCTTTTTTTCAGCCGGAGTTGTACCCGGAAAAGGAAACCGGAATGCGGGTCAGGCGCAAGCCGGTAGACCCGCCGGAGCAGATCGGCGATCTGCGCATGGAGGAAAGGGCGCTGATCAGCAGGCTGCGGAAGCTGGAGGAGAAGCTGGATTCTGATGATCTGATAGAAAAGTTCTGGAAAACCGTGGAAAAGGAACTGGCTAAACTCAGTTAGGGCGTGTTTCCCCTTTCTGTTTGTGGAAGCACAGCCTGAACTCAAATGGGAAAAAGGAAAGCCGTAAGAAACCGCAGGGGAGCCCTCTTGCGATTTCTTACGGCTTTGACTATAATTATTTACAGTGTGTTCAACAACTGACCGGGGAAATAGGGTACAATAGCGGCGAAAAGGGGCAGAAGACTATGTTTGGGTATGTGCGCCCGTTCCAATCGGAATTGCTGGTGAAGGAATACGAGCAGTACAAAGGGATCTACTGCCAGCTTTGCCGGGTGCTGGGAAAGGAATACGGTCTGCTTGCCCGGTTTTCTTTAAGCTATGACTGTACCTTTTACGCCATGCTGGCCCTGGCTGTCTCCGGGCAGCCCGTCTGTGAAGCAAAAGGCCGGTGCGCCGCAAATCCCTTGAAAAAATGCCGGTATCTGGAAGCAAACGGGGAAGCCTATCAAAAGGCGGCGGCTCTTTCCGTGCTGCTGACCTGGCACAAGCTGCGGGACGACCGGGAGGACGAGGGCTTTTTTAAGGCTTTAGGTTGCAGGCTGCTTTTGCCCCTGGTTTCCCGCAAAGCAAAGAAAGCCGCCGGGCGGTATCCCTTTCTGGCGGAGCTTGCACAGACCGCCATGACACAGCAGAAGGCCGCGGAGGAAAAAAGAGCCGGCCCCGATGAGTGCGCGGAACCCACTGCCCGGCTGCTTCAGGGGCTTTTCGGAGAGCTTGCCGGGGAAAGGAAGGGCCAGGCGGCGGCCCTGGAGCAATTTGGTTACTTTTTAGGGCGCTGGGTCTACCTGATGGACGCCTCCGACGACCTGAGGGAGGACGCGAAAGAGGGAAAATTTAACCCCTTTTTGCTGCGGCTGGGCCTTTCTGGAAAGCGGCAGCTTTCCGAGGAAGAACAAAAAACCGCCGAAAAGGCCTGCAATGAGGCCTTAAACGCCACGGCGGCGATGCTGCTGCCGCCCCTGAATTTGATCGATATGGAGTATTTCGGCCCCATTGTGGAGAATGTGGCGCAAAAGGGCCTGCCTGAGATACAGCGGGAGATCCTGTTCCTGCATGTGAAGGAGAAACGGCGGGGAAAAGAGCACATTTAAGGCAGTACCGCAAGAAAGAAAAGCCGCCATTCGCGGTTTTCAGATAGCCCGAAATGAGAGAGGAAAGGGAACGCAAGAATGAGCATGTCAGACCCCTACAAGGTGTTGGGCGTATCGTCCTCCGCCACCGATGAGCAGGTAAAGGAAGCCTACCGGAACCTGGCGAAAAAGTACCATCCCGACCAATACGCGGAAAGCCCCCTGAAGGAGCTGGCCGATGAGAAGATGAAGGAAATCAACGAGGCTTACGACGCCATCACCGCCCAGCGGAAGGCCCATGGGCAGCGCGGGTATGCCGCAGGCGGGTACAACCCTGTGGGGAATAGCGCCGCCTCCGGGTTCCGCGATGTGCGCAGCCTGATCATGAGCGGCCGCATTGCGGATGCGGAGCAGATCTTAAACGGTGTGCCGCCGGAGCGCCGGAACGCCGAATGGTATTTTCTGAAGGGCTCGGTGCTGTACCGCCGGGGCTGGCTGGAGGAAGCCAAGGACCATTTTTCCCGGGCCTGCCAGATGGACCCCGGAAACGCGGAATACAGCGCGGCACTAAACCAGTCCATGAACCAGAGAAGCGGCGTGTACGGCGGCTATAACCCCAACCGGGGCATGGATGGCGGCTGCAATTCCTGTGATATGTGCTCCTCTCTGATCTGCGCCGACTGCTGCTGCGAGTGCATGGGCGGCGATTTGATCCCATGTTGTTAGAAGAAGCTCTCGGTCACGAAGCGACCGGTTTTTCTAACGAAAAACACCGAACTTCTTCATAACGCCCATTGTTGCAACGGATTTGGAGAGACGGAAAATCGGAACCCGATTTTCCGTTTTCAGTTTAGGAAGTGAACGAAATGAAAAATTCTATGAAAGCGGCCCTTTGCGGCATTTTGGCGGCGCTTTCCACTGTGCTCATGTTCTTTACGGGGATCATTCCGGTGGCAACGCTGGCGCTGCCCGCCATTGCGGGGTGCCTTTTGATCCCGGTGGTGGCGGAGGTGGGCGTTTCCTGGGGCTTCGGCGCCTTCGCCGTGTGCGCAGGCCTTTCCTTCCTGCTGGCGCCGGACCGGGAAGCGGCTCTGCTTTACCTGTTGTTTTTCGGGTATTATCCCGTGCTGGTGGCGGTGCTGGACAGGGTGAAAAACAAAACTCTCCGCTATGTGCTGAAGCTTCTTATTTTCAACGCCGCCGCGGCGGCAGAAGCGTTGCTCGCCGTGTTCGTGCTGGGCATCCCCTGGGAGACCATAGAGTTTTTGGGAAAAGCCACGCCTTTAGTGCTGCTGCTTCTGGCAAACCTGGTTTTCGTGCTGTACGACAGGGCTCTAAACGGCCTGATCGCCCTGTATTTCCAAAAATTCAGCGGCCAGGTGCGCAGGTTCGTAAAATTGAAATAAAAAGCGCCGGTGATTTTTCACCGGCGCTTGAGCGTGTCGAAAAATACTTTTTCGCCCCGCTCAAACATGTTGGGGAAATCTACGATTTCCCCAACATGTTGCGATTTGAACGCGAGAGAGGGGTCTCACCTTCGGTTCGGTCAG
>JAETPP010000016.1 GCA_021771115.1 Bacillota bacterium | reverse complement strand
TTAGCACTCACCCTTGGCTTTCTCGCCTGTCGGCTCGGTCGGTTCGCGTCAACGGTCTCAGCTGTCGCTTCGGTCGGGTCAGAACGGTCTCCACCGGAGACCTTCCCCCCACCGGGGCGTGCTCACCCCTTTCAGGGGAGGCAAGGGTAGTTGCCCTTTAAGGTAGTAAGCTAAATAATACAGCGGCCCTTAGGCTCCCCTGAGAAGGGGAAAATCTGCTCTTCGAGCAGCTTTCGCTGTCAGCCGGTGGCTGAGATATGGCCGAGATTCTTCATGAAAGCAAAGCTTGCTTTGCTTTTTGCTCAGTAATGACAATGGGAAGAGGAGGTCAGCATTACTTCCGGTCGGGCCGCACACATACAAATACTGCGCACTATCTTCACGAGTTGGTGCAGCGGTACGCTGCTAAATTCCAATTTAGTGCATTAACTACCCCACTGTCATCCTGAGGAGCACAGCGACGAAGGATCTCGTCGTTAGACTCCGTACAAAAATGATAAAAGGACGAAATCCTTCGCCAAAAGCAAAGCTCGCTTTGCTTTCGTTCAGAGATGACAGACAGGGGCTCAGAACGGCAGTAAGTAGAAAGCCCTTTTCTAATAACTATCCGTTAAAACAAAAAACGCCCGCCGGAGCGATTTGCTTCGGCGGGCAGGTTTTTTGTTTTTCTTACAGGAACTTGGCGGGGTTGATCTTCACGCCGGGGCCCATGGTGGAGCTGACCACGCAGGAGCGCACATACTGGCCCTTGGCAGCGGAAGGCTTTGCCTTCACAATAGCGTCCATCAGGGTATCAAAGTTCTCCTGAAGCTTCTGAGCGCCGAAGGACACCTTGCCGATGGGGCAGTGGATGATGTTGGTCTTATCCAGGCGGTACTCGATCTTACCGGCCTTGGCTTCCTGAACAGCCTTGGCGATATCGGGGGTCACGGTGCCGGCCTTGGGGTTCGGCATCAGGCCGCGGGGGCCCAGCACCTTACCGAGACGGCCTACCAGGCCCATCATATCGGGGGTGGTGATCAGTACATCGAAATCCATCCAGCCTTCAGACTGGATCTTCTGCACCATTTCGTCCGCGCCTACAAAGTCGGCGCCGGCGGCCTGGGCGGCCTCGATGTTATCGCCCTTGCAGATCGCCAGAACACGCACGTTTTTGCCGGTGCCGTTGGGCAGCACGATGGCGCCGCGCACCTGCTGGTCGGCGTGACGGCCGTCAACGCCCAGCTTTACGTGAAGCTCTACCGTTTCATCAAATTTGGCGGTACCGGTTTTCACGCAGAGGTCCAGCGCCTCATTGGTATCGTACAGCTTAGCGCGGTCGATCAGCTTCGCGCCGTCCACATATTTCTTTCCATGCTTCATATCTTTTTCCTCCAGTGGTAAATATCGGATGAAGTTTGTTTCCTCCCACCCGGGAATTCTTAGTCTACTACTTCAATACCCATGCTGCGGGCGGTACCTGCGATCATGCTCATAGCCGTTTCGATGGAAGCGGCGTTTAAGTCGGGCATTTTCTGCTCGGCGATCTTCTGCACCTGCTCGCGGGTGATCTTCGCAACCTTCTTCTTGTTGGGCTCACCGGAGGCCGTTTCGATGCCGCAGGCCTTCTTGATCAGAACGGCGGCAGGCGGGGTCTTGGTGATGAAGGTAAAGGAACGGTCCGCGTACACCGTGATGACAACAGGGATAATCAGCCCGGCGTCATTCTTGGTACGCTCGTTGAATTCCTTCGTAAAGGCCATAATGTTTACGCCATGCTGACCCAGAGCAGGGCCTACAGGCGGCGCCGGGGTCGCTTTTCCGGCAGGGATCTGGAGCTTGATAAAGCCCGTAACCTTTTGTGCCATTTTTTGCACCTCCAAAATTCGTGGTAAACCGTCCGCACTTGGCGGCCGGTGCTGCGGCACAGCCGTGAGAATCAGATTTCGTCTGCGCCTCCCACAAGAGGACAGGCCCCATAAGAGGGCTGTCCTTCCTCAAAGCGGATGATCCGCTGAGTTTCTTACTTTAGAGCAGTACTGCTCGCCTTTCGGCAGCTGTAAAAGCGCGTCAGACCGGTTCGGCCTGATCCAGCTCCAGCTCTACGGGCGTATCCCGCCCAAACATGGATACCACCACACGAATGCGGTTTTTCTCCACGTCCATTTCCTCCACAACACCGATAAAGCCTTCCAGGGGGCCATCCACAATGTTCACGGAATCGCCTACCTGATAGCTCACCTCGATGGAACGCTTCTCAATGCCCAGCCTTGCCACCTCTTCTTCTGTGAGAGGGACAGGCTTGGAGGAGGGGCCTACAAACCCTGTGCAGCCCCGGATATTCCGGACCGCGTACCAGGATTCATCCGTCATGATCATCTTCACAATGACATAGCCGGGGAATATTTTGCGTTCTACTTCTTTCCGTTTTCCGGCCTCCGTGATCTCCGTTACCGTTTCGGTGGGGACGCGGATCTCCTGGATCAATTCCTGAAGCTGGCGGTTTTCCACTGTTTTTTCCAGATTGGAAGCCACCTTATTTTCATAGCCGGAATAGGTATGCACCACATACCATCTTGCTTCGTCTGCCATCAGTTACCTCCGTTTCCAGCCGGACGGGCACGCCGCCGGGGTCTTAAACCTTGGCAACATCCATCACCAGGCCCAAAAGATTCATAAAGCCTGTATCCAGCAGAAATACGAACAAGCCCAAAATGACCATGGTGACAAGTACCACCAGGGTGCTTTTGAACACTGTCCGGGGTGTGGGCCATACGATCTTTTTCAGCTCGCCCTTGCAATCGCGGAAGAACTTTACGATGCGCTTAAAGAACCTGACGACGGCATTGGGCTTCTTGTCGTTTTTCTTTTCGGTTTCCGCCATGCTCTCCGCTCCTTACTTGGTTTCCCTGTGCAGGGTGTGCTTCCGGCAGAATCTGCAATACTTGTTCATTTCCAGCCTGTCGGGATTGTTCTTCTTTTCCTTCTTGCTGAGATAGTTCCTCTGCTTGCACTCAGTGCAGGCCAGCACGATCTTCACTCGCATGTTTCGGCACCTCCGTTATTCGGATAAATTTTGTGGGAACGCGGGCAAAAAGCCCGTCCCCTGCCTCCCTCGGGAAAAGCTGTGCCGCCGTGAAAAAGGCAACAAAAAAAGAACCTCTTTTCCGAGGTGTAACCAGTATACCACACCCCGGAAAGCCTGTCAACCGCTTTTTTGCGGAATTTCCGGCAAGCAAAAAGGCCCCGAAAAGGAGGCCTTTCAAACAGCTAATGACTAAAGAACGAGATCCTTCGCTTCGCTCAGGATGACAGATTGGGAGGCTCAGAATGACAGGAGAGAATGCTGCCCTTTCTTCATTACGCTGCGCAGCAGCGTCACCACCGTCCAGAATCTAGAATCCAGCATCTAGAATCTAGTTCGCTTTTAACCTGGACTCCACCTTTTTCTGCTTCTTCTGCTTTTCGGGTTTGATCTTTTTTCCCTTGAGCTTACGGGTGTATTTCAGATCCTTCTGCAGCTCTTCGCCCACCCGGTCCCGGAGTGACGCAAAAGCCTCGTCGCTCATAGTATTAAGGAGGGAAACCGTGACGATGGAGCGCAGGTCCAGATCGCCGTTCTTGTACATATCGTCCAAGAGGGCGCACAGCTTTTTGCAGGGCTCGCTGTCGGGATAGTTCACCGCCAGCCCCTCGCATTTGGGAACCACCTTCTGCTTGACGAAGGTGACGAACCGCACCTGGCCGTACACGATTTTTTCCTCGTTCAGCTCATCCTTCAGCTCCGGAAAAATATTGACCAGGCGGTTCATGAAAAACAGGGGATCCACATTCCGCTCGTCATCCTTGCCGCGCTTGCGCTTCTGCTGCACGATGGCCACGCGCTTCGGGCCGCGCACCACATCCAGAAAATCGCTCAGAATGCTTTCCGCGTCCCGCTTGTCCCCTTCCTTCTCATCAAAAAGCCACAGGGAAAGGCTGCGCCAGTCTCCCACCTCGCCGGAGGAAGAGATCGTGGCGGAGCACAGCTCGAACCGCTGATGGCTCCGGTCGTACCGCAGGCAGTAGGCCACCTCCTCCGTAGCATAGGAAACGGCCCGGCCGCCCTCATATTCGAAAGGCTCCGGCCCGTGAAAGCCCTGCTTGGAAAGCTCTTCCGCAAGCCCGTCCTGTATCAGTGAAAACGCGTTAAAATCCAAAATGTAATCAACTCCACCCATGTGATATGGGCTACAGTATAGCATAATGAGGGAAAAAAGTCTATCTTTTTTTCCCTCATTCAGTCTGAACTAGGAGGAATATCATGGCAACCGCTTTGCTTCTTGTGATCTACCTTGCTTATGTCAGCCTGGGACTGCCCGATACCCTTTTGGGAGCCGCCTGGCCCGCCATGCGGGAAGAGCTGGGAACAGGCCTTGGCACCGCCGGGGCGGTCTCTTTTGTGATCTCCCTTGGAACCGTGATCTCAAGCCTCTTGGGCAGCCGCCTTTTTAGCCGGTTCGGCACGGGGAAGGTAGCCTTTTTCAGCGTGCTTTCCACCGCCCTGTCCCTGTTCGGCTTTTCCTGCTCTCACAGCCTTATTTTGCTTCTCGTCATGGCCCTTCCCCTGGGGCTGGGCGCCGGGGCGGTAGACGCGGGGCTCAATAATTTCGTGGCGCTGCACTACAAGCCCCGGCACATGAACTTTCTCCACTGCTTCTGGGGGCTGGGGGCCATGAGCGGCCCTGTGATCATGTCCTTCTGGATCGCCATGGGAAACCGCTGGAACATGGGCTACCGCACCGTGGCCCTGGTACAATTTTTCCTGGTGCTGCTTTTGGGCCTTTCTCTGCCGCTGTGGAAGCGCAGCGAGCCGGAACGGCTCATCGCCCGGGAAGCTCGGGAAAAGCCGCTGGGCAACCTGGCGGCCTTAAAGCTGCCGGGGGTAAAGCTTGGGCTGATGGCCTTTTTCTGCTATTGCTCCCTGGAGCTTTCCGCCGGGCTGTGGTCCAGCAGCTATCTGGTGGAAAAGCGGGGGGTCCCCGCCGGAGACGCAGCTTTGTGCACTTCTTTGTTTTACGGAGGGATCGCCGTAGGCAGGCTTCTTGCGGGGCTCCTTTCCGAACGGGTCTCCAGCCGGCTGATGATTCGGTCAGGGCAAAGCCTTTGCGCGCTGGGGGCCTTTCTCATGCTTCTGCCCCTTCCCCTGCCCGCCACGGTTTCCGGCATGGCGCTGTTTGGCCTGGGCTGCGCGCCCTTGTACCCCGCCATGCTTCAGGAAACGCCGGGCCGCTTTGGCCGGGAGGCCTCTCAAACCGTGATGGGGCTGCAAATGGCGGTGGCCTATTTCGGCTCTACCGTGATGCCGCCCCTGCTGGGGCTGCTTGCCCAGTACACCTCTGTTTCCGTTTTCCCCTGGTTTCTTCTCCTTGCCATTGGGCTGATGGCGCTGTTCTGCCTGCGGCTTGACCGGTTTCTCCGGAAAAAGCCCCCGAAAACAGTTGATAATTCCTCACTTATATAGTATAATAAATTTTCTGTACAAAGCTTGATCGAAAAACTGAACCGAGGTGCAATGCTATGACAGGTTCCACAGAAAAGAAAAAAAGGCTTGCTGTGATTTTTGGCGGCGCTTCTTCAGAGCATGAGGTCTCTCTCATGTCCGCCACCTCTATTTTGGAAAATTTAGATCGGGAAAAATATGAAATTTTTATGGTAGGTATCACAAAACAGGGAAAGTGGCTGCTTTACACAGGCCCTGTTTCCGGCCTGACCGCCGGAGACTGGGAAAAGCCGGAGCACACCGTGCCCGCGTTCCTTTCTCCCGATCCCACCGTTCACGGCCTTGTGGTCATGAAGGAAGCAGGCGCTGAAACGCTTCGGCTGGACTGCGTTTTCCCCGCTCTGCACGGAAAGAACGGAGAGGATGGCACCATGCAGGGGCTCCTTCAGCTTTCCGGCATTCCCTATGTGGGCTGCAACACCCTGTCCTCCGCCGTGTGCATGGATAAGGCGGTCACCCACACGCTGCTTTCCGCCGCCAATATTGAACAGGCCCATTACCTCTGGTTCTATGCGGATCGCTTCGACGCCGCGCCGGACACCATTAAAAGCAAGATCGAGGCAAGGCTCAATTTCCCTGTGTTTGTAAAGCCCGCCAACGCCGGCTCTTCCGTAGGCGTGAGCAAGGTAGAGCGCAGGGAGGATCTGGACGCCGCCATCCGCAAGGCCGCCGCCGAGGACTCCAAGGTCGTGGTGGAGGAGGGCATTGCCGGACAGGAGGTGGAATGCGCCGTGCTGGGAAACCGGGAAGCACAGGCCTCTCCGGTCGGCGAGATCGGCGCTTCCGCCGTTTTCTACGATTATGAGGACAAATATATAAACGGCACCAGCCAGCTGTTCATTCCCGCCAGGCTGGAAGAGGACGTGGCGGAAAAGATCCGGCAGACCGCTGTGCGGGCCTACCGGTGGCTGGGCTGCTCCGGCCTTGCCAGAGTGGACTTCTTTGTCACCGAGGGCGACCACAGAGTTATCTTAAATGAAATCAACACCCTTCCCGGCTTTACCTCCATCAGCATGTACCCCAAGCTGTGGATGGAAACCGGCCTCAGCTACGGCGGGCTTTTAGACCGGCTGATCGAGCTTGCCCTGCAAAAGAAAGAGGCCCACAGCTGAAAGCCCTTTACCTTATTTTCAGCTTTCAGCCAAAAAAGGAAGTGAATTCATTTTTATGGATCATCGGCCTATCGGCGTATTTGATTCCGGCCTGGGCGGGCTCACCGCCGTAAAGGAGCTGGAAAAGATCCTGCCCGCGGAAAGCATTGTCTATTTCGGGGACACAGGGCGGGTGCCCTACGGCTCCAGAAGCCGGGAGATCGTGCGCTCTTACGCAAAGCAGGATATGGATTTTCTCATGAGCAAAAACGTAAAGGCCGTTCTGGCGGCCTGCGGTACCGTCAGTTCCACCGCGGCGGATATCGGGGCGGCTCTGCCCGTTCCCTATTTCGATGTGGTAACGCCCACCGCCAAAGCGGCGGCGGCGGCCACCAAAAACGGGAAGATCGGCGTGATCGGCACCAGCGCCACCATTCACAGCGATTCCTACCGAAAGGCCCTGCTGGCGCTGGACTACCGCCTGGAGGTGTATCCCCAGGCCTGTCCGCTGTTTGTGCCGCTAGTGGAAAACGCCTTTATTTCCCCCCAGGATGAGGTCACCCGGCTGGTAGCGGAACGGTATCTCTCCCCCATTCGGGAAATGGGGGTGGACACCCTGATCCTGGGCTGTACCCACTACCCCATTATCAGCGCCATCATCGGCTCTGTGATGGGGCGGGGCGTCACCTTGGTCGACAGCGGCCGGGAAGCCGCCCTGGCGCTGGCCGACGCTTTACGGGAAAAGGGCCTTCTCTGTGATGGCTCCTCCCCCCGCCGGGCAAGCTATTATGTGACGGACGCCCCGGAAAACTTTATGGCGGTGGCCGAGCTGTTTTTGGGCCACAGCGTGGAGGGGCGCACCGAGCGGATCACCATGGAAGGCTGCTGAAGTTCCAGTTAAAGCGGCACAAAGCAACAGAAAAGGAACAGAGCATGTTATGTTAAAAGAAGATTATAAAATCGATATTACCGGCAGGCAGTTTTATGAGGAAAGCTTTGATACGGAGCCCGGGGAGATCACCCTGCGCACCACGGGCACCTACACCGAGCGGGGCGGCGCCCGCTTTATCGCCTATAAGGAATACGACGAGGACGACCCCAAGGTTTCCTACACCTCCGTGCTGAAAATAGAGCCCGGCAGGGTCACCATGATGCGGGCGGGCTCCGCCACCCGGCTGATCTTAGAGCAGGGGCGCAGGCACCTCTGCCTGTATGACACCGGATACGGCACCCTTTCTGTGGGGGTGTTTACCAGCGAGCTTCGCTCCTCCCTGGACAAGCGGGGCGGAAAGCTCCAAGTAAAATACACGCTGGATATCGATTCCAACCTTTCCAGCCGCAACGAGATCCAGATCAAAATCGAGCCCTGCTCCGGGCTGGCTCAATAAGAGATTTCAAACAACATCGAAAGAAAAGAAAGGATAGATACCGATATGTCTCAATTAGTGGAAAAAGCCCAGCGGCAGCTGCGGGACGCGGTGGAAAACGCTCTGAAGCAAGCCATGGAAAAAGGAGCTCTCCCGGAGGCCGCTCTGCCGGATTTTGTGCTGGAGGTGCCCGCTGACCGCGCTCACGGAGATTGGGCCTGCAACGCCGCCATGGCGGGGGCCAAGGCCTTTCATGCCGCGCCCCGGAAAATCGCCGAGGCCATTGTGGAAAATCTGGAGCTTTCCGGCACCTATTTTAAGTCCTGCGAGATCGCCGGGCCCGGCTTTTTGAATTTCACCTATGACGAGCGTTTTTACGGCGAGGTTTTACAGGATATCCACCGCCTGGGCCCCGCTTATGGGACAAGCAGCGCCGGGGAAAACAAGCGGGTGCTGGTGGAATACGTATCCGCCAACCCCACCGGCCCCATGCACATCGGCAACGCCCGGGGCGGCGTGCTGGGCGACGCCCTTTCCGCTGTGCTGGAGGCCGCGGGCTATCAGGTGGAACGGGAATTTTATGTAAACGACGCAGGCAACCAGGTCAATCGGTACGGCCTGTCCCTGGAGGCCCGGTATCTTCAGATCTATCAGGGAGAAGACGCGGTGGAATTTCCGGAAGACGGCTATCTGGGCCCGGATGTGATCGCAAACGCCAAGGGCTTTGCGGAGCGGTACGGAGATAGTTATGTAAACTCATCCTCCGAAGAAAGAAGAAAGGCATTGGTGGATTACGCCCTGCCCTTAAATATTCAGGGACTTCACGACGATCTGCTCCGCTACCGGGTGGAATATGACAACTGGTTCCGGGAATCCACCCTGCACGAAAACGGCGCGGTGGATCGGGTAGTAAAGCTGTTCCAGGAAAAGGGCGCTACCTATGAAAAGGAAGGCGCCATCTGGTTCAAGGGCGAGGAATACGGCTCAGAGGACTTTGTGCTGGTGCGCTCCAACGGTGTACCTACCTATGTGGTGCCGGACATCGCTTATCACTATGACAAACTGGTCACCCGGAACTTTGACCTGGCCATCGATGTGCTGGGGGCGGACCATCACGGCTATGTGCCCCGGCTGAAGGCGGCCCTTACCGCCTTGGGGGTAGACGCCGACCGCCTGCAGGTAGTGATGATGCAGATGGTGCGGCTGGTGCGGGACGGCGAGATCGTCAAGGCCAGCAAGCGCAGCGGCAAGGCCATCACCCTGGTGACGCTGCTGGAGGAGGTGCCGGTAGACGCCGCCCGCTTCCTGTTCAATTCCTACGAGCCCAACACCCGTATCGATTTCGACCTGGATCTGGCGGTGCAGCAGGACGCCCAGAACCCCGTTTACTATGTGCAGTACGCCCATGCCAGGATTTGCAGCATTCTGAAAAACCTCAAGGCGGACGGCATAGAGCCCAGAGAATGCTCGGCACAGGAGCTGCTGCTCCTCTCTTCTCCGGAAGAGATCGAGCTGATCCGTTATCTTTCCGCCTTTACCGGGGAGATCGCCGGGGCGGCAAAAAACAGAGAGCCCGCCCGCATCACCCGGTATGTGACGAACCTCTCCACCCTGTTCCACAAATTCTACAACAACTGCCGGGTCAAGGGCGAAGACGAGGCTTTGACCGCCGCCCGGCTGTACCTGTGCGTAGCGGCAAAGACAGTGATCGAAAACGCCCTGGCGCTCTTCAAGGTCACCGCGCCGGAAGCGATGTAAGGGTTTAGATGCTGGATGCTGGATTCTAGATGCTGGAGAAGGGCGTTTTCTCTGTTATCCTGCCCTCAATTCCTGTTATCCTGTTCCCCTCCTGTCATCTCTGAACAAAAGCAAAGCAAACTTTGCTTTCAGTGAAGGATCTCGTCCTTTAGTTGTTAGTCTTTAGTAATTAGTTGTTAGAAAAGGACAGGTGCCTTTTTGTCATCCTGAACGAAGTGAAGGATCTCGTCCTTTGCACTTTTACTCAGGCAGGAAGGTCAAGATCCTTCGTCAAGAAGGCGCGAAGCGCCTTTTTCCTCAGGATGACAGTGGGAGCGGTGGTTAGTGCGCTAAATTGGAATTTAGCAGCGTGCCGCTGCACCAACTCGTGAAGGCAGCGACAGGCATTTTACCCTGTGCGGCCCGACCGGAAGTAAAACCGGCCTCATCCTCTCATTGTCATTACTGAGCAAAAAGCAAAGTAAGCTTTGCTTTCATGAAGAATCTCGGCCATATCTCAGCCAGTGGGTGAGCGCGTCCCGGTGGGACGCTGGTGCGAACCGACCGAACCGACAGGTGAGACCAAATTCCCTTTATGCGCCGGTTGCTGCTAACCGAGATCCTTCGTCACTTCGTTCCTCAGGATGGCAGACAGGGCCCTTGCTCTTTTCTAACAACTAACTACTCATAACTAACAACTAGGGGCTGTTTGAAAATAGAGAAAATTCCGGATTTTTGTTCAGGAGTAGGGGATCCAAAGACAAAAACCGCAAGAAAACCTTTCGGTTTTCGAGGATTTTTGGCGCGGGAAGCGCCTGCTTCTGGGCAAAAAGACGGTGTTTTTGATTTTTCAAACAGCCCCTAGCTTGCTAAACTACAATTTATCATCTTTTTTGTCTTGTGGCAGTAAAGTACATCCATCCTTAAAACCTCAAAAAGCGCTGTATGGGAGAATTGCTTCCCATACAGCGCTTTCCTGTTTTCTCTATTCTTTTTCGATCCCATAATAGACACAGCGGAAGCTCTTTCCCCGATATTCCAGATCTTCTTCCGGCTCAAAGGGCTTTATCACCAGCCGTTCTGTTTTCAGCATTGCTTTTCCCTTCTGATCCGCAGGAAAGCGCCCTCGGAAATCTCCGCGTCGGTTTTCCAGTAAACCACCATTTCCGCATGGGGCGCGGCTTCGATGGGTTCCCAATCCTCATTGAAAAGCTCAGTAAGCACAGCTGTGAAGGCAGGCTTTCCCGGCTGCAGGATATCCACGGTCTCTCCCCGGAAAAAGCGGTTTCTTTCCCGCAGCTTTATGTATTCCCCCTGGCGGCCCTCACAGACCGCCGCCAGCTCATATTTTCTGGTATACTGACTGCGGTCCGGGGTCTGCCCCGGCTCCCCGCCGAAATAGAAGCCCTGGGAGTATTCCCGGTGGCTGATCTTTTCTGTTTCCTCCAGAATTTCGGAAGGCAGAGGCTCTCCGGGGTGTTCCTCAAAAAAGCGGATCGCCTGCCGGTAGGCGGAGGTCACGCTTGCCACATAATAGGCGGATTTTGCCCGGCCCTCGATCTTCAGGCTGGAAATGCCCGCCGCCGCCATTTCCGGAATGTGCTCGATCATCCGGAGATCATTGGAATTGAAAATGTAAGCGCCCTTTTCCTCCTGCACAATGGTAAAGTGCTGGTTTGGCCGCTCCTTTTCCGTGAGGAAATATTCCCAGCGGCAGGGCTGGGCGCACTGCCCCCGGTTGGCGTCCCGGCCTGTCATATAGTTGGAAAGCAGGCATCTGCCGGAAAAGGAAACGCACATGGCCCCGTGTACAAAGGCTTCCAGCTCCAGCTCCGGCGGCGTTTTTTCCCGAATTTCGCGAATTTCCTGTAAAGGCACTTCCCTTGCCAGCACCACTCGGCTTGCCCCAAACTCGAAGCAGGCCCTGGCGGCTTCGTAATTGACGATCCCCGTTTGGGTGGAAACATGCCGGTCCACCCGGGGCGCGTACCGTTTTGCCATGCTGAGCACGCCCAGGTCGGAAATGATAAAGGCGTCCACCCCGATCTCTCCGCAAAAGGTGAGAAACCGGGGAAGCTCCGCCAAATCTTCATTTCGGGGCAGGGTGTTGCAGGTCACATAGACTTTCACGCCGTTTTTGTGGCAGAACTCCACCGCCTGTTCCAGCTCCTGTTCCCCAAAATTCTGGGGAGCGGCCCGCATGCCAAAGCTTTTTCCCGCCAGGTACACCGCGTCCGCCCCATACTGTACGGCGGAAACCAACCGCTCCATATCCCCAGCCGGGGCCAGCAGCTCCAGTTTTGTATGGCTCATTCCCATGTTACCTCTTTATCCGCCAAGTCCTTCTCAGTTCAGACCGGCAAGCTCCCGATTGTACCAGTGATCGTCCTCGTTGGTGGCATAGTAGGCCGTACCGTCCTCCGCGTGGCAGAAGTACAGATAATTGGGGGCGTCCCCTTCCTTGCTGGGCTTCAGCGCCGCCATGATCGCTTCCATGCCGGGGTTGCAGATGGCTCCGGCGGGCAAGCCGTCGATTTGGTAAGTGTCATAATTTCCATAAGAAAGCGCACCGCTTTCCGGCACTGCCTGGGGGTTTTTATAGGGATAGGTGCTGGTGGAATCGCACTGCAGGCGGTAAATACCGTAATCCGCGCCGAAGCTCAGGCGGTTATGGAGCACCGCGGAAACATTGTACATATCGCTGGCGTTGGCCGCCTCGCCCTGAATGATGGAGGCCAGGGTGATGATCTGATCCAGCGTCATGCCGGACTGCTCTACCAGACTCAGAGTGGTATCGGACATTTTTGTCTGGAAGTTATTGAGCATTTTCCCGATAACCGATTCTACCTCCTCGCCCTTGTAGAAATCATAGGTATCGGGGAAAAGGTAGCCCTCCAGCTTGTAGTACTTTCCGGAGGTATCCCCCAGCTGAGCAATGATATCATAATTGGTAAAATCTACCGTGTTCACAGCATTCAGGAAATCCTCCTGGGTGCAGACCTCGTTTTCCGCCAGGATTTGAGCGACCTCCAGCATATTCACGCCCTCGGGGAAGGTCACGCGCACCTCTTCCTTGGTCTCGTTGCCGCCCTGGAGGGTATTGATCAGATCCTCATAGTCCAGGTTTGTGCCGATCCGGTATACGCCGGGCTCAAACCATTCCCACTCGTCATCGTCCACGGTGATCTTGCAGTACAGAGAAAAGAATTCCGGCTTGCTGATCGCGCCCCGCTGGTACAAAAGCTCCGCCAGGGAATCGGCATCCAGCTTAGCGGGCAGTTCTACCTCCGTGGAGCCCTCGTTGCGCCCCACGGCAAAAAAGTCGTTGGAGCCGCCGATGAGATAAGAGGCCAGCGTAAAGGCAAGCAGCAGCACCATACACAGCCATACCAGAGAAAAGATGCGCTTATTTTTCCGGGCCTTCAGCTTATCCCGCTTCTTATGGGCCTTCTGCTCTGCCTTGCGCTCCTTTTCGGAAGCATAATAGGCCGTTTTGCTGGGGGCGGGCTCTCCATAGGAAGGGCGGCCCTCCGTATATTGAGAGGGATCAAAGGTTCCTGTGGCCAGGTCCCTTTCGTCAATATTCACCTTGAAATTGCCGGAATTGCTGTGCTTTCCCGGCTCTCTCCGATTCAGATCATGATTCTCGTTCACTGCGATCACCATCTTCCTTTCTCAAAACAATGGCGTTTTTTCAGTGCGGCGCACTTTCCAAAAGCCTGCCCTGCTCCGTGATGCAATACGTTACCGGCCTGTCATGCTTTCCCACCGGCAAACGGGGCAGCATCAGCTCCTGATAGCACAGGCCCAGGGATACCACGGCGGCCTTTGATAAAAAGCGGTCATAATAGCCTTTCCCATATCCCAGGCGATATCCAAAGGCGTCAAAAGCCACCCCCGGCACTAAACACAAAGTATCGGAAAGGGTTTCCCCTTCCTTCAGCCGGAGAATTCTCTCCGGCAAAGCGGGCGGCTCCAAAATACCGAAGCGTCCGGGGCGCAGCTCTTCTTCGCAGCACAGGCGGTAAAACGCCATTTTCCCTTCCGGCAGGGAAACCGGGGCAAACACCTCTTTTCCCTCCCGCAGCGCCGCTTTCAGCAGCCCGCGGGTATCCGCCTCCTGGGGAGAGCTGATATAAAACAGGACCCGGCCCGCGCCGCGATAGAGCGGCAGTGCGGAAACAGCTTCCCATATGGCCAGGTTTTTCTTTTCCCGCTCCGGCAGGGTGGCCCGCTTTGTGAGAAGCTCCCGACGCAGCCGTTCCTTTTCCCGCCCTTGCTCACAAAATTCCTGATTTTGCAGAAAGATCCCTCCTTCCGCTTCAGAACGCCTCCATTTGAATGGAAGCCTGGATCTCCGCCGCCTTTTCCGGAGAAGCCAGCCTCTCCGCCAGCTTCAGGCCGAACTCGGTGGCCACGCCCATGCCCCGGGCGGTGATAAAGCTGCCATCCTCGCAGACATAGCGTTCGCTGAGAGTCGCGCCGCCCTCCCCCAGGTCTTTCTGAAACTTGGGGAAAGCGGTGGCTTCCCGGTTTTCCAAAAGCCCCTTATGGGCCAAAACAGAGGGCGCGGCACAAATTGCGCCTATGGTTTTTCCCCGGGCCGCGCAGTGCTCTAAAAGGCCCTGCACCGCCTGGGATCTCTCTAAATTCAGGGTGCCCGGCAAACCGCCCGGCAATACCAGCGCTTCCACCTCTTCCGGATCGATCTCCTCGGCCTCCTGATCCATTTTCACGGTGATCCCGTGAGAGCCTGTGATCTCTTTTCCTCCCACGCCGGCCATCACAACGGAAAGCCCGGCCCGGCGCAGAATATCCACAGGGGCCAAAGCCTCCACTTCTTCAAAGCCTTCGGCGAACAATACAACGATCATAAAAGCTTTTCTCCTTTCAGACAGCCGAGCACCCTTTGATGGATCTCCTCTACCGGCAGCGGCTCCATTCCTTCCGCGCAGGAGATCATGGACCAGCCCAGCCTTTCCCCCGCAAACCTGGCGCACAGGGCGCACCTGCGGAGAAACTCCAAATGGCTTTCATGAATATCCTTCTTCTCTTCGTTTCCGTGATACCTCTGAGACAAAAGCTTTTGAGAAATTTCAATGGGCATATCGAGGAAGATCACCCTATCGGGCTTCGGCAGCCCCAGCTTGCCGTATTCCAGATCCTCCACCCAGGAAAGGTAGTCTTCCCACTGGCTTTCCGGCAGCTTGCCCATTTGATAAATATAGTTGGAGGTAGCGTAGCGGTCCGCCAGGATCATTTTTCCCTGCTCGTAGTCCGCTTTCCAATCCTTCTGGAAGCTTGCAAACCGGTCCACCGCGTAAAAGGTACTGGCGGCGTAGGCGTTGACTGCCTGCGGGTCGCTGCCGAATTCTCCGTTTAGATACATTTTTACCAATGCGGAAGAGGGGGAGTTGTAATCCGGGAAGGTGACTTTTCTCACGCCCGGGCCCCCTGCTTTTTCAGACCGGGAGGTAAGCTTCTCCAGCAGCAGCTGTGTCTGAGTTCCTTTCCCGCTGCCGTCCAGCCCCTCCAATACCAGCAACCCCATGATATCCTCCTATGCTTTCTTACTATCCGGCCCTGACTTTTACAGCGCCTTGAATTTTTCCCGCACCTGTGCCGCCTTCCCGCAGGACATGGAGCCCTCCGGACAAGCGCCGCGCACACAGCCCGGCCCGGCGTTCTGGAACAGGTGGGGCGCTACTTTCTTTACCTCTCGCAGCATCATAGTAGCCAGCTCCCGGATCTCCCACTGGGCCCGATTGCAGCAGCGCAGGGCGAAAAAGTTCATCAAGGACCTGGCGTTCATGGTGCACACCATTTTCGTGGTGCAGGCGTTGGGCAAAACGAACCGCGCGTCCTCAATGGCCTTTTTCTCGGCCTTTCGGGCGGCGGATTTTTCTTCCTCCCCCTGGGCCAGCAGCTCTTTTTTATGCTTTTCGAGTAAAAGTGAGGTCAGATTTTCATAGTGCTTCTGATCCTCCTCCATGGCCTTCAAAAACTCTTCCTTCGCTTCGGGAACCGCCTCGATCTCCGGCGGCAGCACAAAGGAAAAGGCATTCTCCTTGACATACCGCTGGCTCTGCACGCTGAAGGAAGCCAGCCTGTGCCGGGTGATCTGGGCCAGAAGTGACCGGGACACCCCTTCAATGCCAAAGGTAAAGCTGGCATGCTCGATGGGGCTTTCATGACCAATGGCGGAAAGGTGGTCTAAAAAGGAAGAAACCTTTTCCTCCGTCAGGCCGTCATAGAGAGTATCGATATCCGCCGAGGAATAGCACAGCTTCGCGGCGCAGGCCACAGCCTTTTCCGGCTCCGGCGTATAAGCAAGCAGCTTCACCAGCATAATAGTTTCTCCTTCCAGGCTGCACAGCCAGTCATTTTCCAAAATTCTTTTCCTATTATAACAAAATCCGCCCCCAGGGGCAACCCCGTTTTTTGAGGGAGGATTTTGATGGCGCTGGATAACAGCGCCATGAGAAATGAGCAGTGAAGAGAATAAGAAATTATGTTTAACGGCACCCTTAGGCTCCCCTTGCTCTGCAAGGGGAGCTGTCACGGCAGAGCCGTGACTGAGGGGATTGACAACCAGCGATTCTATGGCGCTTTCTGCGTGTGACTATCCCTTCCACCACCGTTCGGCGGGTCTCAGCTGTCGCTTCGGTCGGCGCTAGACCGTCTCCACCGGAGACCAGCGCCCCTCCCCTTGCAGAGCAAGGGGAGGCTTAACGTTCTTTCCAACCTACCGGTAAATTCCAATTTAGCACACTAATCGCCCCTATCCACTGTCATCCTGAGGAACGAAGTGACGAAGGATCTCGTCCCTAATTACTGAGTGAAAGGCCAAAGGACGAGATCCTTCACTTCGTTCAGGATGACAGGTAAAGGCGGCTCAGAATGACAGAAGAAGACGCCCTTGCCCTAATCGCTAATTGCTCATTGCTCATTGCTAATTATTCATCGAATCGCGCTCTTCTCCAGCAGCCAGCGTCCAGAATCCAGCATCTAAACTGAGTGTTTTTCCCCTCCGGTTTGTATAATAGGTGCAGCTGCGAGAAAGCCCGCCGGAAAAACGATCTCCTGAAACATTTCCTTCATTCTCTGAACCAAACGATAAAAATCCGGCGGGCTTTCGAAATTTTTTCCAAAACAGGTGAGTGTTTTTTCCCGGGGCGTTGTATAATGGGTGAAGGAAATGAAAGGGGGAAGTGCCGTGGGAAAGGGAGAAGAGCTTTACCGCCGGTATCGAAACGGGGAGGAAAGCGGGTTTGACGGGCTCATTGAGCTGTACCGGGAAAACCTGATCTTCTTTCTGCTGCGGTATCTGCCCAGTATCGAAGACGCGGAGGACACCGCGGCGGATGCTTTTGTGTCTCTGCTGCTCCACCCGTACCGCGAGGGGCGGGGCTGCTCTCTGAAAACCTATCTGTTTACCTTGGGCAGGAACCAGGCCATGAATCTTTTGAAAAAGCAGAAACGGCAGGACGCCTTTCGGGAAACCTCCCTTCTGCCTCTCACCGAGGATCTGGCCCTGGAGGACAGGCTGTGCCAGGATGAAAAACGCCGGAATCTCCTTCGGGCGCTGGACGCGCTTCCCGCCGAATATCGGGAAGCATTGTACCTTCTCTATTTCGAGGAGCTTTCCCTGGAGGAAACGGCCCGTGTAATGAAAAAAAGCAAAAAACAAATAGAAAACCTCTCCTATCGGGGCAAAAAGGCCCTGCGGGAGAAATTGGGAAAGGAGCTTTCTTTATGAAGACCTCTGAAGAATTCAAGGCCGAGGTATATGAGAAGCGGGATCGAAGGCTGGCCGCCAGAAGGCGCGCGAGAAAGCAGGCCCTGCTGTGCGTTCCCCTGGCCTTTCTGGTGGTGCTGGGCGGCGTTTTCGCGCCCCGGCTGCTTTCCGGAAATCATATTCAGCCCAGGGCGGGACAGATCCCCCGGCTTTTGCAGGTGGGGACCCCCACCGCGCCCAAGGATCTCTCCTTCTACAATTTGATGGAATCTGCGGAATACGCCCAGCTGCAAAAGGCGGGGGACGCCAAACAGGACGCCAGTAGCAGCGCCTATCTGGAACTTGCCGATGATACCGAACACCACTGGAGCCTGGAGGAAAACGAGCTTCAGGAGCTTTCCGAAACGGCGCTGATCGACCCGGAATTCACAAAGGTACTGAACGATTTTGCCAAAAACTCCACTGTGCTGCTGAGCAAAGAGTTCGGTGAAAACAGCTGCTACTCCCCCTTAAGCCTCTATTACGCCCTGGCCCTGACCGGCTCCGGCGCGGGCGGCTCCACCAAACAGGAATTTCAAAGCGTGCTGTACGATCAAAAGGATGGCTGGGCGGAGGAGCAGTGCGGAAAATACTACCGCCAGCACTATCACGACAATGAGGAAAGCAAGTTCTGGCTGGCAAACTCTCTTTGGATGGACGGCCGCTATTCCTTCGGAGAGGATTTCATCTCCGGCGCGGAGGAAAATTTCTATTCCGCTCTGTTCCAGGTGGATTTTACCGATCCCTCCCTGGGAGAGGAAATGACCAAATGGGTCTCAGAAAACACCGGCGGTCTCTTAAACCCGGAATTTACCTTTGAAAAAGAGCAGATGCTTTCCATCATCAACACCGTTTATTACAACGCCCAGTGGTCAGACCAGTTCTCTCAGGAATACAACACAAAAGAGGACTTCCACAAGGCGGATGGCTCCACCGTTACCGCGGAATATATGCACATGGGAAAAAGCTTTGGCTACGCTTATGAGGGAAACGGCTTTACAAGAGCCTCCCTTTTCCTCAAAAACGGCGACGAAATGGTTTTCGTCCTGCCGGACGAGGGCGCTTCCACCGTAGAACTGCTTTCAGACCCCAAGGCCTTTGAAAACATGTTCTACCCCAAGGCCTATGAGGAATTTACCAGCTGCCAGTTGCACTGGAGCATTCCGAAATTCAGCTTCGACTGCGAGTACGACCTGAAAAACATGCTGACCGATCTGGGCCTGAAAAAAGCCTTCGATCCCGTGATCGCCGATTTCTCCAACATGGGCAAGGTAGAGCTGTATCTCTCCGAGGCAAAGCAGGGAACCCACATCGGCGTCAATGAAGACGGCGTGGAGGCCGCCGCCTATACGGAAATAGCCATGGAAGCCGGAGCCGCCGCGCCACCTGACAAGATCATCGAAATGAAGCTGAACCGTCCCTTCCTGTTCGCCATTCTCAGCAGCGACGCTTCCAAGGACCTTACCTGGGAAAACCGGAGCGAAACCATGAGCAGCTCCCTGCTGTTCCTCGGCGCCTGCGGCGACCCCACCGCCTCCGGCAGCGGCGCCCACGCCGCTGTGAGCTGAGCGCAAAAACACATCCTTCAAAACGCTTTCCATACCATTGACAAACGAAGCACCCCGGAAACAACTTTAAAATCGTTTCCGGGGTGCTCTTTCTCTTTCAATCCTTCCGAACATATTCCCACACCAACACCACGCCGCCTGTCAGGAACAGCAGGATCCCGAAGGCTAAGAGCCCGCCACGCCAGCTTTGCAGGGCTGTGCCGAACCTTCCCAGGTGCGTCCACCATTCCGTCAGGCTTTCCGCGTGCAGCTGGGTGAGCGCCAAGGCGGCCACCGCCGTAAGCAAGCCTAAAATCACAGCGGCGGCGCCGAAGGCGATGCGAAATTTCCGGCGGCGCTCTGCCACCGGGTCAAAGGCCGGTCCCGTTTGTTTGGGCTCTGCCCGCGGGGAAGCAGGCTCCGGCTCTTCCTTTTCTTCTAGCAGCAGGTAATCTGTTGTCACGTGAAAAAGCCTGCTCAGCTCCACCACTTTTTCAATGTCCGGCGCCGCCGCTCCGGTTTCCCACCGGGAAACCGCCTGCCGGGAAAGCTCCAGGCGGCTTGCCAGCTCCTCTTGGGAAAGCCCCGCCTTTTTCCGGCAAAGGGCAATTTTCTCTCCAAGCTTCATCGGCTATCGCTCCTTTCCCGGGTATTCTAGCACGGAGGAGGTGGGAAATCCACCACCGCAACCGAGCGTTTCCGCAATTTTCCGTTGCGCCACGAAAACAATTCTTATAAACTGCTCTGTTTTGGCTCTGTTACGATTTTTACAAGGTTATAAATGCCATAGGGAATCAAGCTTATGATTCCAACGTACAGTACACAAGCCAAAGTAATGAACCACAAAAACGCCGCAGTGGTGCGAAAGGCCGTGGATTTTTTGGAGAAAAATCCGGAAGCCAGGATCACGCCGCTGACAACACCGCTCGGAAGAAGACCACCAAAAAAGGCCAACAGAAGAACAGGCGGGAAGTTAGGGTCGCCCGTGTGGGGAATCAGCGCAAGCAGCGAGTAGAGACAAGCGCCCGAAACATATGCGGCAAGTGTGACCGCCAAATATTCGATTCGCTGTTTCCTTGTTCTTTTCACGGTCATGGCCCCCTTTTTACCGATTGACGATTTTTTCTCCGTCAAAAATCAGGATGCCTTTTCCTTCCCCGGCCTTTCCACCCTCCAACAAATACTGCTTGAAAGCCCGCTGCATGGAGGTGCGCTCCGGCAGTTCGGTTAGGGGCTTTTTATAGTCCGCGCCGAACAGCCGCCAGGCGTCGTCAAATTCCTCGCTTGTTTCCTGTCCCACGATGTCAAAATCCTGCTGGAAGCTTACAATATTGGACTTAGGCGGCAAAATTTTCCCATAGGGCGGGTACAAAAGCCAAGAATGGCAAACGCACACCAGAGGGCCGCCGTTTAATTCCCCTTTGAAAAATTCATAAGCACGCTTATAAGAATCCAATCTTGCCGCCTCATCAAACGGCTCGCCGCTGGAGGGAATATGAATGCTCTTTATTTTATCTCCCTTTTTCACGGTATAGCCGTTCTTCTCATAGGGGGAATCCTCAGAATAGGTGTAGTTTTCATATTCCAGCCTGCCCAGCTTTACAATATCCCGGGAATAGAAAATGGGGTACCAGAAGGCCACGAAATTTCCCCACACGCCCTGTACCTCTTTGCATTCCAACACCTTATAGCGCAGGTCGGTGAAGGTGTCCCAGAAGATTTCTTCCCGGATGCCATCCGCCGCAAAGGCCTCCCGCACCGGGATGGCGGCCTCCACCAAAAACAGCAGCCACACCGTATAGGGGGAAAGCCCCGCTTTTGCCGCGACTTCCTCGATCAGCGGGCTGGACAGGGAAATACTGAAATCGTTGTCATAAAAAAACTCCACCGCACCGTCCAGGGCTTCTTCCTGCCCGGCGGCGGTAAGGGCATCGGCGTTTTGTAAAAGCTCCGCCTTCGCTTCCTCCGGAAAGCCTGTCTTTTCCATCAGCAGATGTAAAAATTCCTTGTTCATAGAGTGTTCTTCCCCTTTCTGAAAATAAAATCAAACCGCGCTTTGTAAACGCTGAAGCATGTTTTTCAGCTTCGCTCTTTTGGAAAGCTTCTGAAAAACAACAGATTTCCGTCCGGATCTAAAAAGCTCATGTTTACCACGCCCCAGGGCCTTTTTGCCGGCGGCTCCACGATTTTCCCGCCTATGGCCCTGACCCGCTCATAGGCGGCCTCCATATCCTCTACGGTAAAGGCAAGCTGGATATTTTGAAAATTTTTCTCCCGCTTTTTACCGTCGCGATAGATCGTCAGCGCAGTTTCCTCTGCGAGGATAAATTGGTGGGTCTCATCCTCACTGCCATTTTCCACCTGAAGAAGCTTTTTGTAAAAATCCGCCAGCCTTCTTACATTCTCTGTCAGCAGGCATACCTCGCCGAGCTTCATACCATCACTCCCCTACTTCCCGATTTTTTCCGTATCGATGATGATGGTAACGGGCCCGTCGTTCTGTACCAGTACATCCATATGCGCGCCGAATTCCCCGGTTTCCACCTTTTTGACGCCGCCGGCTTTCGCCTGCTCTACAAACCGCTCGTACAGGGCTTTCGCCTCCATCGGCGGCGCGGCCCGGTCGAAGGAAGGGCGGCGGCCCTTTTTGCAATCGGTGCTCAAGGTAAAATTAGAAACCACCAAAAGCTCCCCGCCGATATCCATAAGGGACAGATTCATCTTGTCGTTCTCATCGGTAAAAATCCGCAGCTCCCGGATCTTCTCCGCCAGGAAATCCGCCTGCTGTTTTGTATCGCCCTCCAGTACACCCAAGAACACGGTAAGCCCCGGCCCGATCTCCCGGGTTTCCTTGTGGTCTATGGTGATTTGGGCGCCGTGTACCCGCTGGATCACAGCCCGCATCCAGTCACCTCCTAAAACTTGATTTTACCATAAGCGCCGAAGGCGTCAACCTTTTTGAGAAGCCCGTTGCTAAAGAACCGCTTTGCGGTTCAGGGGTTCTCGCAGATAATCGCTTTGCGATTATTTTACCATACCGCAGCATAAAAAGTAAACCGGATTCGATTGTATCTTCCGAAAAAGTTTGTTATACTAAGACTAGCAATTTGAGACATGGGAGGAGTAGTATGATCTACGAGATAAAAAACGGCAAATTCACCGCTCAGGTGGATTCCTTGGGCGCGCAGCTGATTTCCCTGAAGGACGAAGGGAATTTTGAGTACATTTGGACCGGAGACCCCCAATACTGGAAGGGCCACGCCCCGGTGCTGTTCCCCATCGTGGGGGCGCTGCGGGAGGGAAAAGCAAAAATCGGCGGCGAGTGGTTCTCCATGGGCCAGCACGGCCTTGCCCGCCACCGGGAGTTCGTTCTGGCGGAACAGAAAGAAAACAGCCTTTCCCTGCGCCTTTCCTCCGATTTTGAAACAAAAAAGGAATACCCCTTTGAGTTCTCTTTCACGGTGACCTATACCCTGACGGAAAACGGCATGGAAACCCGTTTCTCCGTGGAAAACACCGGAGACAAGGTGATGCCCTTTGCCATCGGCGGCCATCCCGGTTTTAACATTCCCGTCAACGAAGCCGCCGCTTTTGAAGACTATGTGATCCGCTTTGAGCACCCGGAAACCCAGCGTTGCCCGGCCATTGTGATGGGCAAGGGGCTGATCAATCCCGGAAAAACCGCCTTTACCCTGGAAAACCAGCAGGAGATCCCTCTGCGCCATTCCCTTTTCTATGAAGACGCTTTGATTTTTGAAAACCTGCGCTCCACCAAGGTACAGCTGGTAAATCCCAACACCGGCAAGGGCGTGGAAATGGACTTTTCCGGTTTCCCCATGCTGGGGATCTGGTCGGCGCAGAACGACGGCCCCTATGTGTGCCTGGAGCCCTGGACAGGCTGCGCCACCTGTACCGATGAGGGAGATGAATTTGAGAAAAAGAAGGGCATGACCTTCCTGCCCGCCGGCGGAACGGCGGAGTTTTCCTTCTCTGTAAGGCTTCTGTAACAAAAATTTGGCGGCCGATTGGTCGAAGCGCATAAAGCAAAGGATCCTCAGTATGGTTTCCATCCTACCGAGGATCCTTTTTTCGTATGTGATACAAGTTTGCCAAAGCAAAGCGTGCTGTTTCGTTCCAAAAGAGTTCCGGGACAATTCGGAAAAATCAAATTTTCCCTTTTCCGAAGTGCCTGTATGACAATATGCCTATGGGAAGGAAGTAGGCGCACCAAACCAGAAGCGCGGCCGAACCTCCGCTGCCGGCTTCTCCGCTTGCCATAGTTGTGAACATCCCTGTCATAGGCAGGATAAAACAGCTGAGGAAAAAAACGCCGTGGATCATCATCAGGCTCTTCAGCCACTTGTCCGGCGTACTGTCCGGCTGGATGGAAAGGCCGATGAAAAAGGTGGAAAGCGCCATCATCCCATATCCGAGAAGGTCAAAATGAAAAAGCAGCCCACCTTTTTGGTAATCCAATATTCTCCTTGCCTGCTCGGTCAGCTCTTCCAGCCTTACCGTGGTGGTCTGCGCGAAATACACCACAAAAATCAGTACCGCGTAGATCGCGGAAAACAGGAGCCCCACCGTTGCGGCTGCCCGCCGCTCCTCGCGGCATTCCTGGTGAAAGCCCGCCGCCATCATAAGATACCCTATCGGCAAAACCATGCATACAAGGTAGGAACCAAAGGGAAAATCAACAAGCAGGCACAGGGCAAAAAGGAACACTGTTACGGTAACGATCGCCGAGCCTATTTTGGAGATCACCCGATTCATCCGTTTCCCCCGCTTTCTGATTTGGCCCTGCCTGCTATCGCTAAATCTACCGCCTGTCCAAAGGAAAGGACGAGATCCTTCACCGCCTGCGGCGGTTCAGGATGACAGGTGGGGCCCTTTGTTCTTCTCTAACAACTAACTACTGACAACTAACAACTAACTACTGACAACTAACAACTAACTACTGACAACTAACAACTAAAGGACGAGATCCTTCACCGCCTGCGGCGGTTCAGGATGACAGGTGGGGCCCTTTGTTCTTCTCTAACAACTAACCACTGACAACGAACAACTAAAGGACGAGATCCTTCACCGCCTGCGGCGGTGAAGGATGACAGGTGGGGCCCTTTGTTCTTCTCTAACAACTAACTACTGACAACGAACAACTAAAGGGCAAGATCCTTCACCGCCTGCGGCGGTTCAGGATGACAGGTGGGGCCCTTTGTTCTTCTCTAACAACTAACTACTGACAACTAACAACTAAAGGACGAGATCCTTCACCGCCTGCGGCGGTGAAGGATGACAGGAAAGGGAAGGCTCAGTGTGACAGGCAAAGGTCCTTTTCCTTTCATTGCTAATTGCTAATTGCTAATTGCTCATTACTCATTGCCCTTCCGTTTCCCATATGCTCTTTCTAACAACTAACTACTAACAGCTAACAACTCTAAAGCCACAACTTGCCTTCTTCGGCGCAGGCGGCGTTCCAGTAGTCGTCCAAATAGCCCAGCAAGTCGGCTTTGGGGAGCTCTCCCCGGGCAAACTGGGAAACCTTTTCCTCCGCCTCGGCCCGGTAGCCCTCATAGGCCTCATACATGATGGGCTCAAAGGCATAGCGGTAGCGGTCTCCGCTGGCCGCCATGGTAAGCTCCGCCGCCAGGTCGCTTTCCATCAGGCTTTCCTCCAGGGCCGCCGCCTCCAAATGGATGGGCAGCGAGCCGCAGACTTTCGCAAGGTGTGTGTTGTTGTCCGCATTTGACAGGAAGGTGAGAAAATGCGCGGCGATCTCCTGCTCCTTGGAAGCAGCGGAGATCCCCCAGCCGGTATAGGAATTGGGGGAAAGAGCCGCCGTTCCGCTCAAGCCCCGGGGGAAGGGCTCTACCGCCCAGGCGCCCTCCGGCATGGAGGCCCGCAGGCTTTCCGCCGCGGAACGGTCCGCCAGCAGCATTCCGGCTTTTCCGTCCTGAAAGGCTTTGACGGCCTCTTCCTCCGTCCAATCCAGCGCCTCCGGCAGAGCGGCGCTTACCACCCTGGTGAATTCATCTGCGGCGGCAGACGCCTTTTCCGTGGAAAAAATGGATTTTCCCTCATCGGCCACGGAAAAATAGCCCGCGCCGGGATCGGCCAACCTGTTTTGATGAAGCGAGCTCCATACCATGGCGTCAAAATACCGCAGCAGGTTGTTTTTTCCGGCAAAGGCCAGCCTGCCCCGGTCTCCCAGCCTTTCCACCGCCCCGGTGATCAACGTTCCGTTGGCGTTTGGGCCCCCGGCGATCTCCTCCCAAGTACGGCAGTATACCTTCTGATCCGGCTCCAGCCCTTCATTATAGGCATCGAACCAATCCGCGCGGTAATAGAGAACATCCTGCAAAAAATCGCTGGGAAGCAGGTAGGCGTGCTTTGCACCCATAGAGCCCGCCACCGTTCTGGCCGCCTGGGTCAGAGTGGCGCTTTCCTTCCAGGCCAGCAGGTAGGGGTAAAAATCCAGCAAAACGCCGTCCCGCACAAAGGCGGCCTGCTCCTCACCCGGAAGCTCTCCGATATCCACCTCGCCGGCCTTCATGGCATTCTTCAGGCTCTGCACCTCTGAGAAGGAGCGCACTTCTATTCTGGTATTGGGAAAATCCGCCTCGTATTTTTCCGCGATCTCCCGGAGTACCGTGATCCGCTGCTCCTCGCCCAAAATCTCTCCCAGCACCAGCGTTACCTCTCTGCCATCGTTTTTCAGGCTCACCGGAGCTTCCGAGGGGGCTTCCTCCTCGGTTTTGCCGCAGCCGGAGAGGGTACCAATACAAATCAGCGCTGCCATAAGCAAAAGCGCCGCCTTTTTCCACTTCATAGCAAATTCCTTTCTTTATTACCATTTCCTGTCTATTATAGCCGGACAGGGCCGAAAATACAAGACCGGAACCGAGCGAGGGACAGAAAAAAGGCGGAGCAAGCTCCGCCTTTGAGCGTGTCGAAAAAGATTTTTTCGACACGCTCAAACTTATTGGGGAAATCAAAGATTTCCCCAATAAGTTCTGATTGAAACGCGAGAGAGGGACCCTGATGGTCCCCTCTCACACTCTTCCCCCTTCCGTTTCTTACGGTT
>JAETPP010000236.1 GCA_021771115.1 Bacillota bacterium | reverse complement strand
TCCTTTCCCTCGGTCTGGGAAACGTCAAAGACGGATACCACCTTGTAGGCGGGTATGGTGATTTCCTTTTCCTCGGTGACGGGCTTTCCGTCCTTGCCGATTATGGGCTTCTGCGTGTGCGGGTCGATTTTCTGCATTTCCTGTTTGATTTTATAGGGCGACGGGGCAATGATTTTAATTCCCTTTTGCCCTCTCATCACATTTCGCTCAAAGTTGTTCTTCCAAGCGGAAAAGCCCGCCAAAAGGGAAGCGTCCGGCTTCTGCATGGCGATAAGGACGGTGTTTCGGAAGCTGTAATTATGGAATTTTGACATGACTTTCAGATATTCCTTGTAACGCTCGCTGTCAAAGAGTTCCGTAATGCCCTGTTCCAGACGGTCGGTAATCTCTTTTAATTTCTCGGCGGGCTTCCCGGCTGTCAGCACGATAGGGATAACCGGGTGCGGCTCCTGTGGCTGCTCTGCGGCGGTTCGGGCGGTCTGCTCTGTGGCGGCTGCGTCCATAAAGGTCTTGTCCTGTCCGCCGCGTTCCGGCTGTGGGAAGCTCATAACGCGGTATTCTTTGGGTATCTCGTTTTCCGTTCCCCGATACCATTCGGTAAAGGTGTTCTGATTGTTATAGATATAGCCCTGTTCGGTAAACTGCCCCTTATCCTTGCTAACTGCGTCCCGCCCGTATTCTTCATACTTGAAATATTTCTTTGCTTCTTCGGGAAGCTCCAGCTCGTCCAGTTCGTCGATAAGATAATAACCGTAATCTTCTTCGCTGCGGACAGTGGGATAGAGCCAGTAACAGTCAAGGTTTTGTGCAAGGTTGATAAGGTCTTTCATGCTTCCGGCATACTCGCCATGTGTAACCGCCGCCGCAAATTTATCCTTGTCCCCGTCACTCTGCATTTCCAGAAGTTTTCCAAAATAATTCAGCTCGTCCATGCTTGCGCTTTGGATAACGGAAAGCGGCAAGTCAAAGGGGCAGTCCTCCGTAGAAGAATACCCGTTGATGAAAAAATCCTGCGGATTGTCTGCGGTAATGCCGACGCTTTCCATAGCCGCATGAAGCTGCTCTGTTGTGGTCGGCATGGGAAGCCACACGCCGCCCGGTTTGCCTGTTTCAAAGCGGCTGCGGCTGTCGATAAGAATTGAAAACTGCTCGTTTATGGTTTCACGCTCCTTTCTCTGTTCGGTGTCCTGTGGCGGCTCTGCTGTGGTGGGGGCTGCTTTTTCAGCGGTAGGCTGCGCCCGTTCCTCGCCCTCGATAGCATAGCCCGGTAAAAGCTGCCCGTTTACTTTGAAATGCTCTGCATACTCTGGCGGGATAGGCGGCGATACCTCGGTGAATAAATGCTGATAGGCTTTGATACGCCCATTCAGATATTTTTCCATAGCTGCCTTGTCTGCAAAGACTTTCCTTTCCTGTCCGGCGATTTTTGCCTGTCCGTAATTGTGGGGGCTGTTGGTGTAAATACTCCATGAAAGCGTCCACGAATAGGGAATGGATTTCTCTTTTTCCCTGTCATACCGGGTATTCTCGGATATGTGGTAGCGCATTTGGTAGACGCGGTTGCTGATGTGCTTCCCGTAGTCCGTAGCTTCCCACTGGTTCGCGGTATGCGTAGCTTCGGGTGTCCTCACATACTCAATGGCTTTGTCAATGGCAAGGGTCTTTCCCGCCTGTTCGTCCCATGCCGCCGCCTGTTCTTGCAAGGCTTCAAAAGCTGCCTGTTCAGCCGCCGCGTATTCTTCCCGCAATGCCTGTAACTGTTCTAAGGGCAGGGCGGTAAGCCCGGAAAGGTCAGCGGTCTGTTCCTCAAAATAAATATTTCGCTCTATCCGCATACTGTCAGCCGGATCTAACTTGTCACGCTCAAACATGGAGTAACCTTTTTTCTTTTCCATTCATTCGCTCCTTTCTGAAATGGCGGCGCACCGCCGCGCTTTTGGGGTTCGCCCCGTACTACGGTGGGCTGTGCGTTATGCCAACAATTTTTTCATTTTTTTAGAGGGTTTGGGAAACTTCCCAACAAGCAAAATCCCCGTCCGGCGCGTCAGCGGCAGGACAGGGATTTACGGAAGTGGGTACCCGCTTCCTATGCTTGCTATTCAAGTTTTTAGTTCTTCTGTACTTCGATACGGTAGTTGACGTATTTCCCGCCAGTGTCAGCCAGAACGATAGTTCCGTCATAGGTCTTGCCTGTTTTCGGGGAATAGAGCTTCTTCACATTCACTTTGCCGGATTTAAGGAGCGCGGCGGCAATCTTCGCGGAAAAAGCGGTCTTGCGTTC
>JAETPP010000235.1 GCA_021771115.1 Bacillota bacterium | reverse complement strand
CTTCGGCTTATGAGCGAGCTTGCCAAGGGCCGGAAGTCCGGTGAAACGGAGGGCTGGCTGACCCCGGACGAGATGAGGGCGCATTTCCGCGCAAAAACAAATGAAGCATAAGATACTTTATTCTAAAGAATCCCGGCGTGATTTGGAAGAAATATGGGATTACATCGCATCTGAACTTCAAAACCCCATCGCCGCAGAACGCATTGTAAACAGTATCATAGATGCGGTAGACCAGCTTGTAGACTTTGCGGCGGCGGGCGCTCCTCTTACTTCCGTTGCCGATGTAGAAAGCGATTATCGCTTCCTTGTGACCGGAAATTATCTCACCTTTTATCGAGTCTATGAAAATGAAGTTTTTGTGGATCGCATTCTCTATGGCCGCCGGGATTACCTGCGTGTCCTGTTTGGGGACATAATAAGTGAAGATACCATTGAAAACTGAACGATGCACAAGAAAAGCGATGGATTTAGTTTCACAGCTAAGTCCATCGCTTTTTCTATGCTATGTTGCCTTTTTGGGCTTATTCAAAGGGGTAAGGCGTTACGATTAAGGCTTTTGAAACCCGCCTGCCAAAAGGCTTTTCAGGCTCGGTTTTTGAGGGGCGGTATCCTACCATTCCCCCATGCCTGAAAATCAAACTACTGTCAACATCTAACACTTATGCGGGTCATCAAAAAAGAAAAAATTCTTATGCAGTAAAGCATATAAGGAACAGGCGCGGTAGCGGCCTGTGACGCAGACAATCTTTGGGACACTTTGGAGCTGTTGACAAAGTAGCCTCACGGCCGGAAATATGGTAAAATAGGAAAAAGAGCGGTGAGGGGGATTGCAATGCAATTGAAGCTGCATATGGTAACGATAGAAGATCTGGTCCCAGAGGAGCACTTTCTGCGAAAACTGGAAGCCACACTGGATCTGTCCTTCGTACAAGAAGAAACAGCCAGCCTGTACAGTCGCGGGAACGGCCGTCCCCCCATCGACCCGGTAGTTCTGGTGAAATATCTGCTGGTAGGATACCTGTACGGCATCCCATCGGAACGGCAGATCGAGCAGCGTATCCAGACAGATGTGGCTCTGCGGTGGTATCTGGGTCTGGATCTGTTTGACCGGGTGCCGGACCACAGCACCGTCTCCCAGCTGCGGCGGCACAAGCCTTCCTTCCGCAAGGTATTCCGCCGGCTGTTTGAAGAAGTGGTGCGTGAGTGCATCGAGAAAGGTCTGGTCAGCGGGCGGTTGGCAGCCACTGACTCTACCCATGTAAAGGCCAACGCCTCCCGGGCGTCGGAGCATCTGGTGGAAATGCGGTCGGAGCCGGGCGCATACTGGGAACGGCTGGACAGCTATGAGGAAGAAGGACTGCGGGCGCTGGAGAAAAAGATCGGACACCGCCGGAAGAAGCGGACAAAGCAGATCAAGCGTGACAGCCGCCGCAGCCACAAGCGGGTGAGCCGGACGGATCCGGAGGCGGGGCACATGAAGCGGCCGGGGAAACCGGAGGGCCAGTACTACCTGAGCCACCAGACCGTGGACACGGACCACGGTGTGATCCTGGGTGTGACAGTAACGCCGGGGGATGTGCATGATTCCGTGCCATATCTGGACCACCTGGAGCAGATCCACCGGAATGTCCTCCCTATTCAGGCGGCCACAGCGGACGCCGCTTACGATTTCCCTCTGGCTCACCGTGTGTTGGAGGAGCAGGGGATTTCTTTTTATGTCAGGCCGCAGCCTTTTGCCGATAGGACCAAGGTGGAATTCAAACGCGACGCCTTTTCTTACGACGCGGACAAAGACGTTTACCATTGTCCCAACGGGAAAGAGCTTCCGGTGAAGGGGCTGTACCGCAGCGCCAGCGGCGTGTATTGGGAGTATTGGGCGGAGCGCGGAGACTGCCAAGCCTGTCCGTTCCGGGAGAAATGTTTGAGCGAACATGATAAACGCGGCGCGCGAAAGCTGATGGACACCTACTTCCGTCCAACAGTCCGGCGGCATCTCGCACGGCAAAACCAGCCGGACTATCTGGATGCGCTGCGCAAACGGCAGATCTGGTGCGAGGGCGCGTTTGCCGCGCAGAAGTGGGGGCATAACTTAACACGCGTTTTGCGGCGAGGTTTAGAGGCAGCGGAGGACCACTGCCTCCTCTCGGCGACCGCGTTGAACCTCAAAAGAATGATAAGAGAGACCGCCGAAAATTCTGTGTAATCGACGCTCCTCGACAGTATGAAAATCTTCGACTGAGTCAAGAATGAGATCAAACATTCAAGACGAAGGAGACGAAGATTATGCAGCCAGT
>JAETPP010000234.1 GCA_021771115.1 Bacillota bacterium | reverse complement strand
GGCGCTTCCCGTGCCAAAAATTCTCGAAAACCGAAAGGTTTTCTGCGATTTTTGTCTTGGAATCACCTACTCCTGAACAAAAATCCGGCATTTTCTCTATTTTCAAACAACCCCTAGGGTATCGGAGGATCAAGAGAATTTTGTTTCCACCACGGAGCATTCCTTGGCGCAGGCGTATGCTTACCGCAAAACGGCCTATCCTTATGCGATCTATGCGGATGAGACGCCGGTGGGGTTTCTCATGTTTGGGTTTTATGAATGCAGGAACCAATATACCTTGTGGAAGCTTCTCATCGATAAAAAGCACCAAAACAAGGGCTACGGAAGGGCCGCGCTGCTTTTGGGCATTGAGCAGATGAAAGAACAGTATGACATTCGGGAACTGTACACAGGTGTTTTTCTTGGCAATGAGGCCGCGGAGCACCTGTATCAGTCAGTGGGCTTTCAGCTGACAGGACTCATCGAAAACGGAATGAAGGAGCTGCGCTATTCCTGCGTAAAGTGAAAGCGGGGAAAGCCAAAAATCACGTTCAGGAAGATCGGGGAGGCGAGTCCATGCCCTTTACCATTGTCCGGCAGGACATTACAAAAATGAAGGTGGACGCCATTGTCAACGCCGCCAACACGGAGCTGCGGATGGGCGGCGGGGTCTGCGGCGCGATTTTTCATGCCGCCGGGGAGCGGGAGCTTCAGGCGGCCTGCGCTCCGCTTGCGCCCGTCAAAGTGGGAGAGGCGGCCATTACGCCGGGCTTTGGGCTTCCCGCCGGCTGCGTGATCCACGCGGTGGGGCCTGTTTACCATCGCTGGAGCAGGAAGCGGTGCCGGGAGCTTATGGCCTCGGCCTATGAGTCGGCGCTGAGGCTGGCGGCAGAGCACGACTGTGAAAGCATTGCCTTTCCTTTGATTTCCAGCGGTATTTACGGCTATCCCAAGGAGGAGGCGCTGGAGGTTGCCCGGCAGAGCATCCAGAAGTTTCTCAGGACCCACGAGATGGAGGTGTATCTGGCGGTGTTCGATCCCGCCGCGTTTCAGGTCAGCAAAACGCTGCTGGGCAGGGTGGAGAGCTACATCGACGAGCATTATGTGAAAGCCCACACCTTTGCCCGCAGCAGAGCTTCCGAGCTGAAAGCGGAAGCCCTGGAGCAGACAGCTTCTTTCTCTCTCCCGATGATGACGGCGGCTCCGGCGCTCAGTGAGCTGCTGGAAGATTTGGACGAGCCCTTTTCCCAGTCGCTCTTAAAGCTCATCGACCAAAAGGGCAAAACCGATGTGGAGGTCTATAAGAAGGCGAACATCGACCGCAAGCTCTTTTCCAAGATACGCACCGGTAAGGACTACACCCCGAAAAAGCCCACCATTCTGGCGCTGGCCATTGCGCTGGAGCTGACCCTGCCGGAAACCGATCATCTGCTGGAGCGGGCGGGGTACGCCCTTTCCCATGCCAGCAAGTTTGATGTGATCGTGGAGTATTTCATCGTGAATCAAAACTATGACATTTTCGAGATAAACGAAGTGCTGTTTGCCTATGACCAGCCGCTGCTGGGAATGTAGAGCGCGAAGAACAAAAGTCTGACGCCAAGGGGCAAAATTCCATATGAAAATTGAAAAAACGGAACTGAATGATGCATCGAAAAAACTGATCGAGGACGAATTGGAAAAGTATGAAGCAAAGAACGCGGTGGCCTGCCGTTTCACACCCTTTAGCTTTCTTGCAAAAGAAAACGATGAGCTCATGGGCGCTGTAACAGGCTTCACCTGCTATTCGGAGGTTTATATCGACGAGCTGGTGGTGATGGAAGCGCACCGGGGAAAAGGGATAGGCACACGCCTGATCGAAGCGGTGGAAGACTGTTACCGGGACGGCGGCTACCATAACATGAATCTCTGCACGAATGAGTTTCAGGCCCCGGTGTTTTATGAGAAGCTGGGATTCGAGCTGGAGTTTGTAAGGAAAAATGAACGCGATCCAAAGCTTAACAAATATTTCTATGTAAAGTTTTTTCAAGGAAATTAGGGATATCAGTTCTGTTTTCCGACGATCAAGCCGACCGGGATCGGGGAGTAACGAGGCGCTGATTGCCTATGACCGGCGGCTGTTGGGAATATGAAACAGGATGGCAAATTGGAATTTAGCGTTATTCCTCCTGCTCCTCTCCTGTCATTGCTGAGCAAAAGCAAAGCAAGCTTTGCTTTCGGCGAAGATTCTCGTTCTTTGCTATTTTTTGCGGAATTCAAGAGCGAGATCCTTCGTCACTGCTTTCCTCAGGATGACAGTGGGGTAGCTAGTGCGGTAAATTGGAATTTAGCGCACTAGTAATTTAGCTGTAA
>JAETPP010000233.1 GCA_021771115.1 Bacillota bacterium | reverse complement strand
GTCCGGCGATTGGGCAGGCCATCGGGAATGTCATATTCTCCCGGACTGGCTGCTTGTCTACCGCATAGAGGATGATGTTCTGGTGCTGACGCTGGCCCGCACCGGCACACACAGCGACTTGTTCGGCAAATAAACCGACTGCCGCCGTATGGGGAAACCTGTACGGCGGTTTTTCTGTGTGCAAAAGGGTGTCGTGAAACGCGACGCACCTAAAAGGGGTACGCCAAACCGCGGTAGCCCTTACCGCTCCGGCTCCCGGTCGTGAGGCTTGTCCCGTTCCTGCCGGGCCAGTTGGTCGGCGGCCTTGCGGAGCCGTTCCACTGCTTTCAAATCCTTCCGCATGGATTTCATGGCAAGCGTGTCCGCCTGCTTTCCAGCGGCCAGCTGGTCGATTTCCCGCTGCCATGCCTTCGGGGTGATTGCCTCACCGCTGTCTTTCAGTTCTTTCAGATACTGGGCTGCTGCGTCATACAGGATCAGTTCCCGACTGTGGCGCTGTTCAAACTGTTCCCGCTTTTCCGGTTTTACTTCGGCAAACTGTTTATAGATGGACTTGTACTGGTTGTACTGTTCCCACATCTCCCCGCGCTCGGTAAGGGTAGCGATCCGGCGCTCGGCCTTGACGATCTTTCCGCGCAGGTCATAGTAACGGCTGTTCATATCAGCGATTTTTTCATGAAGCTGCTGCATAGACTGGATGCCGTTTGCCTGCAAAAAGCTGAATAGTGCAGCGCTTTCTTGCAAAGCCCGGATTTTGCCGGTGCGGGTGTGGGGAGCGTTCAACTGCTGCTGAGCCTCCCACAAAGCTGTCAAGCTGCTTTGCTGTGTTTGTGGTTTTTCCGTTTCGGCTTTCGACCAGCGATAAAGACGGGTAATGCGGGCTTTGATTTCCTTGAGCAGCTTGTTGTCGGCGGCGATCTGCCGGTTGACTTCTCCCTTGTCGGTGCGGATACCGCGCTTCTCCATTTGGCTGGCCGCTGGCCCCAGATGTACAGAGGGAATCTTATCAATGCCCTGCCGCTTGTAGCTGCGGTGGTCAATGCGCTCCGGTCTACCGGCAGATTCCAGCGCCCGGTTGGTGTAGGCTGCCCACGCTGCCCGCCAAATCTCCACATTTCCTTTATCGTTCCAGCCGGTCGTATCCTCTCTGTGATTTTTCCAACCGCTTTTCTCATCCGGGATACGCTGTCCATTCTCGTCCAGATCGTATGCCTTGCGGCACTTTGCGCCCCACTGTCCATTTTCTTTCAGAGGCCGGAGCGTCAGCATGATATGGACATGAGGGTTGCCGGTTCCCTTGTCATGGATAGCAAAGTCAGCACACATTCCTTTGTCTACAAAGTTGTCCTTCACATAGGCGCGCACAAGGGCGAGCTGTTGTTCGCCGGACAGTTCACGGGGCAGGGCTGCTTCGATCTCGCGGGCAAGCTGGCTGTCCCTTGCTTTCTCGATTTGCTCCACGCTGTTCCAGAGGATAGAACGGTCTGCAAATTCCGGTGGCGCGTGGGCAGGCAGCATGATCTCCGCATGGACAATGCCGCCTTTCCGGGTGTAGTCGTGGGTCATTCCATCCCATTCATTTGTCAGCTTGGTTCCGCTGCGGTAAGCAGCTGCGGCAACGGCAGAACGGCCCGCGCTGCGCTTGATGATACTGACGGGGATATGACAGAAATCTATGGGGAACACCTCCTTTCAGTGAGGGGATAACAGGCTCTGTGGAGCCGGATAAACGCAAAGCGGGTGTCTGGCTGCGCAGAGCGCACAAGGGGTTTGGGGAGCGTAGCTTCCCATCGCGGACGAAGTACGCAACGCCCCCGGCAGGGCGCACAGCACCGGCAACGGTGTATAAGTGCGCCCTTGTAAACAAGGGACTTATGGCGTGTCCCCGGATTTTGGCAGGTTTGCAGTCAATTCCGCAGCCCCCGGAAGATGGGACAGGGCAATCAAAAATGCTTTGACCTCTACGCCGGGAAGGTCGGGGGCCAGAGGGAAAATGCCTTCCAAAACGGCCCCACGCTCAATCAGGCGGCGGGTGCGGGCCTTGCGTTCCTCGTTGCGCTGCTTGTTCTCCAAAATCTTCTTTCGGTTTTCAAGCTGCCGAATCTCCTTCAGGACTTTCTCCCGTTCTTCTTTTTGTGGGTGGGCTGTAATTTTTTCGTTCATGTCAGGCACCTCTTTTCTTTGGAAATACTCATAGATTGACCGTCCATTTCTGTCGAGCAAAGTACCGGCGCAGCCTCCGCAGTGCGGCATGGATGGATTTTCCCGCCTGTGATGGCGTGATACCCTCCATTGCGGCAATATCTTTCACTTTCATACCCAGCATATAGCGGGC
>JAETPP010000232.1 GCA_021771115.1 Bacillota bacterium | reverse complement strand
CAGCTTGCCCGGAGGTTCGTGCTTGCCATCCCAAGGGAAATCCCGCCGGAACAGTATGCCGACCTTATCCGTGACTACTGCCGGGAGTTTTTTGTTTCCAAAGGCATGATAGCCGATTTTGCCATTCATGACAAGGGGGACGGCAACCCCCACGCCCATATCCTGCTCACCATGCGGGCGATGGACGAAAATGGGAAGTGGCTCCCTAAAAGCCGCAAAGTCTATGACCTTGACGAAAACGGCGAAAGAATCCGGCTCCCGTCCGGCAGATGGAAAAGCCACAAGGAAAATACCGTGGACTGGAACGACCAGAAGTACGCCGAAATCTGGCGGCAGGGATGGACGGACACGGCCAACCGCTATCTGGAAGCCAACAGCCGCCCGGAACGGCTTGACCTGCGCTCCTATGCCCGACAAGGGATTGATAAAATCCCCACCGTCCACATGGGGCCAGCCGTTTGCCAGATGGAGAAGAAAGGAATCCAGACCAACATCGGCAACCTGAACCGGGACATCAAAACCGCTAACAGGCTCATGCAGTCCATCCGGCAGATGGTGCGCCATTTAAAAGGCTGGATTGCTGATTTAAAGGAGAAAAAGGCCGTGCTACTGGAAGCATTGGAGCAGGCAAAGGAGCCGACACTCCCGGAACTGTTATTCCGATATTTGGAGCTGCGGAGCGGAGAACGTGCCGGCTGGACTTCCAGAGGGAAGCTGAAAGGCACCGTTGCCGACTACAACAAAGTGCAGGCGGCGATGGACTTCCTGCGAAAAAAAGAAATCTCCACCGTGGAGAGTCTTGACACCCGGCTGGACGAAATCAGCCAGACCGCCGTTTCCGTCATGGGGAGCATGAAGAAAAGCGAGAAGCGGATAAAAGCCATAGGTATCATGCTCTCCTATATTGACAAATACGAAGCCGCCAAGCCAGTCCATGCGGAGTATGCCGCCATCGGCTGGAAGAAGAAAAAGGAGAAGTTTGCGGAGAGCCACCGGGAGGAACTGGACGCTTACAATGCCGCCATCCGGTATTTGAAAGCCAACCTGAAAGGCAACTCCTACTCCCGCAAAGATTTGGAATCCGAACGGGAGCAGCTTGCCGCCGCCCTGCCCGGACAGCGGAAGGAACTGGAAGCGGTTCAGGCAGACGTGAAGGTACTCCGTGACGTGCGCCACTGGCTCAATCAGGTATTGCCATCCGAACAGTACCGCCAGACCGCCGAGCCGGGGAAGAAGCCATCCGTACAGGAGAGCCTGAAAGGGCGGCAGGAACGTATCCGGCAGGAGCAGGCGGGGAAACAGCCGCCGATCCGGACACAGAAACAACAGGATATGGAACTTTAAACAGGCACTTGTTTTGTGATTTGAAACCGCAGGCAAGCGCCTTTTTTATTATCAGGAGGAACGCCTATTGAATGTATTTGAAGCCGTGAAGCAGTCCGTCACCACAAGGCAGGCTGCGGAGCGTTATGGAATCCATGTAAACCGGAACGGGATGTGCGTCTGCCCGTTCCACAACGACAAGAACCCAAGCATGAAGGTTGACCGCCGCTATTTTTGTTTTGGCTGCGGAGCTACCGGGGACGTGATAGATTTTGTTTCCCGGCTCCACGGTATCGGAAGCCGGGAAGCCGCCCTCATGCTGGCGCAGGACTTCTCCATCCCCTATGAGGACGGGAGGAGCGGCAAAAAGCAGCCCATAAGACCACGCCTGCAAAGAGAAACGGAAGAACAGAAATTCAGGCGCATGGAGCGGCACTGTTTCCGGGTGCTGTCCGACTATTACCATCTCCTGCGCCGCTGGAAGGAGGAATACGCCCCACGCCAGCCGGACGGGGCATGGAACCCCCGGTTTACGGAAGCCCTGCAAAATATAAGCCGTCTGGAATACCTGATGGACGTGCTTCTCTCCGGGGACATTCAGGAGCGGGCGGCACTTATCATAGACTGCGGAAAGGAAGTGAGGAACCTTGAAAGACGAATGGCAGAACTTACCGCCCCAGATACGGCAGGAAATAGGGAACATGGCAGACAGCGCAGAGCCGCCCCGGAGCGCCACTGAAGTAAAGGCCATGCTGGAAACCACCGAAAAAGGCGGTGTCCGCAACAGCATGAGCAACTGCCTGACCGTGTTCCAGTGCGACCCGCTCCTTTCCGGGGCGGTTGCCTACAACCTGCTGACCGACCGCACCGATATTCTAAAGCCAATCGGCTACAAAAGAGCCGCCGGAAGCCCCATGACCGACACGGACATGAAATATATCCGGCTGTATCTGGAAAAGACCTATGGCCTGACAAGCGAGAAAAAGATACAGGACGCCGCCGACCTTGCCGCCAATGAG
>JAETPP010000231.1 GCA_021771115.1 Bacillota bacterium | reverse complement strand
AGCGGCATTACGGATTTTTCCACACCCGCCGTCCTGCACCATCTGGGCGACGCGGTCAGCACGCTTTCCATGGGAATCCTGCAGGAGATTGGCAGGGTGATCCGGAAGTATGACCGGGAAATGATGAAAAACCCGCAGAAAAACAGCGGAAAACCGCTTGAAAAATCCGCTGTCCCTGTGTATACTGAAGAAAAAGAAGGATTTAACACTTTAAAGCGAAAAAGCAATGAAAGGAGTACAGACAATGGAAGGACTGACTTACATGAAGAACGGGGACTACCTGATACCGGATCTGAGGATGGACGGGGAGGAAGAAGCGGAGGGGATGCCGTTGGGGAAATACGGGCTGCTGCGGCAGAGTTTTCTGAAGGAACGTCACCACGGGACGTACATGTCCATGCTGCTGACGGGGAGGCTTATGCCGCACCTGTACCAGACCGACCGGCAGGCACAGGAACAGGTCGACCGGGCGGTAGCCGGGATGATGGAACAAAGCGGCGTGGACGAGAAGATGAAGGAGCGCGACCAGATGGCATGGCTTGGGGCAGTGAACAGCTTCATGGCACAGGCGGAGGAAATGGTACTAAGGGAGATCGTTTACAGGTAAACCGGGAAGGAACAGAGGGGCGGGAAGAACAGGAAAACAGGGCAGAAGAGCAGACGGCGGGCAGGGAGCCCGCCGTTTCTGTACGCCATGCCCGCCCGGTTCCCGAAGTGCCGGAAGACGTCATTGCCCGCGCACTCACAAACGGAGGCAACGGAAGGAACAGTATCCTGCGCATTATCACATTTTTTGGGAAGTCCCCTTCCATGCCCGACGCTGCCGTCTTTCGGCAGAAGGAATACGGGACAGGCGGCAGGGGGCTTACCATTGCAGGGAAGGACTATGCCCTCTGGTTTACGGAGGGCGGAATCCGCATCGCGCCCGGACATACCACAAACGTGGACGGCTGCACCCTCGTCCCGTGGGGGAGGGCGGCTGCCCTCACGTCACAGCTTTTAAAGGACGGCGCTTACACAACGCGGGAAAAACTGGATGGCGCACGGGCGAACGAATACAGGGAACTGGCAGCGGAGTTATGGCGCCTGCGGCAGGACCTGACGAAAGAGGCAGCCGCAATGGGATTCCTGCCCCGGGTTTCAGCGCTGTACGGGGAATTCCCGAAAAGCACGGAGCGGATTGGGGAATTTCTGAAAGAAAAAGACAGCCGGGATGCCATTATGGACGAGCTGGACGGCTTTAACCAGGCTTACCAGGACGACCCCGGCCTTCTGCGCTTCCGGAAGCTTCACAACCCGGAAGCCCTCCTTGGCCGTATTGCAGACCTGGATCTCCCACGGGAACAGTTTCCGGCCACAGAGGGCTTTGAACCGGAAAAGGGAAGCTTTATCACGGAAGATGAGATTGACAGCCTCATGACGCGCGGAAGCGGGGTTTTTGAGGGGAAAATGCGTATCTGCTCTTATTTCATGCAGGGGCATGATGAAAAGGAGTGCGTTTCTTTCCTGCGGAAAGAGTACGGGGATGGTGGTTCCATGCGCACCGGGTACAGTGAGCAGCATAATTCCAGAGGGATTCGTTTCACCAGGCAGGATCAATACTCCGGCAATGAAGGGTACGATACGGTAAAACTGAACTGGAACCAGGTGCAGAAACGAATCCGGCGGCTGATTGATGCCGGGAAATATTTAAACCAGGAGGAGCTGTCCGCCATCCCGAAATATGAAAAGACAGTCCTTGCACGGAAGATTTATATGTTTTATTCTTACAGCCCCGCGCGGAAGAAGCCTGTCTCCCTGCCGGGGAGGGATGTCGATGCGGGAGTATATGCGATCATGCCAAGGCTGTCAACCCCGGAGCGCAGCGCGGCATTATACCGGGATATGGCGGAGACGTTTGCCCGGGTGCCGCAGGAGGGACGCGGTTACCGGGCTATGCAGGAAGCGATGGAGGACATGGCGACGTTCCTGCGGGGAGAATATTCCCTGTTCACCCCTCTTCCGGAGGAAACACTGCGGGCGCAGTGCATGGAACGGGAAACGCCGGAGGCGGCAAAAAAAGAAGTGAAAAGTACCCCGGAAACGGAACGGGAGCCTGCCGGGGAACTGGAAACCGCCGTCCGCGCCCTTGCAAAGAAAACACGCCGGGAAGTAAAGGAGCAGCCGGACGGCCAGCTTTCGTTTGATTTTGCGGCAGTGGATATGGAAGAACCGGAGCCGTCGGTATTAGAACTGGAAATGAACGGGAAACCGGAAGGGCAGGCGGAGCCGGAAACGGAAACTGCCCGTCCGGAAACGGAAGAGGAGCAGCCTGAAACGGCAGACAATGCCGACCTAAAGGAGG
>JAETPP010000015.1 GCA_021771115.1 Bacillota bacterium | reverse complement strand
GGAACCCTTCCACCATGCAAAGCATGGTCCCCGCAGGCTGCGAAGCAGACTGTTTCCCCTCTTCAGGGGAGGCAAGGGTGAGCGCTATTCGTTAGCCCGCTAAATTCCAATTTAGCACGCTGCTCACCTTCACTCACTGTCATCCTGAGGAACGTAGTGACGAAGGATCTCGCCCTTCCTTCCTGAGGAAAAGGGCAAAAGAACGAGATCCTTCGTTGAAAGCAAAGCTATCTTTGCTTTCGCTTAGGATGACAGAAAGGGCTCAGAATGACCGGGGAAAAAGCCTTCTCTAACAACTAACGACTAAAGACTAACAACTAGCTTCTTACAGCTGGCTGCCGCCTTCTGCCCGGAAGCGGGCGATCAATCTTTTTTCTTCCTCAGAGAGCTCACCGATCCGTTTTGGGTCTGTCTGTACTCTGCGGGAAGAACGCTGCCGGACAGGCTCTATGCCCTGAAAGGTTTCCGGAAAAAGGAAGGCTTCCACCGGCACGTCGAAAATTTGCGCCAGCTTTTTCAGGGTATAGAGGGAAGGCGTTGTTTTTCCCGACTCATAGCAGGTATAGGTAGAGCGGTTTACTCCCAACGCATCCGCCACCGCTCCCTGACTGTAGCCGCAGGTCAGCCGTACCTGACGCAGCAGCTTTCGAAATTCTTCTGTTTCTTTTTTCATACCGATAACCCATCCTTAGCTTTATATTTTTTAATTTTAAAAAGGGAGAGATCCGCCGGTCAGCATTTCTTGCGAACAGCGGCAAGCCTCGCTGGCTTTTATAACATAAACAATAACATATTAATCACCTATTTGCAAGCATAAACTATGTTTACAAGGAGGTGCACCATGAAACAGGAACCTTTGATCATTCAGCCCAAACGGCCGAAAGGAGAAGATGGATATAAGGTTTTTTCCATCAGGATCAAGGAAGGGATCGCCGAACAGCTGGACATTCTGGTCGCACAAACGGGCCGCAGCAGAAATGAGCTGATCGGCATGTTCATCGAATATGCGCTGGAACGCTGCCAGGTGGAGGAAGCAAAATCCGAAAATTCCGGGCAGAAGGATCTTAAGTGAAACTTCTGCCCTTTTCTTTTTTCGTTTACCTGTAATTGACAATCGATCAGAAAAGGAGACCCCGTTATAAAACGGGGCCTCCTTTTCCATTTTTCCTCTCAGTGAGCTTCCGGCTCTTCTTCCTGCTCCAGCGGTTCCACGCCGGGTGGGAGAAAGCCGAAGCCGGGCAGGACGGTTAGCAGCTTTTCCCGCAAAGCCGCCATGGCGCTTTGCAGGGCCTCCATAGGCTCCCATGCCTCGGGCAGTTCCTTGGCGGCGGCCTTGACCTGCCACCAGCCCAGATCCCAAAGGCCGATCTTATACTCCAGCCAATGGGTTTTCCCAAGCCCGCTGTAAACCAGCCGGTAAAGGGCCTCCCCTTTTTCCAGCACAGCCTGAGACTCCGGGGAAAGAGGGCGCTCCTTGAGCCACAGGGCCAAAAAGCGGTCCTCATTGGCGGCGGTGAGCTGGGCCTTCAGGTCTGACAGGCCGCAGCTCCAGCTTTTTACTTTCGCAAGCGGGAAGGGAAACATCTGGTTTTCTATCTGATACCGCTTGCCCTGGTACATCACGTCCTTCAGGGAGGCGGTGTTGTTGGAGGGGGCAAAGGCGCTCCACACCACGCAGTCTGAGACAAACTCCGCCGGGAGGGGGTCGATATTGGGCTGGTAAAACTGATCCCGGTCGTTTTCCCAGGAGGGCTTCGGCAGCTTCCGCACGGCGTGCAGCACCATGGAGCGCTCAAAATTTTCCGGCACCACGGAATAGGCGCCCGCGCTGGCCTGGGGTCCGGAAAGGATGGCTACCTGGTTATAGTGCTGCATATCGTTCCCGCAGCTCATCAGAGAGCAGAGAAAACCCTCGGCGATCCGGTTGCGCACATCCTTTGTCCGCCCGCTTACCGTGATGGCGCTGCTGAGAGGCGGGAAAATTTTCGTGTTTTTCACCCGCTGGGGCCATTTATTCAAAAACTGCCCCCGCTCCCGCACGGGGATCTCCTTTGTTCCCACCTTATCACAGTAGGGATCATATACATCCAGCACGATCCGCTGCCCTTCAATAGGCAGCTCTTTCCCCAAATTCCACACAAAAAAGCCGATGGGGAACGCCCCCTTGCAGCCCTGAAAATTTTCTGAGGAAAAAAGGAAGCCTCGTTCCAGCTTATAGCGGAATATCCTGTCCCGGAACAGCTGGTCATTATTCGCCGTCAGGAAGCCCAGCTTGGAAAACAGGCCGAGATAGGCGTTTTTGCCCCGGAATTCCACAGAGATCCGGTACAAGAACTGCATGATCAGCTCCCGGCTGGTCTCCCCCAGGCCCTGCTCTGTCATCAGGTCCCGAACATAGGTCATGGAAACGCCGTCCTTCGAGCGCTTCCCCTGCTTGTTGCCGCTTTTGTTGCTGGTGGCAAAGGGCGGATTGAGAAAAATGATCCAGCTGATCTCGGGATCGCGCAGGTCCTCCAGCAGCTTTCGGGGCAGCTTGGGCGTAATACCAAAGGGAATCTTCCCCTGCTCCTTTACCAGATAGGCGTCGTCATTCAGATAATCGTACTGAAACACCGTGGCAGCGGGAAAGATCCGCTTGCAGTAAGCGGCGTCATCCTCCAGGAGCGTGGAGAGATAGCAGTACGGCAGCATGGAGCTCGGCAGCATGAATTCCAGGTTTCCCGTGCCCGCCGCCATATCCCAAATACGCCATTTGCCGTTTTTCCAGCGCTCCGGGCCCACCGTTCGCAAAATATAATCGAAGGCCTTGTCCGCAAATTCGATGGGGGTGTAAAATTCTCCGGTAAACCGCCGCCGGTAGTCCTCGGAAAGACGGTCCATTTTCTGGCGGATAGCCCGAAGCTCTTCCGGGCGCTCCACCCTTTCATAAACGCTCCAGAAATGATGGTAGTCCTCCAGCGGCAGGCTTTTTCTGGAGTCTCCGTCGCCAAGGCGAAACAGCACCTCGCCGGAATCTCCCAGCAGCTCGGAACGCCCCGCTTCCAGGTCCGTAACAAAATATTCGGAGGGCTTATGGCTGTCGTCCGCCACATATTTTTCAAAAAAGGCAGCCCAATGCTCATAGACCGCCAGAAAATTTTCCTCGTGAATGCTCTTTTTATCCACCCCGGTAAGCTGCTCCTGGTGGTAAAGGCTTACCGTATCGGCAAAGATCTGCTCCTCCGCCGGGTTTTCAAAGGAATACACATGCAGCTTTTCCACGGCGGGACACTGCCGCAGGGCCTCTACAAGCAGCGGGCAGGGCTGGCTTGCCGCCCGGTCCCAGTCGTATTTCCGGTGGGCGGTGTAAAAGGGCGCAAAATCCTTAGTGTTCACAAAAAAGCCGGATTTCTTATCCGCCACGCAAAGCACCGGCGGCACCGGATCGGGAAACGGGCCGTATTTCAGCTTCCTCACATAATACAGCAGCTGGGCGATGGCCCTTGCCCGCACGGGACGCCGGGAAAAATTCTGATCCAGCTTGAATTCAAACAAAATTTGAGGCGTGATCAGATCAATGCGGTATCGGGCACGATAGGGGATCTCAAAATATTTTGCAAACGCCGCCTTTACCTCTTCCTCTTCCCGGCAGGAGGCCAGCAGGTCGTATAAACGCTTCGATTTTGCCATAAGGGAAGATGCCACCTTTACGTTTAGATGCTGGATGCTGGATGCTGGACAATGGCGGCGCATGGAAAGGAAGGGCAAAGGGGCGATAAATTATGGTTTAGCTCTCACCCTTGGCTCCCCTGAAAGGGGAGCTGTCAGCCAAAGGCTGACTGAGGGGTTCCGTGCGGCAAGATCGTTGGATCTTGGTTTTATGCAGTTTTCAACTGAGCTGGAACCCTTCCACCATGCAAAGCATGGTCCCCGCAGGCTGCGAAGCAGACTGTTTCCCCTCTTCAGGGGAGGCAAGGGTTTTGTGCTTTTTGCTAGTACGCTAAATTCCAACTTAACTGTCTTTGCCCTTTTCCAGCATCCAGCATCCAGTATCTAGCCTCTATTCTCCCACCCCATGCTGCGGCGGACGGCTTCGTGCCAGCGGGCTACCTCCGCCTCCCGTCTTTCCGCGGCGTAATCAGGGGTGAAGCGAATATTCTCCTTCCAGATGGAGGAAAGCTCCTCCAGGCTGTCCCACACGCCCACCGTAAGCCCTGCCAGCATGGCGGAGCCCAGGGCAGTGGTTTCCAGGCACTGGGGGCGGCAGACCCTGGCGTTCAGGATATCCGCCTGATACTGCATCAAAAACCGGCTGCGGGAAGCGCCGCCGTCCACCCGAAGCTCCGGCATGCACACGCCGGATTCCCGCTCCATGGTTTTGACCAGGTCGTAGCTTTCCAGGGCAATGCTTTCCAGAACGGCCCGGCAGAGATGGGCCCGTTTGGTGCCTCTGGTCACGCCCAGCAACGCGCCTCTGGCGTACATATCCCAATAGGGTGCGCCCAGGCCGGTAAAGGCCGGCACAAAGGAGACCCCGCCGCTGTCTTCCACCGTTTCCGCCAGCTGATCGGCCTCCTGGGGCGTTTTGATCAGCTCCAGCTCATCCCGAAGCCACTGAATGGCGGAGCCCGCGTTAAAGGCGCTGCCCTCCAGAGCATAGGTGGTTTTTCCGTTTAATTTCCAGGCAATGGTGGCGAGAAGGCCGTTTTCCGACTTCACCGGCTTCTCTCCGGTATTCATCAGTACAAAGCAACCGGTACCGTATGTATTTTTTGCCATGCCCTTTTCAAAGCAGCACTGGCCGAACAAGGCGGCCTGCTGGTCTCCCGCCATGCCCGCGATAGGGATTTCCTCTCCCAGCACCGCGTCCTTGCACATGCCCACGATCTCGCCGGATTCCGCCACTCTGGGAAGGGCACTGCGGGGGATGCCCAGCTCCCGCAGCATGGTATCGTCCCATTGGAGCTTGTGGATATCGAAGAGCATGGTGCGGGAGGCGTTTGACACATCCGTCACATAGGAAGCGCCATCGGTAAGAGAATACACCAGCCAGGTATCGATGGTGCCGAACCGCAGGCGGCCCTTTTCCGCCAGCTCCCTGGCGGCGGGCACATGCTCCAGGATCCATTTCATTTTTGTGCCGGAAAAATAGGGATCGATCAAAAGGCCCGTGGTATCCTTGATATACTGCTCCATCCCATTGGCCCGCAGCCGCTCGCATTCCGGCGCGGTGCGCCTGCACTGCCACACAATGGCATTGCATACCGGAATTCCGGAAACAGAATCCCACGCCACGGTGGTTTCCCGCTGGTTGGTAATGCTGATGGCGGCGATATCGGCGGCCTTAATGCCGGCCTGCTCCACAGCCTGCCGCATGGCAAAAAGGGTGGTCTGCAAAATTTCCACCGCGTTGTGCTCCACATAGCCCGGCTGGGGATAGATCTGCTGAAATTCTTTCTGCCCCATGCCCGCCACGCCGCCGAAGGAATCAAACAACACCGCCCGGGAGCTGGTGGTTCCCTGGTCAATGGATAAAATATACTTTCCGATCATCATTTCCCGTCACCTTCCCCAAATCAATTTTTAACGGTGAAAGAGCCTTGAGAACAAATTTCCCTTTCCCATGACCTTGGCGTTTTTCAGCCAGGCCGGATGGATGGTTTCCAGCACCACCTGGGGGCATTTGTATTCGGAAACAGGCTTCTGCGTTTTCAGGTTGTGCAGGATCTCATTGTACCGGCGCACCGTGATCTCCTCGCAGTCCGGCCGAAGAGAACGGTAATTATTTGGCTTTGTATATTTGAAGGCATAGAGGAAATCTGCCCATTCCGCATATTCTGTCAAATGCACCAGCTTTTCCGGCACATCCAGAGTCAGCCGGACAGAGCCGGATACCTTGCCGCCGGTATTCTGCCTTTTTCCCTTTACCACGGCGAAAATGGGGCACTCGCACCGCAGGCCCAGCAGGTCGATGAGCGCCTGATATTCTCCCTTCAGAGAAAGATTTGGTTTTGCGTGGTAGATCTCGCCGGATCTCAATATCTTCAGTACCAGGTTGGATTGATATGTCTGCACGATCATAAAAACCAGACCCCCTTACTAAATTCTGGATATCAAATACGAAAAAGCACTTTTGCGCCGTTGTGAAGCGAAACCGCTTTTCGTCATCCTTCCTTTTTGGCCCAATCATAGAGGAAGGTATCGAACACGCCCTGCTCGTTGGGCTTGATGAGGAAGCGCCGCAGAAGGGCGTCCTCCGGAAGCCCGGTGCCGCCGTAAAAGGCATCCGCGATCCCGCCAGCGATGCAGCCCACGGTGTCCGTATCGCAGGTCACGCTGAGCACATTGCGGATACAGCTTTCCCAGCTTTCCGACTCCAAAAAACAGCGGATCGCCAGCGGCATGGTGCCCATGGCGGTCACATCGAATTTTCCGAAGGGCCGGTACAGCGCCAAGGGCTTATGCACAGTATATCCGTAGGTTTTATGGAGATAGGCGGCAAGCTCCTTTTTCGAAGCCCCGGTACGGGCCAGGAAGATGGCTGCGGCGGTGGCCTTCGCCGCTTTCACCCCTTCCGGGTGGTTATGGGTGCAAAGGGAGCTTTCCTCCGCTTCCCGCTCCACTTCCTCCAGAGTATTGAAATGCTGCCCGATAAAGCTAACCCGCATGGCGGAGCCGTTTCCATAGCTGCCGTAGCCCCGTTCCGAATGGGCGGCCAGCCAGTTCAAAAACATGTTGCCATAGCCTACCTTACTGTATTTCCTGCCGAACAGTCCGTATGCCTTCGCATAAGGGATCTTCTGCAGCACGGCATATTTCGTAGCCAGGGTAAGCACCGTGTCATCGGTATAGGTGCTCATGCCGCCGAAAAGCTCTTCGGTGCGCCAATCAAACCCCTGGGGCTTACTGAATTCAAAGCGTGAACCCACAATATCTCCCAAAATCGCGCCGTACAGAACCTTCACCCCCGAATTCGAGTTTCGCCATTTTAATAAAGTATAAAAGCCAGCTGCCGGAAAAATCCGTTTTTACTGTCTCCTGTTTAGTGTACCATGATTCTTCAAAAATTGCCACAAAAATTATTTATTGCATATAGCGAAATCGGGAAAGCCCCATTGGCTTTCCCGATAGAACGCTTTACATTTCTTCACACGCGGCGCTTTAGCAGCGTATCTCTATTTTTTCAAAACCCGCATGTCTCCGGAGGTGGTGGAAAACTGAAAGCTGGCGCTTCCCGAAGAATATTTGGCTCTTCCGGATTTGCCGGAGCCCGTGGTCACGGGAAAATCGGAAGAAAAATTCCCGGAAACACTGCTGTAGTCCACCTCAAAGCCGGGATTTTCCGGGATCACCAGAGTAAGGCAGCCGGAAACGGAATCCAGATCCGCTTCTTCCGGGCATGCTGCAAGCTCGGCCTGGACTGAGGCTGAAACCGTGCTGGCGTCAAATTCCTTTGCGCTGCCCTGGTAGGAAACATCGCCCGATACCGTATCCAGGTTTGCTTTTTCCGCCTGCACGCCGGAAAGCCGGATCCCGCCGGAGGTGGTGCTGGCGCTGATCTCTCCGGAAAGCGCCGTATCCTCTACCTCGATCCTTCCGGAGGTGGTGCTCACATCTAAGCCCTCTGAAAGCTTCAGGTTTTTCAGCTCCACATCGCCGGAGGTGGAGGAAGCGTTCATTTCTTTGACTGTAAAGCCGGAAACAGTGATCTGCCCGGAGGTATTGGAGCAGGAAAGCTCTTCCATGGCTTCCGCTACGGCCCGCGGCACCTCCACGGTCAGATCCTTTCTCCGGTTTTCAAAAATGTTGAAAAAAAGAAGCTCTTTTCCCCATTTGATCCGCAGTGTTCCGTCAGAGCTGGAAAGCTTCAGCTGATGCTCTTCCTTCAGGTCTCCGTGGGCAGACTGCTCTGTAATGCGGATCACATCGCCCGAGCCCACTTTTACATCGATCTTGCCGTTGACCCAGTCGATTTTCAGGCCCGTCACCTCTGTTTCCGCCGGGTCCCAGGTATATTCCCGAACCTGGCCGTCCGACTTTATCCAGCCTTCTTTCGCCTCATGAAACAGCGTTTTGATGCCAAAGCCATCTTCCGAAAGTCCCACCGCCAGCACGCAAATCAGAAACAGTGCCGCGACAGAACAGGCAACCAAGGTAAAAACCGCTTTCTTCTTCATAGATATGTTCCTTTCCCGAAAAAACTGAAACTGTTACCCGCGGCAGGCTACAGCTCTCTATTTTACATTGGGATCATTCAGTGTCAGCACCGCCTTGATGATCCCGTCCACCGCCGGGGCGATCAGGAAGATGATCCAGGTGATATACCACCTTCCCGTGCCGAAGCTCAGAAGGAAATAAAGGGCCAGCACCAGGGGCCAGTAAGCGGAACGGATGGCCTTTAGCAGCTGCCTGCGGGAATTGTTCTGGCTCTGCCACTGCTTAAAATCGGATACCACCGTTCCCGTGGGAACCTGTTTTTTCGGCTTTGCCACGTGGTTATAGATCAAAAGCCCGGTGGCAAGGGCGATCATAACGAACATCAGCACCACGCCCAGGATCTCCAGCCCCATTACGGGAATGCTTCCCAAAACGATCACCGGCACCACACTGAGGATATAGAGCATCACCGCAATAGAGGTAATGGCGGCGGAGCGCTTTTCCGGGCTGCCTGTGGGAATATAGACCGGCTCTGTCCGCACGGGGCCGTCCTCCAGGCCCTCGAACAGCTCCCTGACATCGCCGATGCTGACCACGGTCAGGTTGTAGGCGTCCTCCGGGCTTTTGCCCTCGGCGATCAGAGCGCGGTACTTATCCAGCAGATTCTGAGTGAGCTCCACCTTCAGCTCATAAGCCTTCTGTGTTCTGGGCGCGTTTTGAAACAATTCATCGACATAGCTTCTGAGATTGTATTCCATAAGTATGACCACTTTCCTTTTCAGCAGAGTTACGGCCCTATGGCCGGATCAGGTTTTTGCGGACAAAATTTCAAGAGGCTAGTTGGGACGAATCAGGGTTTCCAAAAGCTGCTTTGAGGTGTCCCATTCCGCCAGCATGGCGTAATAGGCCTGTTCCCCCACCGGAGTGATGGAATAATATCTTCGGCGGGCTCCGGTGCTTTCATCTCCCCAATAGGAGGTGATGCAGCCCATCTGCTCCAGCCTGCGGAACGCCGTGTACAGCGTGGCCTCTTTCAGCTCGTATTCCCCGCCGGTTCGCAGCTCGATCGCCCGGTTTATTTTATAGCCGTAGCTGTCGCCCTGCATCAGCTGGGCCAGAATAATGGTATCTGTGTGCCCTCGGATCACATCCGACGCGATAGACATCCAATTCCTCCTTTCTTTCGTTAGGTATAGCATAGCATTATATACCTCGCCTGTCAAGGTATATTTGAAAATAAATTTCTCTTCCCGCTTTTCCGCCGTTTTTTGGAAAAAAGGATTTGTCAGAGGAAACGTAATATGATATACTGGATACTGGACGCCGGAGAAAAACCAAGGCGTCCGGCGCCGGTATCTTGATAGAGTTTTATCTGATCCTTTCGTATCTTTTTTCCCTTCTCCAGCATCCAGCATCTAACATCTAGCATCTAGGAAGTGTTTTCCCTATGATTTATTTTTCCATTGTCTTTCTCTGCATGGCCGGGCTTTTTCTCACCCTTCTGGAAGACCGCTTCCGGGTGTGGACCACCATAGGCGCTGTGGGCGGGGGATATGTGCTTTCCCTGGTTTTAGCCTTTCTGCTCCGCCGCCTTACGGACCATCCCGTGCTGGCCCAGCAGCTGCCCTGTCTGGCCGGAGCGGCGGTGTTTTTTGCCCTTTCGCTGTTTTTCTTTACCAATAATATTTTGCAGAAATTGTTTCTTGCGCTGCTTTCCCTGTGCAATTTCACCTTCCTCAGCTTTTTTATCCCTCTGCTGCTGGGGCTGATGCCTTTTTCCACGGCCGGAGCCTTTGCCGGTTTCTTTTCCGCCGCGGTCTATCTTCTTTTTACCCTTCTTCTGGGACTCTGTCTGTACCGCCCCATCCGCCATTACAGCGACAGAGGAGCTTCCGGCTTTTTAGTGGGAATGTGCCTGCTGCTTCTCTGTTTATATCTTCTTTCTCTGGGCCTCTTTGATTTTCTGTTCCGCACCAATATTTTCGCAGCCCGGCTGCTGGCGGCGGTACTGCTGTACGGCGCTATGATTTTCGCGTTCCGCTCCATCTATCAGGCAGGCCGGTTCCGGGAAAAGGCCGCCGCGGCCTCTGCCCGCGGCAGTATTCTGGCCATGGAATCGGAAGCGCTCGCTGACCTTCTCGCCGCCGTGCGGGAAGCGCAGTCAGCCCAAAAGGCCGGGGAGTACGCGTTGGACACTATCGCGGTGCTTTTGGCAGACGGCGTAAGCGAAAAAATACCCGCCTACATTGCTTCTGTCAAACAGAATTCCTTACATACGCCCGTACTGGAAAAATACCACGAAAATCCCTATCTCAACGCGGTGATTGCCGTGAAAGCCGCTTTTGCGGCGCAAAACGGCATCGCCTTTGAATGCAACGCCGTGACAGGAGAGGCCCCGCTGAAAACCGGCGAGCTCTGCATTCTGGTAAACGAGCTGCTTGCAAAGGCCTGCCGGGAAGCGGCAAGCTTTGAAGGAGACAGAAAGCTTCGCTTTACCGCCTTTCCCGCAAAGGACGCTTTGACCTTGGAGGTCGTGTATTCTTCCCTGCTGCCGGAGCCGGAAAAATTCACGCTGCGGGGCAAGAAAGCCGCCGATATCGCCCAATGGCTTTTTGAAGATCCCTCTCAGGAGGCGAGCGGCCTCCAAGGGCTGGAAAGCACGGAGGAGATCATTGGCCGCTACAGCGGCAAGCTCACCCTTTCCGGAGCACCGAATGAGATCATTTTGCAGGTTTGCCTGCATTTTTAAAGTAATTAACAACAGAGAAAGGATCTTTTTTCCATGAAACAGCAGCACATTGTAACGCCGCAGATTTTTGCGGCCTTTGGCCTGCCCTCCGACCTGGAGGCCAAACCCGTTCACGGCGGGCATATCAACGATACCTTTTCCGCGGAAACTCCGGAAGGGCAATTTATCTTACAGCGCATCAACCACTTTGTGTTTCCCTCTCCGGAGCACATTATGGAAAACATTGCCGCCGTTACGGATTTTCTGCGGAAAAAGCTGGAAAAGCTGGGGGGCGACCCTCAGCGGGGAACGCTGACCCTTCGCAAAACGGTGGATGGAAACAGCTTTTTCCGGGACGAAGCCGGAGAGTATTGGCGGTGCACGATTTTCATTTCCGGCGCCACCGCCCACGAAACCGCCACCGGAACCGAGATGCTGCGGGAAGCAGGCTCTGCTTTCGGCAGCTTCCAGAGCATGCTTTCCGATTATCCCGCGGACACGCTGCATGAGATCATTCCCCATTTTCACGACACGCCGGACCGCTTCCGCCAGCTGCGGGAAGCCATGGAAAAGGATACCGCCGGGCGCAGGCGGGAAGCGGAGCCTGAAATCGCCTTTGCCCTGCGGCGGGAAAAGGACTGCGGCTGTTTGATGGAGCTGCTGGCCCAGGGGAAGCTGCCCCTCAGGGTCACCCACAACGACACGAAAATGAGTAACGTGCTGATCGACGATGTGACCGGAAAGGCTGTTTGCGTCATCGACCTGGACACGGTCATGCCGGGGCTGACCGCCTTTGATTTCGGCGATTCCATCCGCGCCGGGGCCGCCACCGCGGCAGAGGACGAAACCGATCTTTCCAAGGTCCACTTTGACCTTTCCCTGTTTGAAGCTTACGCCGAAGGCTTTCTTGCCGCAGCCGGAGCAGCGTTATCGGAGACAGAGCTTGCCACCCTGCCTGTGGGCGCTATTTTGATGACCTTTGAAGTCGGCATCCGCTTCCTGGCGGATTTCCTGAACGGCGACGTATACTTCCGCACCGCCTATCCCGCCCACAATCTGGACAGGGCCAGGAATCAATTTAAGCTGGTAGAGGAAATGGAGCAAAAACGAGAGGAAATGAACGCCATCATTCAAAAATACGCCTCACGGCGGTAACTTCGTTTTTACACTCCCCACAGTGCTGCTTTTTGCGGCGTTATTTTCTCCCCGGAGGGCTCTGTTATGAAGAAAAAAGTGATCGGCATGTCTATCGCCGCAGCCCTTTTCATGCTGGTTCTGCCCGTTTTGTTTGTAAAGCTCAACCATATTGTGCCTTTTACCGCTTTTCTGATTCTAATTTATCTGCTTTGCCCGCTCTGCTCCATCGTGCTGGGGGCTCTGGCGGGAAGAAGCGTTTCCCGCCTGTGGTGCTTTGCCGTACTGCCGGCCTTACTGGCCCTTGTCACTTACAGCTTTCTGCTGAATTTCAGCACTGCCCTGACCTTTGCCGGCTGTTATCTTTCGCTCGGCCTGATCGCCATGGGGATCTCCGCGCTGTCGAAGGTCTATCTGCAAAACCGAAAGAAAAAGCAAAAATTCTAAAAAATAAAAGATTGGCGGGAGCGTCCGCCTTTAGGAGGAATTTTTATGAAGATCGCAGTGATCGGCGCCTGGCATGTCCATACCATGGAATACGGCAAGGCCATTTTGCACAACCCCAAGGCAGAGCTTGCCTGCCTGTGGGACGATAACGAGACCAGAGGAAAAGAGACCGCTGAAAAGCTGGGGATCCCCTTCCAGCCGGAGCTTTCCGCTATTTGGGCGGACAGCTCCATCGACGGTGTTCAGATCACCACAGCCACCTGTCAGCACAAGGAGGTATTGATTGCCGCCGCCAAAGCCGGAAAGCATATCTTTACCGAAAAGGTGCTGGCCTTCACCTGCGCGGAGGCCGAGGAGATCGCCAAGGCGGTTCGTGAGAGCGGCGTTCAGTTCACCATTTCCTATCCCCATAAAACCTGGCCTACTCTAAAAGCGGCCAAGGAGCTGGTGGACAGCGGCAAGCTGGGACAAATCACCTATGCCCGTGTGCGGGACGCGCACGACGGCAGCGTGGCAGGCTGGCTTCCGCCCCACTTCTATGACGCCGCCCAAACCGGCGGCGGGGCCATGATCGACCTGGGCGCGCACCCCATGTACACCCTGCGCTGGTTTATGGGAAAGCCGAGCTCTATCGTTTCTCAGTTTACGGAGGTCACCCACAAGGGCGTGGAGGACAACGCCGTATCTGTTCTGGAGTTTGAAAACGGGGCCATCGGCGTTTCCGAAACCGGCTTTGTGACCGACGGCATGCCCTATGTGCTGGAAATGAGCGGCACCAAGGGCTCTCTGATGATCCACAACGATATTTTGGAATACTCCTGTGTGGAAACGGAGCATAAGCTCATTCAGAAAACCGATCTCCCTGCGCCCGACCCCATGCCCATAGACGCCTGGATCGACGCTGTGACAGAAGGCGGGAAAGCGCCTAACGGCATAGAAGACGCCATCGCCCTCACCGAGCTGATGGAAAAAGCCTATGAAGCCCACCGCACCGGAAAAAAAGTACAGTTTTAAGATTTTATGATAAGAAAAAGCACTTTTTCACAGCCAAAGCGGCTTGTGGAAAAGTGCTTTTCCTTATCTTTCTAACAACTAATATCTAACAACTAACGACTAAAGTCCCTCGTAGCTCTCCCGCAGGATCGCGCAGGACTGGTGGAATTGTTCCAGCTCCTCTTCTGTCAGGTTTAATTCCAGCACCCGGTCTACCCCGTTTCGGTTGACGATACAGGGCATTCCGGCGTAAACATCCCGCTCCCCATATTCGCCCCACAGACGCGCGGACACGGTGAGTACGCTGTTTTCATCGGACAATACCGCCCGCACGATCCGTACCAGGGCCATGCCGATGCCGTAATAGGTGGCCTTCTTCGCCTCGATGATCCTCTGGGCGGCGTCACGCACCTCTGTGCTGAGCCTCTGCATTTCCTCCAGGCGGAATTTCCCCTCCGACTGGAGGCAGATATCCATGGCGGATTTCGTGGCCAGCATGGCCTGACTCCAGGGAACAAACTCGCTGTCCCCGTGCTCGCCGATCACGTAGGCGTGAACATTTCTGGAATCCACGGAAAAGTATTCTCCCAGCAAATACCGAAGCCTGGCGGTATCCAGCGTTGTGCCGCTGCCGAATACCCGCTTGGAATTAAAGCCGGAGAGCTCATAGGTGATCCTTGTCATAATATCCACCGGGTTCGTGGCGACCAGGAAGATCCCCCCAAAGCCGGATCCTACAATGGGCTCCACAATGGAACGGAACACCTCTTCATTTCGTTTCAGCAGCTCCAGCCGGGATTCTCCCGGTTTCTGGTTCACCCCGGCGCACAGCACCGCGATATCGGCATCTGCGCAGTCGCTGTAGTCTCCCGCGTAGATCCTCATGCTGGAGCTGGCAAAGGCCATGCCGTGATTTAAGTCCATGGCCTCTCCCTCCGCCCGCTTTTTGTCGATGTCGATCAGCACCAGCTCATCGCACACCGCCTGATTTAAGGCGGCATAGGAAAAGCTCATGCCCACCATACCCGTGCCTACCAGAACAACCTTTCTTTTGTTTAAATTCATATTCTGCTTCCTTTCTGCAAAAACAGGGACGGGCAATGGACAGACTGCATAAGGAAGTGGAAATTATGATTTCTGCTTCCTTTTTTCTGTCCGAAAATAGAAAGCGGATTTTGGGTATCAAAATCTGCTGCTGGCTAAATTCAAGGACATAAGTTTTATTTCCCTTTTCGGGAAGTGTTATTGAAACACGGTGTATTTCAGTTTTATTGTATTCGCTCCATAACTGCCGTAAGGCAATATAACTGTGCAAAGCACAATAACACTGCGAAGCAATATCACTCGCCGAATGGCGAATAAAACTGGGGTGCCTTCCTTACGGAGGGTGCCCCAATGGCCCGTCCCTGTTTTTCTTTCATTGCCTTGCTTTTAGTATGCCAAAAGGTGCTTTTCCTATACAGAAGCCTTAGACCGTTTGCTTTTCAGCACATTGTAGCCTACAATAGCGCCCACCACGATCACCGCACCGACAAGGGCTGTGGGAGAAATGTGCTCTTTGTAAAATATCGCTACCCAAATGGGGTTCAGCACCGGCTCCAGCCCTGTGATCAGAGAAGCGGTCACCGGCGGAGTATCGCGGATCCCAAGGGAAAGAAAAATATAGGCAAGCCCCACCTGCAAGGCGCCCAGCGCCAAAAGGGCCAGCATGGGGATCAGAGAAAAATCCGTTTCCCCCAGGCAGAAGGGCGTAAAGATCACCGCCGCGGCAAGCTGACCGAAAAACACGGAGGACATGGCGTCTGAGCCCTCTGAGGCGTTCATCAAAAAGACGCCTGCGTAACACATGCCGGAAAGCACCGCCACCAGGTTTCCCAGCATATTTCCCGCCTGCAGGCCGTCAATAAAAAAGAGCAGCACGCCGAACAGCACCACGCCGCAGGTGAGCACATCCAGCTTTTTCGGCTTTACGTGGAACAAGAGGATCATAAACAGGATCACGAAAGCCGGTGCGGTAAATTGCAGCACAATGGCGTTGGCGGCTGTAGTCAGCTTATTTGCCACCGTGTACAGCGTGGTCGTCCCCAGCGTGGACAAGGCTCCCAAAAATACCGACAGATTCCATTTCAATTTATGGTGGGAAACCAACAGATACAAACCGATCACCAGCACGCCGATGAGGTTTCTGGCCCCATTGATGGAAAGCGCCGACCACGGGATCAGCTTTACGCAAAGCCCGCCGATGCTAAAGAGCAGTGAAGCGAGCAGCACGAAAAGGACTCCTCGTTTCTGTTTTCCCTCCATGATATCATCACTTTCCCTTCTATGCCAAACTCAGAAAAAGGCGCTGCTTCCATTCCGGCAAGCAGGCCTTTATTGTACTCTTTTTCCTTTTAAAAATCAAGGAATCGTGGAAAACCGCTGCTTGACAGAGGATCTGCCCGATGGCACGGTCATGAAATAGTAGGGAGCGCCAAAAATTTTTCCGTATCCATAAACCGACAGAATCGAAAAGCGGGTACGGCCTATAATACAGACAGCGGGCAGCGCCTGCGGGAATGGGGGAATGCCATTGACAGTCTATGCCGATATTCTGCTGATCGTAAACCTGTACATCGATTTCTTCTTGCTGTGGTGCGTCAAAAAGTTTTTACACCTGCGGGTCAAAAACCGCCGGCTGGCCCTGGGGGCCCTTGCCGGGGCGGTCTGCTCCCTTTCCTCCCTGCTTTCCGCCCTGCCGGAATGGGCTTTTCTGCTGCTGGGGCTTTGCTCCGCCCTTGCTGTGACCGGAGCGGCGTTTGCCCCGATCTCCCCCAGAATGTTTTTTCGGGCCGCCCTGTGCTTTTGGGCCTTTACCCTTTTACTGGCAGGCTTTTTTCTGTTTCTTCTGCGTTTTTTTGCTCCCAAAAATGTAGCGGTGCTGGGGAACGTGGTCTATTTCGACCTTTCCCTTCCGCTGCTATTTTTCTTTACCTGCGGCGCTTATCTTCTCTTTTCTCTGTCGCAAAAGCTGTTTTCCTCTGTTTTAGGTGGTCTTCGCTGCCAATGGATCACCGTGGAAAACAAGGGGGAAAAGGCAAAGCTGTACATGAAGGCCGATACGGGAAATTCCCTGCGGGAGCCTTTTTCCGGCTTGCCTGTTCTGGTGTGCCAGGCGGAGAGCCTGGGAAATACCATTCCGGCGGAGCTGCTGGAATTTCTGGAGACCGGAACAGCTTCGCTTTCCGAAAAGCCCGGAACTCTGCGGCTGATCCCTTTTGAAAGCGTGGGCGGTACGGGGATCCTGCCCGCCTTCCGCCCGGAACGCGTTACCACTGCCAAAACGGAACAAGTGCTTTCCTGCTACATAGCTGTTTCCGGACAAAAGCTTTCCGCCGGACAATTTGACGCGCTCTATAATCCCGACCTGTTTCCGGAGCTTCAGGAGAACCGCTGAAAGCTTCCCATAAACCGAATCAAAACGAGGTGCTTACCATGAGATTTTTATCTGAATTTTTTGCTTCTCTTTCCCGCCCCTTCCGCCGGTTTCTGTCCCGATGGTTTGCGGAACCCTGCCACTATATCAACGGCCCGGAGACCCTCCCCCCGCCGCTGACGAAGGAAGAAGAAGCCCAGGTGATAGAAAACATACGAAACGATGTTCCCAATGCCAGAGAACCGCTGATCACCCACAACCTCCGGCTGGTGGTGTACATCGCCAAAAAGTTTGAAAGCCCGGGCGCCAACGTGGAGGACCTGATCTCCATCGGCACCATCGGGCTCATCAAAGCGGTGAACACCTTTCGGATCGAGCGAAATATCAAGCTTGCCACCTATGCCTCCCGCTGCATCGAAAACGAGATCCTGATGTATCTGCGAAAAAGCTCTCAGCTGCGCAACGAGGTTTTCATCGACGACCCCCTGAATGTGGACTGGGACGGCAACGAGCTGCTGCTTTCCGATCTGCTGGGAAGCGACCCGGACGCGGTGAACCGAAACATCGAGCAGGAGGCGGAAAAAGCCATGCTGCTGGAGGCGGTGGACCGCCTTTCCCCCAGAGAAAAAAAGATCATGACCCTCCGCTTCGGGCTGGCATCCACCAAAGAGCACACCCAAAAGGAAGTGGCAGACGAGCTGGGGATCTCCCAGTCTTACATATCCCGGCTGGAAAAACGGATCATCCACCGCCTGAGAAAGGATCTGGAAAAGGCGGGGTAAAAAGAGGACAGTTGTTAGATGTTAGTTGTTAGAGAAGGGCATTTTTCTTGTCATTCTGCCCTCTGCCATCCTGTCCCCTGTCATCTCTGAGCAAAAGCAAAGCAAGCTTTGCTTTCAGTGAAGGATCTCGTCCTTTTGCCCTTTTACTCGGGAATGGAAAGGCGAGATCCTTCGTCAAGAAGGCGCGAAGCGCCTTTTTTCCTCAGGATGACAATGAGGGTAGCTGGTGCAATAAATTGGAATTTGGCGCACTACCAAAAAGGCAGAAACCCTTGCCTCCCCTGAAAGGGGAGGTGGCAGCCGAAGGCTGACAGAGGGGTTCTTGCTTGCCGCACGGAACCCTCCAGTCACGGCTTCGCCGTGACAGCGGAAGCTGCTCGAAGAGCAGATTTTCCCCTTCTCAGGGGGGCCAAGGGTGAGTGCTAAACAATAATTTACCGCTTCGTCACCAAAATCCCCACGTTTTTGGGGCCCTTGAAATCGAAGGTCACCAGCTCATAGGGGAGCTTGTGCTCCTTGAGATAGAGGCAGATCTCTTCCACCAGGGCTTTTGTACCCAGCTTTCGGGTCCTGTCCCAGTAATTGCAGCAGGGCACCACCAGCATTGGGGTGGTAAAGGCGCTTTCCACCACCGGGCGGGTGGCCTGATCGGGGTGGAGCCCCACTATCAGGTCATAATAGCCCGCCATATCCGGAGTGTATTCACATTCCCGGCTTTCCACGCCTTTTAACACATACCCACGGGGGTCGATGACCTCGCTGTGGTAATTGTACTTTTTATTCAGGAGCTTGCTGAGCATGCCCTGTCCGCCCGCCACATCCGCGATATAGGTGATCTCCCGTCCGAAGCGCTCATAGATGAACCGGGCCACCACCTCAAAGCGTTCCTCCGAGCCGTGGCATTTTGTCTGTTGCCTTCCCATAGTTTTTACAGCAGCGAAAGCTGCTCTTCCTCCCCTTGCACCGCCAGATTGACGACCTTTACTCCCTGCCTTTGCGCATACCTTACCGTATAGGCTGTACCGCTTCCGCCGCTCTTTGTCAGGTAGCACAGGCACCGGCTGCTGTGATCCACAAGATAACGGTTTCGCAGGTGCATACAGCCTTCCGTGTACACATCTCCCGTGTAAATGACTTCATCCGCCTGCTTCATCATCTCGTGGTAAAGCTGAATAGAAGCGGCGTCCCAGCGACTTTCCTGTCCCAGACAGGGCAGCACTAACACCAGGTGGATCTCCGGCAGCATTGTCTCCCGGAGGGAAAGCACCGCCTCCGCCGCTATGGTATCAAACCCCAAGGCTCCCCCTGCCAGGAAGGTATCAACCCCTTGCCTTGAAAGCGTTCTGATCTCCTGCCGCAGCCTTTCCCGCAGGCCGGCCGTTTCTTCCGCAGGAAGGAACCTGTGTCCGGTAAAGCAGCAGCAGTTTTCACGAATCAATTTCATAGAGAGCCCCCGTTTTTTCCCACATCTTACTGACAGCTTTCTCCCGTGCTCATCACTTATTTCATCACGGAGTATATCATGAAACAAGAGGTGTGTCAACACTTTAAGAGTATTTCAAATTCCTATTGTGTCGTTTTGCTCTTTACAATAAGTGTTGAGGTGAACACAATGATTAAAGATTTGCCTAAAAAGCTGCAAAGCCTGCGCACACAACACAATTTTTCCCAAAAACAAGTATCGGAAAAGATCCACGTTTCCCCTTCCATTATTTCCGGCTACGAAACCGGAGAAAGAACGCCGAGTACAGAAAATCTTCTGGCGCTTTCCTATCTCTATCATTGCAGTACAGATTATCTCTTAGGCAGGCAAACAGACAACTCTTTGTATACAATAGATGTAAGCGGACTGAACGATCAACAGATCAAGGCCATCATTGCCCTGGTGGAATCCATCAGAAGCAAATGAACCGTCTGCCTATTTTGCTTTCTTCGGACAGAACGTAAAAAGACTTCCGGATATTTCCGGAAGTCTTTTTTTCAGCTTGTGATAAATACGAAATTACTTCGTTCCCTCGTAAACCGCCACGGCGCAGGCCACGGTGGCGCCTACCATAGGGTTGTTGCCCATGCCCATCAGGCCCATCATTTCCACATGGGCAGGCACGGAAGAGGAGCCCGCGAACTGGGCGTCGCCGTGCATACGGCCCATGGAATCGGTCAGGCCATAGGAAGCGGGGCCGGCTGCCATGTTGTCGGGGTGCAGGGTGCGCCCTGTGCCGCCGCCGGAGGCCACGGAGAAATACTTCTTGCCGTTTTCCAGCGCCCACTTCTTGTAGGTGCCCGCCACCAGATGCTGGAAGCGGGTGGGGTTGGTGGAGTTGCCGGTGATGGATACGTCAACGCCCTCGTGCTGCATGATGGCCACGCCCTCCAGCACATCGTTGGCGCCGTAGCACTTTACCGCGGCGCGCTCGCCGTCGGAGAAGGGCTTTTCCTCTTCGATCTTCAGCTCGCCGGTGAAGAAATCGTAGTCGGTTTTTACATAGGTAAAGCCGTTGATTCTGGAAATGATGTAGGCGGCGTCCTTGCCAAGACCGTTCAGGATAATGCGCAGGGGCTCCTTCCGGGCGCGGTTGGCGGTTTTTGCGATGCCGATGGCGCCCTCTGCGGCGGCAAAGGATTCGTGGCCCGCCAGGAACGCGAAGCACTTGGTTTCATCCCGGAGCAGCATGGCGCCCAGGTTGCCGTGGCCCCGGCCCACACTGCGCTGCTCGGCTACAGAGCCGGGAATGCAGAAGGCCTCCAGGCCGATGCCGATGGCCTCGGCGGCGTCGGCGGCGGTCTTTACGCCTTTCTTAATGGCTACCGCGCAGCCCAGGGTATAGGCCCAGCCGGCGTTTTCAAAAGCGATGGGCTGCACGCCCTTTACGATATCATAGGGATCGAAGCCCTTGGAATTGCAAAGCTCTCTGGCTTCCTCCAGACTGCCCAGGCCATACTCGGCGAGACACTTTTCGATCTTGGGCATTCTTCTTTCTTTGCCTTCAAACATGACGTCATTTGCCATTGTGTTGTCCTCCTAATCTATGTATGGTCCGTGCTTATTCTTCTCTGGGGTCAATATACTTGGCAGCGCCGTCGAAGCGGCCGTACTGACCGATATTGTTCTTATAGGCCTCATCGGGAGAAACGCCGTGGCGGATATCCTCCAGCATCTTGCCCAGCTTTACAAACTGGTAGCCGATGACTTCGCCTTCCTCATCGAGAGCCATTTTGATCACATAGCCCTCGGCCATTTCCATATAGCGCACGCCCTTGAGCTTGGTGGAGAACATGGTTCCCACCTGAGAACGCAGGCCCTTGCCCAGATCCTCCAGGCCGGCGCCGATGGGCAGGCCATCCTCGGAGAAGGCGGTCTGGCTGCGGCCATAGGCCAGCTGCTTGAAGATCTCCCGCATGGCAACGTTGATAGCGTCGCACACCAGGTCGGTATTCAGGCACTCCAAGAGAGTCTTGCCGGGCAGGATCTCCGCCGCCATAGCCGCGGAATGGGTCATTCCGGAGCAGCCCAGGGTCTCCACCAGCGCCTCCTGCACAATGCCCTCCTTCACATTCAGAGTGAGCTTGCAGGCGCCCTGCTGGGGAGCACACCAGCCGATGCCGTGAGAGAGACCGGAAATGTCCTTGATCTCATAGGACTTGACCCATTTTCCCTCTTCGGGGATCGGGGCAGGGCCATGATGGGGGCCCTTCTTCACCGTGCACATATTTTCCACTTCATGGGAATAGTTCATATTGGTACTCCTTTCGGTTTACTATTGTCCGGACGGAAAATGCCCGGAAATTTCATCTTTACTCATTATATACGGTAATTTGCGGCGATTCAAGAGGAACCTGAAAATTTTAGATGGTTTTTACCGCTCTTCCCACCATAGCGCAGGCAAATTGTGTTCTATCTCCTGAACCACGCTGCACAGCAGGGAGGCAAGCTCCCAGCGGGTCATGTCGGAGTTTGGGAAAAATTCCGCCTTGCCCCAGGGCCCTACCGGGCCATCGAGAAATATTCCCTTTCCGGTAAAGGCGTCCACAGCTTCCTTGGCCCAGGGGGCGATAGAATCCCTGTCGGAAAAATCGGCAGAGGAAACCGGGGGAAAATCAAAGCCCTGAGACAGGTAATAGCGATAGAGCAGGGCGGCGGCTTCCTGCCGGGTCACAGGGCTTTGGGGGCGCATCGCTTCCCCATCCCCCGCCAGGATCCCCTCCTTTTTAGCCCAGGCCGCGGCTTTTTCATAATAGGAGCCCAGCCGCACATCCCGAAAGCTTTTCCCGCCTTCGCTGTCCGGGCTTCCCGCCATGCGGTACAGCACCGTCACAAGCATGGCCCGGTCGGCGGTTTTTTCAGGCCGGAAATACAGCGGGCTTTCTCCCCGCATCCAGCCCATGGCGTGGACCCTCTGAATATCCGGCTCCGGCACGCCGGCTATTTCCGCATCCACATAGGTGGTTCCGGCCATCGGCAGAGGCGTATTTTCAGGGTAGTCTTCGGGTTTTCCATACCGATAGCGGGCCCATCGGTCGATCAGCTTTCGCTCCATAGGCGTTCCCTGTTCCACATAGCACAGGAAATCATCCCCCAGGAAGTCTCCTTCTACAACCGCAATGTCCGCGGGGAAAAACACTTCCTGTAATGCGTAGGAGCTGTTAATAGCGCCTAGTCCCATAAACTCCAGAGAATCCGGCAGGATAAGGCTGCGGACAGCACAGTTGGAAAAAGCCCCTTTCCCGATAGAACGCAGTCCCTCCGGCAAAGTGATCTGGGTGAGAGCCGGACAGGAGTTAAAGGCGGAGTCTCCTATGGTTTCCAGGCTGTCCGGCAGAGAAATGCTTTTCAGCCTGCCGCCGGCAAAGGCTTCGTTTCCGAGGGCCGTCACGCCTTCCGGGATCACGGCCTCCTCTGCCCTTGGAGGAAACCGCAGCAGGGTCTTTCGGGCCTTGTCGTACAATGCACCCTTCTCATCGGAGCAGAAAGCGGGATTCTCCGGAGCCACCTGAAAAGCGGCGTTTAACCAGGATATCCCCGTCCCTATTTCCGTAACCCCGGCGGGCAGGTACAGCTGTTCCAGGGCGGAGCAGTTTTCCAGCGCGCTGTCTCCGATTTTTTTCAGGCTTTCCGGCAGGGTGAGAGAGGTGAGAGAACGGCAGCTGTAAAAGGCCGAGCCGCCCAGCTCCTCCACGCCCTCCGGCACAACATAGGACTCAAGTTTCACAGAAGCACGGACCAGCAAGGTCTTTTTCTTGTTATAAAGGACTCCGTCTTCCCCCACCGTAAACCAGGGATTGTCCGGAGAAACCTGAAACGCCGCCGGGGTGTCTGAACTAACAGCCATACCGGGAAATTCCCTGACGGTGGAGGGCAACCGAATCACCTTTAAGGCTGGACATCCGCCAAAGGCTGAAATCTCCACCGCTTCCAAGCCTTCGGGCAGAGTGACGCCTGTAAGCTCCGAATTCATGGCGTCGATCCCCCCGATGATTTTCACCGGAACGCCGTCGAACTCGGCGGGAATACTCACATCGCCGGAAAGCCCTGCCGCGCCCAGGATCCTGTTTTCCTCCGGGGAAAAGTAAACAACACCTCCGGCCAGCTCGTATATCAGGTTCCCCTGGAATTCTTCGGCGGCCAAGGCACAGGGACCGAAGATCCCGATCAGCAGGCTCAAAAGCAAGGATACCAATCTTTTCATCGCTTTCCCTCCGTTTTTACCATAAATTATATTAAATTTTATCACTTTTTGTTTGAAAAATCAAGACTTCCTTCCCTTTCCCTCTGCACCCGTGGGCAGACTCTCTGAAAATCAGTTTTCTGACAAATAGGATGGGAGATTTTTGAAAAAAGGTGAGTGTTTTTTCTGCTGAAATTGTATAAGGGATAAAGCCGGTTTCGGAGGGCAGTTATGCGAAAAGGGAGACACATCACAGAAAAAATTCTCAGTCTGGTCCTTGCTGCGGCAATGTGCTGCCTTGCCGCCTGCGGCGAAGCGGGGATTCCCACTGCTGAAAGATCTGACACAAGCAGCGAGGAAGCCTCTTCGTCCCTCACGCCGGAGGCGCCTACCCCCGAGGAATACTTCCAAAACGCCTCTGTCCCCGAAGAGGAGAACCGCTCCGGCATGATCAGAGATATCTGCGAAACGTTCACGCCCGGAGAACGGTTTTTCAGCACAAAGCAAGAGGAGCTGGAGGATACCGCCGTGATTCCCGTGCTGAAGGGGGACTATTCCTTTACCTGCGGGGCTCTCTACGGAGAAGAGGAAGAACTAAAGGAGCTTCTTTTCCATTGGAAGCTGATCACCATGGTGCCCGGGGGCTATGGGGAAGACGACCTGATCGTTTCCGTGGCGGAAGCCCCTGATCGCTTTCCCGGCGTGGACGAGTATGCTTCTCATTTCGGAATGGCCGCCACATGGCAGGAGGGAGTGGAGATCACCGCTGTGGGGGCCGCGGAAACAGAGAAGAGCCTGACCTTCCCGCTGGAGGAGCGCTGGTACCGCATTTACGGCAGCGAGAGGATCCCCGTGGAGGACGTTCTTGCCGTACTGGAACACTTTTTGCACCACCCCATTGATCCGGAGCCCTTCGCAAAAGAAAACGGTGATGAATACACCTGGTCAGAGCTGCCGGAATATCCCGACGCCTTTGCCGGATATTATCCTGTGGATTCCGCGCTTTGCCCGGCCCTGATCCCCACGGCAAGCGAGGTGCGGCTGCAAAACGGCGTTCCCGTTATGGCGTTTTTCGATTACGACACGGTTTCTTCCGGCCATGCGATCGGCGGCTGGTACATTTACAGGGAAAATCCCGATTATATGCCCGACCCTTTGGAACGGAGCAATTTTGCCGGGGATATTTCCACCTTGACAGAGCAGGACCTGAAGGACTTCTGGCAAAAAGGCATTGTGCTGTTCCAGCACGAGTTTCCGTTCACCTGGGATGGCTATCTGATCGTGGCGCAGATGAGTGAAAACGCCACGCCGGAGCAAATGTGGCAGCTTTTGCAGGAGCTGCAGGAAAGGAAGGCACAGGCGGAAAAGTAATAGGCGCTCTTCAGGAAATGGGTTTTGCTGGAAAACAGGGCGGAGCAAATCATGCTCCGCCCTGTTTCGGCTTTGTTTATTCTTTTGGCAGCAAATGCGAGGGCTCTCCTGTACAAGTGAGCACCAGCCGGTGCATGGCGCGGGTACAGGCCACGTACAGCAGATTCCGGTCAAATTCCGTATGATAAAGGGCTTCGCTTGCAAAGGGCACCGCCACCTGGTCGAATTCCAGGCCTTTAGACATCTGGATCGACAGCACGGTGGCCCCGTTCTGGAAGGACTTGCTTTCCGGCAGAATCAAATTGACCTCCGCCCCCATCGCCTGCAGCTTTTCATACAAAGCCTGGGCCTCCGGGTTGGTGCGGGTCAAAATGCCGAAGGCGTTATACTTGCCCTGATGGAATTCCCGGATCAGCTCCAGAAGCTTCTGAAGCTCCTGCTCTTCGCTATGGAAGGCCAGCCGGGCCGGCGGCTCCCCATGGCGCTCCACTGCCTGAAAATCCTGAGCTTTGGCGATTTTTTTCGCGTAGTGGATGATCTCATAGGTAGAGCGGTAGCTTTTTTCCAGCTTCATCAGCTTGGAGCCCTCATAGAGGGCGTGGAGATCCTCCAGGGTATACTGGCAGTTGGGGTTGATGGACTGCCCGAAGTCTCCTAAAATCGTTTTCGGGCACTGGAACAGCCGGTTCAGCACGGCGTACTGAATGGGCGTGTAGTCCTGCATTTCGTCGATCACCAGGTGCTTGATGAGCCTGCTTTCCTGCAGGCCGGTATAGTACGACTGCAAATAGAGGTAGGGGAACACATCGTTCCACTCCAGCACGCCCTTCTGCACCGGCTTGTACATTTTCGGTTCTAAGAGCCAGCTGTAAAAGGCCTTGTAGGCCTGAAGGGTGGTCTTGTACTTCAGCATTTTCCTGAGAGCCTGGAAGATCGTGTTCCGGTGGGGCGGCTTCTCTTCCCGAAGGAACTCGTTTTCCAACCGGCTGTGGATATCGTCCGCCACCTGCTCCAGCCGCTTCAAAAGCGGGAACCGCCGGTAGATCTCCACCCGCTCCCGGATCCACTGGGCCGGAACGGAGAAGTCCCCGAACACATAGTCCTGGGCTTCAAAGGCCAGCTCCGGCAGCTTTTCGATATACTCGTCCATCTGCCGCACAAATTCCGCCGTTCCCTTGAACCGCACCCGGCGGGTCCAGGCAGGGTCGTCTATCTCCAAGGGGTTTTTGTCCCCCACGAAATCCACGCCCTCTTCGATCTGGATCAGGGCCAGGTCCTCCAGGCTGGCTTCAAAGATGGGTTCCTCGCCCAGCTCCGGCAGCACGCTGGAAATATAGTCTCCAAACACCTTGTTGGGGGAAATAATGGTCACGTTCTGGGCCTTGATGGTATCGCGGAAGCGGTAGAGCAAAAAGGCTACCCGGTGCAGGGCGATGCTGGTTTTGCCGGAGCCCGCCACGCCCTGAATGATCATCACATCCGCGTTTTCATCCCGAATGATCTGGTTCTGCTCCTTCTGGATGGTGGAGATGATGGATTTCATCTTTTCATCGGAGGTGTGGGCCAGCTCCTGCTGCAAAATATCGTCCTGAATATTCTGGGAGCTGTCAAAGGCAAATTCCATTTCCCCGTTTTTGATCTTGAACTGCCGCTTTCGGAAAAGCTCGCCCTCCACCCTTTCCGCCGGAGAGGTCAGTGTGGCGGGAGTGGTGTAAAACGCGGGGCCTGTTTCAAAATCGTAAAACATGCTGGCCACGGGAGAGCGCCAGTCGATGATCAGAAGCTTTTTGTCCCGGCGAAAGGCGTACAGGCCGATATAATAGGGCGTTTCCTCCCCCGCCGCGCGGAAATCGATCCGGGCAAAGTAGGGGGAATCCTGCACCTTCTTCAGGCGGTTCAGATACTGCACCGCCGAAGCGCCGGAATTGTCCACATCCCGCATGATGCGCTCGGTTTGAAACATTTCCTTGGCGTCGCCCTCACCGTGGTGCTCCACCATGTACTGCTGCAGCTCCCGCTGCTCCTCCTCCATGCGGTCCACCCGGTCCTGGGCGTCCTGCAGCTCCAGTACGACCTGGGCTTCGATCTCCCGCAGGTGCGCGGCCTCCTCCGGGAACGGAACAGCGGCTTTTGCCTGCTCTTCCTGTACCCCGGTCTCACAGTTTCTTTCCATGACCATTCCTCCTTATAAAAAGTTTACAGGTCTGAGAGGTTTTGAGACTTCAAAAGTATAGCAAGAAAAAGAAAAAAAGACTAGACTTTTCTTTTGCAATATGGTATGTTATATAGTATATGTGGCCAAAACTCGGTTTTGGCCGTTTTTTGCGAACAAAAAACTTACCGTTTGCCGGAAGAACACCGGAAACGGTAAGTTTTTTCTCTGGTGGGAAGGTAAACTATGGTTTAGCATACTAACGACCCCCACACACTGTCATCCTGAACAAAAGCAAAGCTTGCTTTGCTTTCAGTGAAGGATCTCGGTTAGCAGCAACCGGCGCATGAAGGGCTTTTTAATCACCGGCTGGGATATGGCCGAGATT
>JAETPP010000230.1 GCA_021771115.1 Bacillota bacterium | reverse complement strand
GGCGAACGGGATATGCGGGATTATGAAGTCCGCGCCAAGCGTATCTTAGACGGATTCATCCGGGAACACGAGGACTGGATCAAGAAAGCAGACGGCCAGGGAAAGGATGCTGTCTGGTATGAGATCGAGGTACCGGAGCTCCAGGAGCTGAACATGGGAGACAAACCCATTTTCGGGGACACCGTAAAGGTGTACATGACCCCTGCGCAGAAGGTACATATGTACCTGGAGAGCAAGAACTATGATAACCTACGTCATATGGCGGGAGGAAGAACCTTTGCCGATAAAAAGCTTTATTCCCAGGGAAAGCGGACGGAAGCCTTTGCTCAGGGAACCACGGTGAAGCTGGCCCCTGAAACCGTCAAGAAGCTGGTATCTGATCTGACGCCGGAGGAGGAAGAGCTTGCAAGGGTTTTGACGGAGTATTACAACACCTTCGCCGCCGGGGAGATCAATCGCGTTTCTAACCCTCTGTATGGGTATGACAAGGCAATCAGCAAGAATTACGCGCCTATCTACACGAACCAGAACTATACAAAAAGCGAGATCGGCATTTTCGATTCCACGGCCGAGGGTGTTGGAAACTTGAAGGCACGGCAGTATTCCAAAAATCCCAGTTACAATTTGGGCGCCTTCGATGCCTTTGAACGTCATGTGAAGCAGACGGCCAGATTTGTAGGCATGGCAATTCCTGCCCGTAACTGGAACACGCTGCTAAACTATAGAGAGCAAAGCAACAGCATGGCCGATGTGATCACGCACCAGTTTGGAGATGTAGGGAAGCAGTATATTACTGATCTTATCAATTCGCTGCAAAGCGGCGGGAAGATATCGGAAAAGGGTGTTGTAGACCGACTCACCGATAAAATGCTGAGTAAATATGTGTCTGCGGTATTCGGGTTTAACCCCGGCATTGTGTTTAAGCAGGCAGCATCCTTCCCGCAGTTTGCTTCTGCTCTGGGCTGGAAGAATCTTTCCCTGGGGCGCGCGGACGAAAACCTGATAAACACCTACACCTCAGAGCTTGCCTATCGAAAGCTGGGGTATGCCACGCCGGAAACAGCGCTGCTGAAGAACAATCCCGGAAAGCTCTCCACGAACAAGGCGTATCAATTCTCGTTCGGCGGCGGAGCAATTACCGCCATGGACGCCTTTACGGTAAAGAGAGCCTGGACTTGGGCGGAAAAGAAAGTCAGAAATGAGCACCCCGAGCTGGAGGTGGGAACGCAGGAGCAGATTGAAGCCGGGGAAAGCCCGTTCTACAAGAAGGTGGCCGAAGAGTGGGAAAATGCAGTCAGCCTGACTCAGCCCATGTATGATGAAATGCACCGGGCGAATATCATGAAAAAGAGTTCAGGGATCACCAGGGCGTTTACCATGTTCAAAACTGTGCCGTTACAGCAGTACAATTCCCTGAGGAGAAATCTGGGAGAATTGGGGGCTGCAAAGCGGAAATATGAAGGAGCAAAGAGAACCGGCGACACCGAGAGTACACAAAGGGCGCAGGAGCGAGTAAAGCGTGCTTCGTGGAAAGCGGCGGCAGGCATTACAGCGACCATAGGAAGTATTCTCATGCTGGAGGCCGTGGAGTTCTTGAACCAGCTGTGGAAGAAGCGCGGGAAAGGATATCGGGATGAGGAGGGAAATCTGACCTTTGAATCCATCATGGAGCGGGTGCTCTGGAATTCCTTCGGCGACGCGGCGGGTATGGTGACCTTCGGCGGAGAGATCGCCGATGTGATCGAAAGCAAAATCACAGGCGGAAAATGGTACGGGATAGAGATTCCGGGCGGAGAGCAGCTGGATGATGTGATCGATTCCATAGGAGGAGCCGCGGGTACGATTGAAAAATTCGTGGCGGACAGCTTCGATGTGATCCAAAACGGCGGAGACTGGGGCGAATATGTCCGCAGAAACGCCGGGGACTACCTGGGGGCGGTGAAGGAGATCCTGGAAAAGGCATCTATGTACCTGGGCGGATTCCCCATGGAGAATATCGAAAAGTATCTGATGGGCTCACTGCCGGAGGAAATTAAGGCGAAAGCGGAGGATGTTTTCAACACGCCGGCAAAAACCGATCTGAAGGGATTATCCGGCGGGGCGCTGGAAGCGAGAGCGGAATATCTCTTCGGGGCGCGCAATGTGCAGATCAGCGAAGACACAGCGGCGGCAATCTCTGAATTGTACCATGCGCAGTTTACCGATGCTGTACCGGCGGACACCCCTTCCAGGGTGACGGTGGACGAAGAGGAAAGAACGCTGACCGCGTACCAGAAGCAGACCTATGACAGAGTGTGGGGCGGTATCATGCAGGACAGTCTGGATTCTCTGGTGGCTTCGGAGAGCTTTCAG
>JAETPP010000229.1 GCA_021771115.1 Bacillota bacterium | reverse complement strand
ACTGTTGAACTGATTTCAATTTAGGTGTTCAATTCAATAGTTCAATGCAACATATTTGCAACAAAGCCCCCGAAAAGCCTTGATTTTACAAGGAATTTCGGGGGCTGGTTTTTATTATACCATAAGCGCCGAAGGCGCGTTGGTATAATGTGTCCATCGCCCGTCTGAGCAAAGCGAAGAACTGGGCGGGACAAATTTAAATCTTATAATATCCGCGCTCTCTGCGGATATTATACCACGTTTATCCAAATTTTCAAAGGAAAACGAAAAAATAAGCAAAGAGGCTGCGGATACTTTAAGGAATCCAGTATCCACAGCCTCAAAAAACAGCTGAGAAAATCAGATCGTACCGAAGATACGGTCGCCGGCGTCGCCTAAGCCGGGCAGGATATATCCGTTTTCGTTCAGCTTCTCATCCACGGCGGCACAGTAAATATGCACATCCGGATGAGCCTTTGTCAGCGCCTCCAGCCCTTCGGGCGCGGAAATAATGCAGAGGAATTTGATGCTCTTGGGCTTGCTTCGCTTCACAATGGTGATCGCGTCTATGGCGGAGCCGCCAGTGGCCAGCATGGGATCCAGCACGATCACATCCCGCTCTTCAATATCCTGAGGCAGCTTATTATAATATTCCACAGGCTTCAAGGTATCGTGATCCCGGTAAAGACCGATATGCCCCACCTTGGCGGAAGGAACCAGGTTCAGCATGCCGTCCACCATGCCAAGCCCTGCCCGCAAAATGGGAACAAAGGCCAGCTTGCGCCCTGCGATCACCTTTGTGGTGGTTTTCTGCATGGGCGTTTCAATTTCCACATCCATCAGCGGCAGATCCCGTGTGGCCTCGTAGCACATAAGCGTTGCGATCTCGTTGACCAACTCCCGGAAATGCTTGGTTCCGGTAGAGCTGTTTCGCAAAAAGGTCAGCTTGTGCTGGATCAGCGGGTGGTCCATTACGAAAATGTTTTTGTTTTCCTGCATCGTCTGATTCCTCCTATTATCTCCGCGCAAAAGCTTTCCGCACGGTTTTTGCCTTTTACAGCGTTCCCTCTTCAATTTGCGCGATCTGGTCGATGCGCCTTTGATGGCGGCCGCCGTCAAACTCTGTGTGAAGAAAAACATCCAGTATCTGAAGAGCGGTTTCCGGAGATACCACTTTGCCGCCCATACAAAGAATATTGGCGTTATTATGGCGGCGTGTCATTTCCGCGCAAAAGAGATCTGTGCACAGTGCCGCCCGGATTCCCTTCACCTTGTTGGCAGCAATGGAAATTCCGATTCCGGTAGAACAGATCAAAACACCGTAATCGGCCTTTCCTGCCGCCACAGCCTTCGCGGCCTTTGCGGCGATCGGCGCATAATCTACCGATTCGGTGCTGAACGCGCCGAAATCCTCATAGTCGATGTGGTGTTCTTCCAAATACCCGCGAACGGCCTCCTTTAGCGCAAAGCCGCCGTGGTCACATCCAATAGCAACCTTCATAAGGCATTTTCCCTCTTTTCCTGTTTCCTTTTCAGCTCTCGTTCTGCTTGGGGCAGCCGTAAATAGGCAGGCATCAGCTCCTGTGCCGTAAGGGCCTTTCCCTCTGCAAGCTGCGCCATGGCGGCAAGGGCCACAGAAGAAGCGCGTTGGAACCGAAGCTCCGGCGGCGCGATGCGCGCCCCCCATTCCCGAAAAGCTTCATAGCATAAGGAAGCGCCGTCTCCAAACAGGATCAAATCGCTTCCGTACTCTTTACATTCCTCGGAAAGCTCTGCAACAGACAATGCTCTGTCCGGTGTAAGGCGGTGAAGCTTTCCCTCTTCCGCCCGGAACAGCGCCTGATATACCTGCCCGCACCGGGCGTCCATGACCGCGCAGATCAGAGCGCCGTTCTCATATCGTCCCGGCATGGCAATGGCTTCCAGGGTGGAAACTCCGCAGCAGGGCGTGTTGTTCGGCATGGAAAGCCCCTTGACGCAGGAAATGCCGATGCGTACCCCTGTAAAAGAACCGGGGCCGCAGGAAACCGCTAAAGCGTCCAGCTCGGCGCAGCTCTTTCCCAAGGAACTCAGCAGGCTCTCCACCATGGGAAGAAGCGTTTGGCTGTGAGTTTGCTTTGTATTGATGAAATATTCACCCAGCAGCTTTTCCTCCTCCAGCACGGCGGCGGAAGCCGGCCCGGCTGAAGAATCTATTGCCAAAAGCAGCATATCACAGCGCCTCCTTCCATCCCTCCAGGGTGATCACACGCGTTGTTTCTTCGGCGCCGGGACGAATGTGGATCCACAGGGTGTTGTCCGGCAGCGCCGCCTCAATATTTTCGCTCCACTCGATCATCCGAAGGCAGTCGGTATCCAGATAGTCGAAAAAACCGGTAGAA
>JAETPP010000228.1 GCA_021771115.1 Bacillota bacterium | reverse complement strand
CGAGGGTGCGGATCATCGTCTGCCGGATCGGGAAGCTGTATCTGCGCGATCCTCTCTTTATCCCAGCTCATAGACCTTTCCTCCTTCCCCTAAAATAAGTCGCTATGCGATCCCGTTCTGGTAAGATACAAAATCAGCTCGTCCCCGTCCACTTCGTAAATCAGCAACCAATCCGGCGTAATATGGCACTCACGACACCCCGCATAATCCCCGGAAAGTTGGTGATCGCTGTTCTTCTCCGGCAACGGCTCCCCCGCCGCCAGCTTTTTAATAATATCCGTCAGCAAAGAAATATCAAAGCCGCGCTTTTTCACGCGCTTCAAATCCTTCTGAAATTTTGTGGTTGGTCTTATATTATACATCGGCAAGCAGCTCCTCCATCATCTGATCGACATTGGAATAGGTCTTGCCGAGGCTCGGATCGGCCTTCATTCTCTTTACTTCCTTGATTGCTTCAACGGTTTCAGCGTTCGGCACATCGCCGCTGATTTCAAAGGGTATTCTATACTCCCGCACCGCCTTACGCGCAAAAACATTAAACGCCGTTGTCATTGTCATTCCCATATCAGCACAGAACGCCTCAAACTGCCGCTTCAAATCTGCGTCCATACGAATGTTAATATTTGTATTTGCCATAGGTAGCAACTCCTTTCGCTCTTATTATATTCATTGTATAACTTTTTATTTACAATGTCAACACACATTCCCGCCCGTTTTTCCCAGCCCCGGCCCTTAAACTTCCACCCTGGTATGTACGCATTTAGAGGGCAAAAAAGCCTTGATTTATGCGGCTTTCTGGGCGCGGTAGAGAGGGGGCCGGTATATTTACCCTCGGAGGGCCGAAAACGGCTTCTAAAGCGTGACAGGGGCCTTTTGGGGCCTTATTCCTGGCCCCCATCGTGCAGCGCGTCCAGGAGCCAATCGCTCAACTCCTGGGAAGGGGACACCCGCACCGTTATATGTCCATTTTCAAAGCGCACCGCCGGCGGCGGACAATCCCACCACTTACGGACAGTTTTCGGATCAAGGCCCGTTTCCCGATGACAGTCGGCCTTGCGGCCCTCCGGGTGCTGCTGCCTCCACTCATAAACCCGCGCCTGGGCCGTCCCGCTGCCTTTGGGCCTCCCGTCCTTATTGCGCCAATTCTTATTGCCGTTAATCTCGTCCCTAATCAAGTTCATCATTTTGATGTGTTCTGCCTGTTTGCGCCAATTTCTCTTATTGACCGGCATAGTCAGGCCGGAGAGCTTCGCTATATCGTCCCTGGGAAATGTCACATAGTCCTCGTTGAACATTTCCAGAGCGCACACCACATCATCTTTTGTGAAGCGGTTTATATCCTCCACGCTCATATCATCATAGGGCCGTAGTAACGCAAAAGCGTCCCGGCGCAGCTCGTCCTCGTCTATCCCGCATTTTTTCGCATAAATCGCCAGCGTCATAATTCCATAGAAACGATGGCCCACCCGGATTTCATCGGCGATCCGGTGCAGCCACCAATCATAAAGGTCACGCTTGACCGTCCAGCGGCCCCGCCGCTCCTTCTTGACGATCCGCCGCTCATACCAATCCGGGTACTTCTCCTTCGCTTCGTCCAGCGACAGGCGGCTCTTTCTCATAAGCCCCTCAAGCCGCTGCTGCTCCCCGTTGCTGTCCGGGATATAATCAAGTAGCCGCGCCAGCTCCACCGGCCCGCCAAGCCGGAACGCTTTCACCGGGTACTCCCGCCCCAGCTTCGAGCCGGAGCCGACCACCCGGAAGCCCTGCAAAATGCCCTGCATTTGCGGCTCCTTGATGGTAGAGGTAAACTTATTCCAAATCTGCCGGGTGAGAGAATATTTCAGCTCCTTCAAGCATTTCTGGTTGTGCGGGTACATAGGCACCGGCTCTTTCAGCACATAATACAGGTGAAGCCCTGTCCCGCTGTTCACCACAAAAGTCGCCTGGGGCAGAATATCCTTGTTCATCTGGTGCAGCGTGTCCCGGAGCTGGGGCATACCTACCCCGTCCAGGTCAAACACCAGGGCATAAAGATACCTGGCATTTTTGCCGCACCGCCGCCGCCCAAAATAGGAGATCGGGGACATAATCGTAAAATCAGTGTCTTGCAGCTCCCGCAGCTCGTCCAGCTCGTCAGTGATGGTACACCGTTTCGCCTTACCGTCCCCCTCGATTTGCAGGGCAATCCCTGTTGCCTTGTCAACCTCACCTTTCGGCACCGTCACCGCGATCCCGTTTCCCTTCCTGTCCTCAAAATGGCCCTTCCTCTCGAAAGATCCTTCCGGGAAGATCTCACGATAAAACTCATACGGCTCCACCGGCTCCAAAAACTTCTCTAAATGCTCGTTCTTTTCCCTGTAAAGTTCCCGCAGCCG
>JAETPP010000227.1 GCA_021771115.1 Bacillota bacterium | reverse complement strand
ATCAGGACGGCGGTATGGGAGCTTGAAAAGGCTGGATATATCAGGCGGGAGCAGGGACGCGACCCGAAAGGCAAAATGGCCGATATGGTCTATACCATCTACGAACAGCCGGTGTTGGAAAACCCGGTATTGGAAAATCCAACATCGGCTGACCCGGTGTTGGAAAATCCGACATCGGATAATCCGGCGTCGGAAAATCCAATGCAATTAAATAAAGAAGTACAAAGAACTAACTTACCAAGAAAAGAAAAAATAAATACAGATGGACAAAGTACCGATTCCATTCCTATCCCATCCCTGACCCCTGCCCCTTTGGGGGACGAGGCAGCGGCTACGCCGCCGGAACGGAAAGGAACGGGAAAGGATGAAGCTGTACGGATTTATCGGGAAATCATTTTGGAAAATATCGAATATGACTATCTCATTCGGGACAGGAGCATTGACCGGGAGCAGCTTGACGAGATCGTAGACCTGATGCTGGAAACCGTCTGTACTTCCCGAAAGACAATCCGTGTTGCCGGGGACGACTACCCCGCCGAGCTGGTGAAATCCAAGTACATGAAGTTAAACGGTGAGCATATCCGCTTTGTGCTGGACTGTCTGCGGGAGAACACAACCCGCGTCCGCAACATCAAACAGTACCTACGGGCTATGCTGTTCAACGCCCCCAGCACCATTTCCAACTACTACACCGCGCTTGTGGCTCACGATATGGCACAGCCTGATTGGGGAAAGCCCAAATCCGGCCAGCCGGACGAAAGCCTGTAACGAGAAAAGGAGGACGACCCTATGAAACAGGGCGCATTGATTTTTGACGAACAGACAGACCGCTATGACATCCGTTTTGATCTGGCCGACTACTACGGCGGCCTCCACTGTGGGGAGTGCTTCGACGTGATGATCGGCGGCAAGTGGCGGCCCACCCGCATTGAAATGGCTGACCGCTGGTATCTTGTCGGCATCCGGGCCGACGACCTTTCCGGCCTGCGGGTACGGATTTGACCCATATCTACCTGCGGCGTCTGGTGGTTCCGCCTTAGACGCCGCTTTTGACTTTCTGACAAGGAGGGATGCGATTGCAGGAAGAAGTCACCCAAAAGACCATTGCCCTGTCTATGAAAACGGGCAAGCTCACGGCCCAAGTGCTGCAAGCGGCGCTGAAAAAGTACCTGCAACACCGGGCCAAAAGCAAGAACACGCTGCACCACGGCCAGCAGAGCCTAAAGCAGCTCAAAAAACACGGGGCCGCCCTCTCCAACATCGAGATTACCGAGGCCAACATTGGAGCGTTCAAGCCCTGTGCCAAGAAATACGGCGTGGATTTTACCTTGCGAAAGGATAAGACCACCCAGCCGCCCCACTATGTTGTGATCTTCAAGGCCAAGGATGCGGACAATTTGGAACAGGCGTTTAAGGAGTTTACCGCCAAGACGCTTTCCAAGGAGCAGCGGCCCTCTATCCGCAAGGTTTTGTCCGCTGTGAAGCAAAAGGCAGCGGTCCAGACCAAGCAGCGGGCCAAGGAGAAAATCAAGGAAAGGGGGCTGGAACTGTGAAGCCTGACGTTAAAAAGCTGTTGATCTTGAATCTCCCGTATCTGATCTTTGTGTATCTGTTTGGGAAAGTTGGGCAGGCGTACCGGCTGGCCGCTGGCGCTGACCTGTCGGGGAAGCTCTTACATCTGGCAGACGGCTTTTCAGGGGCCTTTGCAAATCCTCTCCCCAGCCTGCATCTGTTTGACCTGTGTGTTGGTATCGCCGGTGCGGTGATCGTGCGGCTGGTGGTGTACGGCAAGAGCAAAAACGTGAAGAAGTACCGCAAGGGCATGGAGTACGGCAGCGCCCGCTGGGGGACGGCCAAGGACATAGCGCCTTATATCGACCCCAAGTTTGAAAATAACATCCTGCTCACCCAAACGGAACGGATCACCATGACCGGCAGGCCCAAAGACCCCAAGACGGCCCGGAATAAAAACGTGCTGGTGATCGGCGGCAGCGGTTCGGGGAAAACAAGGTTTTTCGTGAAGCCAAACCTTATGCAATGCTTTCCGACCACGGACTATCCGACCTCATTCGTCGTCACCGACCCGAAAGGGACTTTGGTTCTGGAAACGGGAAAGATGTTCCAGCAGGCGGGCTACCGCATTAAAATCCTGAACACCATCAACTTTTCCAAGTCCATGAGATATAACCCCTTTGTGTATATCCATTCGGAAAAGGATGTGCTAAAGCTGGTAAATACCCTTATTTCCAACACCAAGGGCGAGGGGGAAAAATCGGCGGAGGATTTTTGGGTGAAATCGGAACGGCTGTTTTTTACGGCTCTGATCGGCTATATCTGGTACGAGGCCCCAGCGGAGGAAATGAACTTCACAACGCTTTTGGTGATGTTAAATGCCAGTGA
>JAETPP010000226.1 GCA_021771115.1 Bacillota bacterium | reverse complement strand
AGCACCGACCGAAGCGAAAGCGTAGACCGGTTCGCGTCAACGCTCCACTGGAGCGTGCTCTTCTCGCCTGTCGGCTCGGTCGGTTCGCGTCAACGCTCCACTGGAGCGTGCTCACCCTTTCTAACAACTAACAACTAAAGACTAACGACTAACTTCACTCGTCCAGCTTCAGAACGGCCATAAACGCCTCCTGGGGCACCTCTACCGTTCCCAGCTGGCGCATGCGCTTTTTGCCCTCCTTCTGCTTTTCCAGCAGCTTCTTTTTCCGGGTGATATCGCCGCCGTAGCACTTGGCAAGCACATCCTTGCGCATGGCTTTTACCGTTTCCCGGGCAATGATCTTTCCGCCCACGCAGGCCTGGATCGGCACCTCAAACAGCTGCCGGGGGATCTTCTCCTTCAGCTTTTCCGTCATTTTCCGGGCTCTGGGATATGCCTTTTCCGCGTGGAGGATAAAGGAAAGGGCGTCCACCACCTCGCCGTTCAGCATGATATCCAGCTTTACCAGCTCGCTCTTCTGGTAGCCCATCAGCTCGTAGTCAAAGGAGGCATATCCTCTGGTGCGGGATTTCAGAGCATCGAAAAAGTCGTAAATGATCTCATTTAAGGGCAGCTCATAGTGGATATCCACCCGGTCGGTGTCGATGTATTTCATGTCCTTGAACACGCCCCGGCGCTCCTGGCAAAGCTCCATAATATTTCCCACGTACTCGGCGGGGGAATAAATGTGGGCGTTGGCAATGGGCTCTTCGGCGCTCTGGATGGTGGAGGGGTCCGGATAATTGGTGGGGTTGTCGATGGAAAGCTCCTCGCCGTCGGTTTTCCTGATTTTATAGACCACGCTGGGGGCGGTGGTGATGAGATCCAGGTTGTATTCCCGCTCCAGGCGCTCCTGGATGATCTCCATATGCAGAAGCCCCAAAAAGCCGCAGCGGAAGCCAAAGCCCAGGGCGGCAGAGGTTTCCGGCTCAAAGGATAGGGAAGCGTCGTTTAAGCGCAGCTTTTCCAGGGCGTCCCGCAGGTCGGTATAATGGGCGCCGTCCGCCGGGTAAATGCCGCAGAACACCATGGGCTGCACCGAGCGGTAGCCCTCCAGGGGCTCCGCCGCCGGGCGGTCAGCCAGAGTAACGGTATCGCCCACCTGGGCCTGGCGCACCTCTTTGATGGAGGCGGCGATATACCCCACCTCCCCGGCGCACAGAGCATCGGCGGGCTCCAGGGAAGTGGCCCGCATAAAGCCGCACTCCACCACGGTGAATTCCCCGCCGGTGGCCATCATGCGAATGGTGTCTCCCGGGTGGAGCGTGCCCTCCTTCACCCGCACATAGACGATGACTCCCCGATAGGAATCGTAATAGGAGTCGAAAATTAAAGCCTGCAGAGGCGCGGTTTCGTCCCCCTGGGGCGCGGGGATATCGGTGACGATGCGCTCCAATACCTCTTCCACGTTCTGCCCGGTTTTGGCGGAAATGCGGGGCGCGTCCATGGCGGGGATGCCGATCACATTCTCAATCTCCTGGCAGACCCGGTCCGGGTCCGCGCTGACAAGGTCTATTTTATTGACCACAGGCAGCAGCTCCAGCCCCGCGTCCACCGCAAGGTAGGTATTTGCCAATGTCTGCGCCTCGATGCCCTGGGAGGCGTCCACCACCAGGATAGCTCCCTCACAGGCGGCAAGAGAACGGGAAACTTCATAATTGAAGTCCACATGGCCGGGAGTGTCGATGAGGTTGAAGATGTAGTCCTCCCCATTCTTCGCGGTATACACCAGGGTGACGGCGTGAGCCTTGATGGTGATGCCCCGTTCCCGCTCCAGGTCCATATTGTCGAGAAGCTGATTCTCCATTTCCCGCAGGGGAACGGCCTTGGTCAACTCCAAAATACGGTCCGCCAGCGTGCTTTTCCCGTGGTCGATGTGCGCCACGATGCTGAAATTTCTGATTTTGCTTTTATCCATACTATTTCGTTTCCTCCCGGAAAAGATCGATCAAAATTCAGGAAATCTCTAAACTCCCTCCCGCATGGCCGGGATAAGCTTCCCACCCGGCTGTGCAAAAGAAATTTTAGAGGTTTCTTTCAGTATACATGATTTTTATCAAAAAGGGAATGGCAATTTATTTTCTTCCTGCGGTATATTTTTGCGTGTCTCTTGTCCTACTGAATCTCTCATTCTGCCGTACTTAGCCTTCCTTTTGTTATTCTGAGCCTTCCCCACTGTCATTCTGAGCCGAAGGCGAAGAATCTCGTCCTTTGGTTTCTCTTTGATGGAATTCAAGGACGAGATCCTTCGGGCGTTGCCCTCAGGATGACAAAAAAGGGGGCATCCCGGCTCCCCAACTGTCATCCTGCCTTCTTCCTGTCATCCTGGGCCTTCCTCCTGTCATTCTGAGCCTTCCTCCTGTCATTCTGAGCC
>JAETPP010000225.1 GCA_021771115.1 Bacillota bacterium | reverse complement strand
TTCTTTTTGGGTTCCTTCATGAGATCCACTCCCTTCATCAGCTTCTCTGATCTTATCATACTTTTTCCCAAAAATGAAAATTTCCGCACGAATGGCAGCGTAGGAAGCATGAGTGGCAGTTTGCGGAGAATCTGTAGAAGCCGGTATGATCTTGACAAAATATGGAAAAACTATCTATAATAAAAATTGCCCCCATAGCGGGGGCGGCGCTGCTGCACAGAAAGGCGGTCGGCCACTTCCCTATAGAAGGGAGGTGATTCATTTCCCAACTTTTAACAAGTAGGGAGGTGAGGCTTTATGGGAAAAAAGCTGCTGCGTTTTGCAGTATGCTTTGGTATCATGATACTTATCATGGTGATATTTTTATCCCCAAAAGCGTGTTGACCGCCCGGCTCACACCCGAACGGTCAACATAAGCTGTTGATTTTGGTTTTGGGCTGACCGCCGTGTGGCAGCGCCCTTTCTGTTTTTATTATAGCATACGCTTGCATTTTGTCAAGAATAGCTGAGAGAATCTCTCTCGTTTCTATAATAAATATCCAGCATCCAGCATCTAACATCCAGCATCTAGAGCGGCAGCATCACTTCCGTGGCGAATACGCCCTCTTCCTGCTGGCGGTTTACATAGCCGCCCAGCTGTTTTACCATCCGGTCGATCTGGGAAAGGCCGAAGCCGTGGCGGGCCCGGCTGTCCCGACCCGGCTTTGCGGACAGAAATTTCCCGTTTTCCTTTTTTGCCTTGCCGGGAGAGGAATTTGTGACCGAAATGTAGAGCTGGTTTTTCATCGGGGCGATATAGACCCGAAGAAAGCGCGCGTCACAGGGGGCAAGGCGCAGGCAGGCCTCCATGGCGTTATCCAGCAGGTTCCCCAAAATGGTGCAGAGGCTCAGATCCGGAACAGCCGATTCCTTGGGTACGCTGGCCTTGGCGCTGATCTCGATCCCCTTTGCCTCCGCCAGGGAAAGCTTGCTGTTCAGGATCGCGTCCGCCATCACGTTGCCGGTGCGAAAGACATTGTCCACCTGTTCAAAGGAAGCGCCCAGCTCTCCCAGGTAGTCCCGCAGCCGCTCCGTTTCTCCCAGCTCCAGAAAAGCCCGCATGGTTTGGGCGTGATTTCGCAGGTCATGACGCATGCCGCGGATCTGCTGGTACAGGTTTTCCACTTCTGTGATCTGCCGGGAAAGCAGGTCGTTTTGAAAGGCCTCCAGCCGTTTTTCCGTGGCACGCAGGGTGAGAAAGCGGGCCAAAAGAGCCGCCCCCGCGGCCGCAAGCACCAAAAGCCCCGCCGCTGTAAGAAGCTGCCAGGCCGTCATAGCTTTTCTCCCCTTTCTGATCGGTCAGCCCCGCTTGATAAGCGAAGTTAGCCCTCTTTTTTATAAAAGCGCACAAAGGCCTCGTTGACCTGGGAAAACAGCCGTCTGCTGATTGGCACCACAGCGCCGCCGTCCAACACCAGCTGATCCCTTTGCAGGCGGCTGATCTGCCGCAGGCCCACCAGGTAAGAGCGGTGGCACTGCACAAAATCTTCCGAAGAAAGCGCTGACAGGATCTCCTGAAAGCCTGCCTTTATCTCCAGCGTTTGCCCGTTTTCCAGGGTAATGAGGACCCTCCTTCCGGCGGCCTCCACCACCGCGATCTCCCTTTGCAGCAGCCGCAGCTCTTCCCCGTCCGCCGTTTCCGCCAAAAGCACCGGTTCCCGGGCGGACCGCTTCACGGCCCGGTCTAAACAGGAAAAAAGCTTTTCCGGGCTGACAGGCTTCAATAGATAGTGCAGGGCCTCTACCTCATAGCCCTCCTCCACATAGTCCGGCACCCCGGTGATGAAAATGATGGGCAGAGAGGAATCGGCCGCCCGCAGCTTTTTCGCCAGCTCTATGCCGCTGATGCCCCCCATTTGGATATCCAAAAGCAAAGCATCCCAGCCCTTTTCCTCCTCCCAGGCAAAGAGAAAGGCTTCCCCGCTGGGGAAAACCTCAATTTCTGCGGCCTCCCGGCGCTCTGCCGCCCACTGCCTGACATAGCCCTCCAAAAGCGCCGCCTGAGCGGCCTCATCATCGCAAATGGCAATTTTCCGCATGCCGGTTCCCCCTTTGCGTTTTGGGATTTTTATAATGAATTGAGATTGTTGGCTAAAGGAAGGATCTTCATGCCACCGCCCCTTGTTTACAGAGGGGAAACAGTCTGCTACGCAGCCTGCGTGGCATGCGTTAGCATGACGGAAGGGATAGTCACACGCAGGAAGCAGCATAGAACCGATAGCCTCCGATCCCCTCAGTCACGGCTTTGCCGTGACAGCTCCCCTTATGGAATAAGGGGAGCCAAAGGGCCGCTGTATTATTTCGCTTACTATCTTAAAGGGCAACTACCCTTGCCTCCCCTGAAAGGGGAGGTGGCACGGCGGAGCCGTGACGAAGGGGTTACAGCTTGGCACGTGGAACCCCTCA
>JAETPP010000014.1 GCA_021771115.1 Bacillota bacterium | reverse complement strand
CGGCCAGCAGCAACCGGTGCATAAAGGTTTTTTTAATCGCTGACAGCATAAAACCGAGATCCTTCGGCGTTACACGCCTCAGGATGACATTGGGAAAAAGAGGTCAGTATTACTTCTGGTTGGGCCGCGCGCTTACAAATACCGCCTGCTATCTTCACGAGTGGCTGCAGCGCCTCGCCGCTAAATCCCAATCTATTGCACTGTTCCCACTGTTATCACTGAACGGCGGCAAACGAAAATCGCCCTTCTCAAGCCTTCCTTTCGCTTCCCTCTATTATCCTCCTTTCTCCCTCTAAAATGTGGCGAAAAAAGAAGAAGCCGCTTTTTTCAGGCGGCTTCTGTGGAAGAATTTCATTTTTCTAAGAGAGGCAGGGTATCCCAGTCTCCCACCAAGGGGCTGTTCAAAATGCGGAATTTTGGGGTTTCCTCCCACAGCTTCTGCAGGGCGGGGAAATTTTCATCCGGGGAAAGGAGCAGCCTTGCCAGCTCATCCAGCTCCATAAACTCCGCTTCGGAAAGGTCGTCAAATTTTTCGTCGATATAGCAGGGCTGGAACAGATAGGAGATCTCGTTGTTCATCAGCGCGTGAAAATCGTAGAACAAATACCGGATCACGGCCTTCAGGGAACAGGTGCCAAGGCCGTCCGCATAGAGGAACTCGGTTCCGTTCGTTTCGCCCCGGCGAATGGAAAGCCAGGCCTTTGCCGCCCAGTCGAAGCGGGAATCCTCCATGTCATATTGGTTCAGCCCCATGGCCTTTTCGTCGTAAAAGCCATCGGCGTCAAAGGTGATCCAGCGGTTTTCCTGGTCACTCCACACCTGATTGATCCAGTGATCCATGGAAACTCCCGGCTGAAAATAGGGGGCGAAGCCCGCCCGGCTCCGGCAGGGGATCCCCTTGGCCTTGTAAATGGCGGAAACCAGCACGGAAACATACCGGCAGGTTAGGATAAGCTTATTTTTTACCGCCCGATCCGGCACAAAGCCCCGCTCGTCCAGCCGAAACAGCTCGGCGGCCATGGCGGGGGCGGTGAGGAACAGATCGTCCTCACAGCGATGGCGGAATGGGGGGTAATCGTTCATATCGCCGTAGCGCAGATCCGCGTTGGCGTTTGTATTCCCCTCCCGCAGGGTGACCCGGTGCACGATCTGGTGGGAAATAAGCTCCCCCAATTCCCTGGGATCCTCCGGCAGGCTTTGGAAATACTCCTTGTAAAGCCCCGCGTAGGTGTAAGGCCCGGTTTTCAGGAAATGTTCCCGCAAATTTTTTGTCAGCATGAGAGCGCTCCCCTTCTTAGTTGTTAGTTGTGAGTAATTAGTAGTTAGAAAAGGGCGAAGATAGCTTGCAGCCTCGCCGCTTCTAAATTTATCAAACAGCTTTCTGTTTCACACTATTCTGCCAGCCTTTTAGTGGGGAAAAACTGATAGTTTTCTCCGGTTTTGGGATCGGTGTAGTCATAGACGGCCCCGACGAGCTTTAGGCCCTCCTGCCGCAGGTGCTCCAGGGCCTGGGCGAAAGCGTCAGGGCCCGCCTCTGTTACCAGGTATTCATAGCCCGGGGAAACCCATTTGACCCAGCCCGCCGGCGCTTCGGCGGTGTCCTCCACCTCCACGCCCGCCAGGTAGAGGCCTTTCGTAAAGTTCTCCTCCCAGGGAAGAAACTGCATGCCGCAGTCAGACATCAGCCCCCAAAACCCGGCAAACCCGCCGTCTTCCGTTTTCTTTGCCAAGGGGGCAACCTCTTCAAAATGAGAGTTTGCCTCCTGCCACAGCCGCCCGATAAATCCTTCCCCGTCCTCGGTAGAGCCCAGCTTCCCGATAACGGCAAAGCTTTCCTTTTTCCGAATTTCATATTTCATTTTGAGTTTCCTCCTTTTTGCTTCCTGTCTGTATGATACAGTACCGTGTTTCCCCCCGTCCTGTCAAATTCCACCCGGTTTTGTCCACCTGGATTCTGGATGCTGGATTCTAGATGCTGGACGGCGGTGGCGCTGCATAGCAGCGCAATGAAGGAAGGGCAAGGACTCCTGTCTGTCATCCTGCGGCTACCTACCTGTCATCCTGAACGAAGTGAAGGATCTCGCTCTTAATGCCTGGGTAAAAGGACAAAGGACGAGATTCTTCGCCTTCGGCTCAGAATGACAGACAGGGGGATCTTGCCCTTTCTAACAACTAACTACTAACCACTAACAACTAAATTCCCCTTGCGGGTTTCCCTTCTTCGTATTACAATGAGGGCAAAGCAGAATTTATTTTCCGAAAGGAGCCCGCTTTTATGAAGGCTTTGACCCCCAGATTTCCCCATCTTCTTCACGGCGGAGATTACAACCCCGACCAGTGGCTGGATCGTCCCGACATTTTGGAAAAGGACATCGAGCTGATGAAGGAAGCGCATATCAACTGCGTTTCCGTGGGTATTTTTTCCTGGGCCAAGCTGGAGCCCAAAGAGGGAGAGTATCACCTCGACTGGCTTCAGGAGATCATAGACCGCCTGTACCGAAACGGCATTTACACCGTGCTTGCCACCCCCTCCGGGGCCAAGCCCGTGTGGATGAGCGAGAAATACCCGGAGATCCGCCGGGTCTCCCGGGAGCTCAGGCGGGATGAGACTGGCGGGCGGCACAACCACTGCTATACCTCTCCCCTGTACCGGGAAAAGGTAAAGGCCATCGATCGGAAGCTGGCGGAGCGCTTTGCCTCTCACCCCGGCGTGATCCTGTGGCACCTTTCCAACGAATACGGCGGCGTCTGCTACTGCCCTTTGTGCCAGGCGGCGTTTCGGGAGTGGCTGAAGAAAAAATACGGGACCCTGGAGGAGCTGAACCATCAGTGGTGGACGGATTTTTGGAGCCACACCTATACCGATTGGGAGCAGATCCACGCTCCTATGCCGAACGGTGAAACCGGCACCCACGGCCTGAATCTGGATTGGAAGCGGTTTTGTACCGACCAGGTCATCGATTTCATGAAGCTGGAGCGGGACACGGTAAAGGCCGTAAACCCGGAGCTTCCCGTCACCACCAATTTCATGTATTATTTTGACGACTATAATTACGGCAAGTTCCGGGACGAGCTGGATGTGATCTCCTGGGACAGCTACCCCTGGTGGAAGGCGGGAGACAACAGCGATACCGCCGCCCAGGTGGCGCTGTGGCACGATGTGATGCGCTCTCTCAAAAAGCAACCCTTCCTGCTGATGGAATCCACCCCCAGCATGACAAACTGGACGCCTGTTTCCCGCTTGAAGCGTCCGGGCATGCACATGGCCCAGTGTATGCAGGCCATCGCCCACGGCTCCAATTCCATTCAGTATTTTCAGTTCCGCAAAAGCAGGGGCTCCACCGAAAAATTCCACGGGGCGGTGGTGGACCATTACGGCGGTTCCGATACCCGGGTGTTCCGGGATGTAACAGAGGTGGGGGAGCGCCTGGAGGCGCTGGACAGCCTTTCTCACAGCGAGATAAAGCCCCAGGCTGCGATATTGTTTGACACGGAAAACGGCTGGGCCCTGAAGGACGCGGCGGGGCCCAGAAACTGCGGCATCCACTATGTGGAAACGGTGCAGCAGCACTACAAGGCATTGTGGAAGCAGGGCATCGGGATGGACGTGATCGACGAGGAAGGGGACCTTTCCGGCTACAAGCTGGTGATCGCCCCCATGCTTTACCTGCTGCGGGGCGGCATCGAGGAAAAGCTCCGGCGCTTTGTGGAAAACGGCGGCACGCTGGTGGGCACTTATCTGACCGGGCTTGTGAATGAAAACGACCTGTGCCACCTGGGCGGCTGGCCCGGCGCGGGGCTTCGGGAATTGTTCGGCGTTTGGAACGAATCCACCGACGGCCTGTGGGACGGAGAGAAAAACACCCTCTGCACCGATGGAAAAACCTATGAGGTCTCAGAGCTCTGCGCCCTGATCCACGGGGAAGGCGCCAAGGTGCTGGGGACCTATGGAGAAGATTTTTATCAAAACGAGCCGGCCTTTACCGTCAATGAATTTGGGAAAGGAAAGGCGTATTACATCGCCGCCAGAACGGAGGACCGCTTCTGTGACGACCTGTACCATGAGCTGGCGGAAAGGCTGGAGCTGAAAAAGGCCTTGAACAGCGATCCGCCCCGGGGCGTGGAGGCCTGTCTGCGGGAAACAGAGGAAACCCGTTATTTGTTCCTGCAAAATTTTTCCGGGGAGGAAAAGAACGTTTCCCTGCCCGCGGGTTATCACACTTTCCCCGGCGGAGAGGAAAAAAAGCAGATCACATTGCCTCCTTACGGTTCCGCCGTATTGCAGGGAAGCACAAAATAAGGGGTGGATTGACCAAAAAAATTGTAGGGGCTGTGAAAAATCAAAATTCTGTAAAATTTTCGCGGGTTTTTGTAGAATTACAGACAGGATTGTGTTAAGATTTTATTCATAAAAGAGTTCGGTAAGGGCTCGGTACAAGGAAATATTTGCGGACAGAGAAAGGATGGCCAGCAGAATGGAACAATCGGCGCAGTTTTTTTTCAGCCCCCAAAATCGCGTGGCACCTTTGGGAATCGTTTCCCTGGAGGGTGCGGGAGAGCTTTCCAACAAGATCGAGGCGCACCTGTTGAGATGGGCGAAGGAAGCGGGCATGGAGGTGGATACCTTCCAGATCAAGGCCAGCTGCCCCAGGTTCTCCTCCGGAGACGGAAAGGGTATCATTACCGATACGGTTCGGGGCTACGACCTGTTTTTCATTGTGGATGTGGGAAATTACAGCTGTGTCTATAACTATTTCGGCAAGGAGAACCACATGTCTCCCGACGACCATTTCCAGGATCTGAAGCGGCTGATCCAAGCCGCCAGCGGCAAGGCCCACCGCATCAATGTGATCATGCCCATCCTGTACGGCGGCAGGCAGCACCGCAGAAGCTACCGGGAATCTCTGGACTGCGCCGTGGCCCTGCAGGAGCTTCAGGCCATGGGCGTGGAAAACGTAGTCACTTTTGACGCCCATGACCCCCGGGTGCAGAACGCTGTGCCGCTGATGGGCTTTGACAACCTGATGCCAAGCTACCAGGTGCTCAAATCCATGTTCCGCAATTTCCCCGATCTTTCCACCGACAGAAACGATTTTATGATCGTCAGCCCCGATGAGGGCGCACTGAGCCGCAACATGTACTATGCCTCCGTGCTGGGGGTGGAAATGGGCATGTTCTATAAGCGCCGGGATTACTCCCGGGTGGTGGACGGCAGAAACCCCATTGTGGCCCACGAGTATCTGGGCTCCGATGTGGAGGGCAAGGATGTGTTCATCGCCGATGATATCATTTCCTCCGGGGAATCCATGCTGGATATCGCCTATAACCTGAAGGAAAGAAAGGCCAAACGGATCTTTGCCTACGCCACCTATGCCATCTTCACCAACGGCCTTGCCACCTTTGATAAGGCCTACCGCGAGGGTATGATCGACGGCGTGTTCGGCTCCAACCTGACCTACCGCACTGAGGAGCTGAAGAACCGCCCCTGGTTCTATGAGGTGGACGTATCAAAATATATCGCGTATTTTATTTCCGCGTTGAACCATGATATTTCTGTCAGCGCCCTGATCGATCCCCACCAGAAGATCGACGCCCTGCTGGAAAGACGGCGGGCAGAGCGCAGCAAATATCAGGGGCAGCAGCTGAGCTTTGAGAAGTAATAGAAGAACACGATCTGCCTATGAAGCATAGAATAAAGACAGTACTGTGAAGAAGGAAAGAAGTATCCCCGGTGCACCGGGCACCAGAGAGAAAAGGGCGAGCAAGGAAAAGCCTTGTCGGCTGAAACCCTTTTTTGCCGCGGCGGGGGAGAATGCATTCCGGAGCAGGCAGGGGGAAATCCCTGCCCGGCAGGAGCCGTTATCCTCCCCACGAGAACAAAGCGAAGTGGAACCGCGCGAAACCAGCGCCTTCGCAGATGGAACGATCCGTCTGCGAAGGCGCTGATGTTTTTTCGCCGGGAGGCTGAAAAAGAGCAATGAGCAATAAAGGCAGCCTTGCTGTCGCAAGGCAATGAAGGAAGGGCAAGAGGCGGTTCACTAAATTATTATTTAGCGTTCTAGTTGTTAGCTATGAGTAGTTAGTTGTTAGAAAGAGCAAGGGCCCCTGTCTGTCATCCTGAGGAGCGTAGCGACGAAGGATCTCGCTCTTTCTTCCTGAGCAAAAGGCTAAAGGACGAGATCCTTCACTTCGTTCAGGATGACACAGAAGGGGAGCAGGAGAGTAACTGCTAAATTCCAATTTAGCGCACTAACCACCCCCGTTCACTGCTATCCTGAGCAAAAAGCTCATGCCCTTAAATTGCTAATTGCTCATTCCTCTTAAAGAACTGACCACTAAATTCTGAAGGTGATTTTTATGTTTCGGAAATTACGGGAAGACTTAAACGCCGTCATGGAGCGGGACCCCGCGGCCCGTTCCCGGCTGGAGGTGTTTTTCCTCTATTCCGGCTTTAAGGCGGTGCGGGCCCATCGCCGGGCCAACTGGTTTTACCGGCACAATATGAAGCTCCTGGCCCGGTTTATTTCCCAGCGTTCCCGGCGGAAAACGGGCGTCGAGATCCACCCGGCGGCGAAAATCGGAAAGGGGCTGTTCATCGACCACGGCATGGGTGTGGTGATCGGTGAGACCGCCGAGATCGGGGATTTTTGCACCCTGTATCAGAACGTGACCCTGGGCGGCACCGGCAAGGATCAGGGAAAGCGCCACCCCACCTTGGGAAACCATGTGCTGGTGGGCGCAGGGGCAAAGGTTTTGGGCCCCTTTACCGTGGGGGATAACGCCCGGGTAGCGGCAGGCGCCGTGGTGCTGGACGCCGTGCCGCCGGACGCCACGGCGGTGGGCGTGCCTGCCCGCGTGGTGAAAATCGGCAATAAAAAGGTGGAATGCGCCAGCACCCAGCTGGATCAGATCCATGTGGCGGATCCCGTTTCCATGGAGCTCTGTCACCTGCGGGGCCAGCTGGAGCGCATGCAGAACGAGCTGAACAGCTTATTGGAAGAAAAAGAAACCGGTGAAAAAGACCGGCCGGAAAAAGGAGAGTAAAAATGGAACTGGTGAATACGCTGACCATGAAAAAGGAGCCCTTTGTCCCCCATGAGCCGGGAAAGGTGCGGCTGTATACCTGCGGCCCCACGGTGTACCATTTTGCCCATATCGGCAACCTGCGCTCTTATCTCATGGAGGATGTGCTGGAAAAATTCCTGCGGTACGAGGGGTATCAGGTGGACAGGGTGATGAATATCACCGATGTGGGGCATCTTTCCTCCGATGCGGATACCGGAGAGGATAAAATGCTCAAGGGCGCGAAACGGGAGCATAAAACGGTGATGGAGATCGCCGGGTTTTACACAGCCGCCTTTCGGGCAGACTGCGAAAAGCTCCACATCCGCTGGCCGGATACCGTGGTGCCCGCCACCAGCCGGATCGGGGATTTTATCGAGTTTATTTCCGTTCTGCTGCAAAAGGGCTATGCCTACCAGGCCGGGGGAAACGTGTATTTCGATACCTCAAAGCTTTCGAAATATTATGTGTTCGGCAACCAGAACGAAGAGGACCTGGCGGTGGGCGTGCGGGACAGCGTGGACGCCGATGAAAATAAGCGGAATAAAACCGACTTTGTGCTGTGGTTCACCAAATCGAAATTTGAGGACCAGGAGCTGAAATGGGATAGCCCCTGGGGGTACGGCTACCCCGGCTGGCATATCGAGTGCTCCGCCATCAGCGTCAAAGAGCTGGGAGAATATCTGGATATCCATTGCGGCGGCATCGATAACGCCTTCCCCCACCACACCAACGAGATCGCCCAGTCTGAAGCGTACCTGGGCCATCCCTGGTGCAAATACTGGTTCCATGTGCTGCACCTGAATGACTCCAGGGGAAAAATGAGCAAGTCCAAGGGGGAGTTCCTCACGGTCTCCCTGCTGGAGGAAAAGGGGTACGATCCCCTGTGCTACCGGCTGTTCTGTCTGCAGTCCCATTACCGCAAGCCGCTGGCCTTCTCCTTTGAAAGCTTGGATAACGCCGCCCAGGCCTATCAAAAGCTGGTGTCCCGCATTGCCGGGCTCTCCAAAGAGGGAGAGCCGGACAAGGCCGCCGCAAAGCCCTATCAGGAGCAGTTCTCCCAGGCGCTGGGAAACGATCTGAATACCTCCCTGAGCCTTACCGTGCTGTACGATATGCTCAAATCCGATTTAAGCGACGCCACAAAGCGGTACCTCACGGCGGATTTTGATACCGTTTTGTCCCTGGGCCTGCTGGAAGCGGCGGAAAAAGCGGGGCAGCCCGCCGCACAGGAGCTTTCCCCCCAGGAGCAGGCGGAGATCGAAGAATTGATCGCCCGCCGCACCCAGGCCAGAAAGGACAAAAACTGGGCGGAAGCCGACGCCATCCGCGATGAGCTCACCGCCCGCCACGTGGTGCTGAAGGATACGCCGGACGGGATAGAATGGCACGTTAGTTGTTAGCTGTTAGTAATTAGTTGTTAGAGAAGGGCGTAAAAGAAAAGAGGCACGCGCACCACTTTCTGAGCCGCCTTTATCTGTCATCCTGAGGGCAGAGCCCGAAGGATCTCGCCCTTTGCCCTTTTGCTCAAGATGAAAGGTCGAGATCCTTCGTCAAGAAGGCGCGAAGCGCCTTTTTTCCTCAGGATGACAGTGTGTGGGGGTCGTTAGTGTGCTAAACAATAATTTATCTATCCTTTGCCTCCATTCCGGAGGAGTAGTCTGCAAAGCAGCCTACTGAACTGCCGGTTTCGGAACGCAAAATACAAACCCACCTCTGATCTTGTAATAAACAAGAAAAGCAGGAAGCGGCAAAAGGGATTCCCCCCCTTTCCACGCTTCCTGCTTTTTTATGCTTTCCGATCCGATCATCCGCAATTTTTCATTATCCATTGCGCCCTTTCTCCTTGCAAAGAGCTGAAAGGGCAATGAATAATGAAAAAATGGCCTTTGGCCATTATGAATAATGAATAATTGTGGTGGCCTTGCTGGCGCAAGGCAAAAAAGGAAGGGATTGGAATCCCCAGGTTATAGTGCCTGAAATGCCCTTCCTTTCATTGCGCTGCCTGCGGCAGCGCCCCCATTATTTACGGCAAATTGCTTTCCTGCTTTATCTCAAAATCCAGCAGCGCCTGCAGGGCCTTTTTCCCCCGCTCGTCCAGGCGGTGATACTGCTTCAAAAGGCGCTGATCGGTCAGGGTAAAATCCGCGGGCAGCTTTCGCAGATCGGAGCGGCCGAAGAGATAATCCAGGCTGATATCGAAATAATCCGCCAAAATCAAAAGGCTTTCATAATTTAGCTGCCTTTTCCCTGTTTCATACAGGCTGTAGGCCGAGCTGGTGATATTCAGCAGGTCGGCCATTTCCTGCTGTGTTTTTCCCATTTGAAGGCGCAATTCCCGGAGCCGTTCCTGCATGTTCTCACTCCCAGAGTTTGATGAAAAATAGTATACCGTGCAGGCGAAAAAAATTCATGTAATCAAACAAAATGTCGATATTATCCAGGAAATTTCAAGAAAATGCCTTGACTACATGACAAAATGTTTATATAATGGTTCTTAACTTGACATTTTGTCATAAAACGGGTGCAAAAAAACAATTTGGAGGGGCAATCAAAATGAGTGTACGAAATGGAAAAAGACTTCTTTCTTTGCTGCTGGTATTTTGCTTAACCATGGGTTGTTTGCCCGTGGTAGCTTTCGGTGCGGAGGCTGTTCAAAGCAATGCGCAGCCGCAGTTTTCTGCTGATCGGGAATTGACGGAAGCAGAGTGCATGGAGATCGCAAAAACGTATTGGGATAGGCCAAACGGAGAAGGAATTACTGGCGGCAAATTGATCACTTTTCAGGGAAAGAAATATTACAACTATATTCTCAGGGCATATGTAGAAGATCATGCAACAGCTATCGACTATCTCTTTGTAGAAACCGCAACCGGCGATTGCTATTTTGGATTGGATAAGCCGGAATACCAGGTTTTTACCGGCTATGAAGAAGTATTGCAAAGACTGATCAAAGAACGGAAACATGAGCTTTACTCCGATTGGGAAAATACTTGGAACAGAGGCTTCTTTTTTGATATTGACGGAGACTCAAGAGAGGAATTACTGATCCTGCGGAAAGTGACAGGAGAGAATAATATAGACTGTTTAACAGGAATGGCTTTTACTACTTCAGGCGGGAAGGTCGTGCCGCTAATTGAGGAAAGTATACTTCAATATAATGTTGCTGGGCCGAGAACTGCTATTCGTATATTAAAGAAGAGCGGTAAAAATTATATTTCTGTATTTTCACGCAATTCTGCCACAGAGGGTGATAGCAGGTACGAAAATGGAAGTCATAGAATCTATGAGGTTTATGGAGGCTTTGAATCCGTAACATCTGTATACGATAACCCAACTGTTGTCAAATACGAGATGGTGGAAAAATACAAATCCGGTAAAACAGAGGTAGATATGCAAGAAAGCTCTGCCTCGATTGATGGTAAAAAAGTTACCTATCAAGAGTATCTGTCTTATATGCAAAGCTTTGAAGAAAAAGAGTATGTTTCGACTCCTTTTTCGGAGGGGATGACTGATCCCACACCTCGAGGATATTCCTTTGAAGAACTCCTTGCGCAGTGTAAAACTTCAGATATACCAAGTGATAATCCAAGCTTCTCTGATGTTCCCGCCAGCGCCTATTACTATGACGCCGTTGCCTGGGCGGCGGAAAACGAGATCACCCTTGGGACGGATAAGACTCATTTCAGCCCGGAGCAGCGCTGTACCCGCGGGCAGATCGTCACCTTCCTGTGGAGGGCTTTGGGGAAAACAGAGCCCAATAGCGGACTTTCCAATTTTTCCGATGTGAAAAAGAATGCTTATTATGAAAAAGCCGTTCGCTGGGCGGTAGAAGAGGGTATTACCAATGGCACAGGCAAGGGGAAATTCAGTCCCGAGGAGGGCTGTACCAGAGCCCAAGCCGTCACCTTCCTGTGGAGAGCGGCCGGAGAGCCGGAGCCCAGCCGTACGGCGAAAAGCTTCTCCGATGTGAAACAGGGCTCTTACTATGAAAAAGCGGTCAAATGGGCGGTGGAGAAGGGGATCACTGCGGGCACCGGAAACGGGAAATTCAGCCCGGAGGACAGGTGCACCAGAGCTCAGATCGTATCTTTCCTGTATCGGGCGTACCATTAAAGGGGAGTGAACGGGAACATGAAAAAAAGGATCTTGTCGGTTTTCCTTACAGTCTGTTTGCTGGCGTCCATCGTTCCGTTTGCCGCGCCGCTGAAAGCCAGCGCGGATGGCGCATATATGCTATATACTGAGCCGGTGGGTTGCCAATATTACAAAGCATTTCAGGATGATATATATGAGTATTCCTATTCTGTTCCTGAATTCAATCCTATATATCTCGGCTTCAATAAGAATTCTCCTAACATAAAAGAAAATATAAGTAAGGTCAATCAAAAGATTTATCACGATTTATATGATGGAGAAACCGGAATTCAAGGCGCTCTCGATTGTATGGAAAACGGATACTCTGTTACCTTGCGTAAAGTTGATTATGATTATGCTGAGAAAGATAATGTGGTATCCCTTTTAACAAAAAAAGAGCTCCTATGGGGCGGAATTTGTTTTTATAATACCTATAATGTTTCTCTTTTGACAGGAGAAGAATTGACTGCGGGTGCGCTTGTAAAAATACATGGTTGGGAAATGCTTCAATATAAAGAAGCTGTAAAAGCAGCATTAGCGGACTGTTTTCAAGAACAAAACAATGGCGCGGCGGGAATTCCCGGTAATCAAAAAGAGCTGGAAAAGATTCGGGAAAAGACTCTTTCCACGGAAAATATTACAGCGGCAAAGCCCTATTTGAATGAAGATAATGAACTTTGTATTGTAGGAACGATCTATACTTTAACCGGTGCAGAGGCATATGAATATTTGCTGAATTTGGAAGATTATGCTTCCAATCCATCTTCTCGTACACCATTTTCTGATGTTGCCGATAACGCTTACTATGCAGACGCCGTTGCCTGGGCGGCGGAAAACGAGATCACCCTTGGGACGGATAAGACTCATTTCAGCCCGGAGCAGCGCTGTACCCGCGGGCAGATTGTCACCTTCCTGTGGAGGGCTTTGGGGAAAACAGAGCCCAATAGCGGTCTTCAGCTTTTTTCCGATGTAAAGACGAACGAATATTATGAAAAAGCCGTTCGCTGGGCGGTAGAAGAGGGTATTACCAACGGCACGGGAAATGGGAAATTCAGTCCTGAGGAGGGCTGTACCAGAGCCCAAGCCGTCACCTTCCTGTGGAGAGCGGCCGGAGAGCCGGAGCCCAGCCGCACGGCGAAAAGCTTTTCCGATGTGAAACAGGGCTCTTACTATGAAAAAGCGGTCAAATGGGCGGTGGAGAAGGGGATCACCGCCGGAACAGGAAACGGAAAATTCAGCCCCGAAGCCAGATGCACCAGAGCTCAGATCGTATCCTTCCTGTATCGGGCGTACCATTAAAGAGGAGTGAATGAGGGTATGAAAAAGAAGATCTTGTCAGTTTTGCTCGCAGTTCTTTTAGTAATTGGCGTAATGCCGGTTTCTGTAGCTGAGGCAAGCGCAAGCGATATGGTGAGTATTGCCAAAAGAGAAGTTGGAACAAGCGGCTGTCCCAATAAGTATACCTATTGGCTCGGTACAGTTGATGGTTCTTACAATTACGCGTGGTGTGCAACTTTTGTCAGTTGGGTGGCAGACCAGGCAGGCGAACGAGATGCTGTTGGAAATAGCGCGGGTGTACGTTTCATTTATCAGCACATTTTAAATCATGGGGGAAAAGTAGTAACAACCCCTCAGGCCGGAGATATTGTTGTTTATTATCGCCCTAGGGACAATTATTACGCACATATTGGCATTATGGAGAATGGTTCTACTTCTATCGAAGGAAATTATGCCAATGGAGTTTATAGAGGCATAAACCCTAAAAACTATAGCTTCTATGCTGATTCTGTTGCAAACGGCCAAATTAAGGTAATATATCTACGCCCGAAATATAAGGGTTCCTCCCCCGACTACGTCGTCTCCGTTAAAACAGATCAGTATGTCACCGTTCGCAATTCGGGCTCAAAGTCTTATCTGAATGTCAGCGGAAACAGCAGTGCGAATAACGCGAATATCACCGTCAATGCCTGGACCGGCGGCAGCGGAGAGGATTTTAAGTTTGTGAAAAACGGCGCGGGGTATTTGCTGGTTCCCCGCTGCGCCACCTCCAGGGCGGTCAATATTTACGGCGACGCGCCTGGGGCAAACGCAAACGTGTGCACCTGGACCACCACCAAGCACGGCACGCAGACCTGGATCCCGGAATATGTGGAATCCATGGGCGGGTTTATTTTGTATTCGGCTTACGACCCCAGCTTAGTGCTGACCGCCACAGGCAATGCAAACGGCTCCAATGTCTGCGTTAGGGCCTATAACGGGAGTAAGCATCAAATTTGGACCAGCGATGTACTTACTGCAACGAAAAATACCGGTTCTGCCGCAACGCCCACAAACCTGCAGACAAACACCAAAGCCAGCTATACCCTGGGCGAAACCGTAACCATCACCCCCTCCGCCACAGGCGCGCAGCAGTACAGTATAAGCATTTGGGACGGCGGCGCGTTCGGCGTGGGAAACAGCGTTTTTTCAAAGCTGAAGTTTACCGGCTCTGTATCCTATAAGCCCACCAAGGCCGGAACCTATAATATCCGCATGGATGCGCATAACGCAGCAGGCAAAGCGAGCATTGACAGAACATTTACGGTAAGCGAAGCCTATATTCCAAGCAGCATTACGTTTCCGGTCAGCTCTTTGACCCTCGACGTCGGCGCGAGTAAAACCATTGCCTTTGATTTCAAAGGAAGCGGAGTCCATTCCATGTGGTTTGATCTTGCAGACACCAACTATGTCTCCGCCTCCTGGGGGTCGGCAAATTATCAAGCGGGAAAAGCAAGCCTCATTCTGAAGGGCCGGGCTGCGGGATATGTTCCTGTAACGGTTGCCTTGACAGATAAGGGAGGAAATGTTTTGTGCCGCGCCGTTCTTCCTGTCACCGTGAACCCTCTGCGGGTTTCCAGCGTTTCGCTGAACAAAAGCAGCCTGAGCCTGACAGTGGGACAAAGTCAGCTGCTTACCGCCTCCGTGTCACCCTCCAACGCCACAAATCGGGCGGTCACCTGGTCCAGCAGTAATTCCAGTGTAGCTTCTGTAAGCGGAGGGGCCGTCACCGCCAGAAATCCCGGTACCGCCATCATCACCGCCACGGCGGACGGCAAAAGCGCTTCCTGCCAGGTGGTAGTAAAGGGCATTGAAGTAAGCCATGTTACAATAGACCGGACTTCCGCGGAGCTTCGGATCGGGGATACCATTCAGCTGAACGCTTCCGTTTATCCCTCCAACGCCGCGGATCGCTCCGTTTCCTGGAGCAGTAATAATTCTGCTATTGCTGCCGTTTCCTCCACCGGCCTTGTTACCGCGAAAAGCGAGGGACTCGTCCATATCTGGGCCAGAGCAGGAGGAAAAGAAGAGTATTGCTCGATCCTGGTGGTTCCGCGTGAGGTAGAGGGGCTGACGCTCAGCGCCTCCGAGCTGGAGCTTTCTCCCGGGGAAACCCATATGCTGGAGGCCTCCGTATACCCGAAGGACGCGGGGAACAGCACGGTCACCTGGAGCTCCAACGCGCCGGAAACCGTACGGGTGGTAGGCGGATGGATTACGGCCTTGCAGCCCGGCAAGGCGGTGATCACCGCAGCGGCGGGGGCGTTTTCCAAAACCTGTACGGTAACGGTTTCTGAAGCGGAGGCAGAGTCCCTTCGGATCTCCGAAAGCTTTTTGGAAATCGCTCCGGGAGAGACAAGATCCCTTTCCGTGGAGATCCTTCCGGAGAGCAGCGCGAACAGAAGCATTTCCTGGAGCAGCAGCGACAGGGAGATCGCCGTTGTGGAAAACGGGCAGATCACAGGGGTGAGCCCCGGGTTTGTCAAGATCACCGCGGCCTGCGGGCGGCTGGAAACGGCCTGCTATGTCAGGGTGCTGGGAGAGGACGACGGGCCTCTGGACCCCACGGAGGAAAATGAATTTATCGATGTTCCCAACGGCGCTTACTTCTCCGCCGCCGTGGATTGGGCTGTGGAAAAGGGCATTACCGCTGGAACGGATCGGAGCCATTTCAGTCCCAACCGGGTCTGTACCCGCGCCCAGGCCGTCACCTTCCTGTGGCGGGCGGCAGGCTCCCCCAAGCCCTTGAACGCCGAGGCGAGCTTTACCGATATTTCCGAGAACGAATATTATTACGACGCCGTGATCTGGGCGGCGGAGCGCGGTATTACCGGCGGTGTGGGCCAAAACCGGTTCGCCCCCAACGAAAAATGCACCCGGGCGCAGATCGTGTGCTTTATGCACCGCATGGAGGGCATGCCGGAGGTCTCCTCCGTCAGCCCCTTCCGGGATGTTCCCCCCACCGTGTACTATGCAAATTCCGTGGCCTGGGCCGTGGAAAACGGCATCACCGCCGGCACCAGCGCCACCACCTTCAGCCCCCACAACGACTGCAGCCGCGGTCAGATCGTCACCTTCCTCTACCGCTTTTTAGGGTAAGAAGAGGCTGAATACGAAAGAAAGAAAAATCGGTGGGGGATCACAGCTTCAGTAAGTTTCCACAAACAACCGGCAGGGTGGGCAAAGGTTCCCAGTCCTGCCGGTTGTTAGTTGTTAAAGAAAGGACTCTGGATGCTGGATATTGAATATTTGAGAAGGGCATGAGCGCACTACCCTGTTATTACTGAATGAAAAGAGCTTTAATGCCCTTTTCTAAATGCAGCTAATATCTCATAACTCACGACTAAATTCCTTTTTCTCTCCCACAGCACATCCAGCCCGCCCTTTTTTCTGAGGGCGGGCTTTTGTCTTGACAATACCAAGCAGAAAGGCATAAAATTTTAACAAGAAAAAGCGTTTTGCAAACAAAGGGGAAAAGAGGTTTTTGACTATGGAAATTTGCGGGAAAAGGGAATTTGAGCTGCTGCAGAAGATCGGATTTACCCGGGTGGCGGGCTCTGCGGAGGAGCGGAAGGCGGCGGAGATTTTGAAGGCCGAGTGTGAGGCCATCGGTGTGCAGGCAGAGATCGAGCCTTTCCAGATCGAGGATGCGGAGATCGAGACCGCCGCCTTTGAAATTTTGGAGCCCTTTCATCAAGAGTATCAGGTAACGGGCTACAAATGCGCCCAAAACACCCCGGCGGAGGGTCTGACCGCCGATTTTCTCTATGTGGAAAACGGGCTGGATGTGAACCTTATGGACGCCGCCGGAAAAATCGTTCTGCTCAATGGCTACCTGCGGGTGCCGCTGTTCCGCAAGCTGATGAAGGCAGGGGTGGCGGCTATCGTCACCATGGAAGGCGAGCTGCGGGATAAGCCGGAGGAAACCGACCTTTCCACCCGCGCCATTCGCAAAACCCTGCGGGCTTTCGGCAATGTACCCATGGTGCATCTGCGGGTCACAGACGCCATGGACCTGGTGCGCAGAGGAGCCTGCAAGGCAAAGCTTACCCTGAAAAACACCGTGGTGGAACGCACCTCTCACAACGTGGTATGCACTCTGCCCGGCACGGAACGGCCGGAGGAGATCATTTCCTTCGGCGCCCATTATGATTCTGTTCCCTTCTCTACCGGCGTATACGATAACGGCGCGGGCTCTGTGATAAATATGGAGATCCTGCGGTATTTTAAAGAGAACCCGCCCTGCCGCACAGTAAAATTCATGTGGTACGGCTCGGAAGAGATCGGTTTGGAAGGCAGTAAGGCCTATGTCCGTGACCATAAAGACGAGCTTTCCCGGCACGTGCTGATGATCAATGTGGATGTGGGCGGCCCGGTGCTGGGCGTGGAAGAGCTGGGTGTGACCGGCGAGGAAAGCCTGGTTTCCTATGCCGACTATCTGATGAAGATCGGCGGCTACCCCGTACAGGTAAAGCAGAGCATCTATTCCAGCGATTCCATTCCCTTCGCGGATAACGGTATCCCGGCGGTAAATTTTGACCGGGCCGGGGCTCACGGCGCCGCCTATATCCACAACCGGTTCGATACCCTTGATTTTCTTTCCGCGGAAATGCTGGCGAAAACCACGGCTCACGTATTGGAATTTTCCAAGACGATGATAAACGCCAAGGTGTTCCCGGTGGAGAAAAAGATGCCTCAAAACATGGTGGAGGAGATCGATAAATATCTCTACAAAAAGGAGCTTCAGGAAGCGGAGGAGGAAAAGGCACAGAAAAAGGCTTGACTTTCCTCTGTGGTTCTGCTAGGATAAAAGCGATTTCGAGAAGAAAGGGAGTAGAAGATGAGACTGTAAGCCGAGGAAAAACCCCAGAATAGAAACACGGTTTCGGGCAGGTTGCGCCCGCGGCCTTTCTTTGCTGTCGGTTTCATGGCTTGCTGATGCATCTTTCGTAGAGGGCTCCGGGGAGATTTCCCTGGGGGCTGCTCCTGTGCGATGTGGGTAAGGCCTGTTTCCGGCATGTCGGGAACAGGCCTTTTTGCATAGGAGGGATCTGTATGCTGCAAATACAAAGTTTGAATCTTTCCATGAGGAAGGACCTGCGGGAGCTTCTCCGGGATTTCACTTTTTCTCTGAACCCCGGGGACAAGGCCGCGGTGATCGGAGAAGAGGGGAACGGAAAATCCACCTTGCTCAAGCTGATTTATGACGAGACCATGGTTGAAGGGTACGCCGAGTGGAGCGGGACAGTCCGAAAAAACGGTCTGATCTTGGGCTATCTCGCCCAGGAGCTCCCGGCGGAGGACAAAGAGAAAACAGCCTATGAATTTTGCTGTGAAGAGTCCGCTTTTCTGGACAGCTCCCCCAAAGAGCTGGCGGACGCCGCGACAGAGCTGGGTTTTCCCCAGGAGCTTTTTTACTCGGACCGGCCCATGGCCGCCCTTTCCGGCGGGGAAAAGGTGAAGCTGCGCATGGCTCTTCTCACCCTGCGCCGCCCGGACTGCTATCTGTTAGACGAGCCCTCCAACGACCTGGATATTGAGACCCTGGAGTGGCTGGAAGCCTTTATCCGGGACTGCCCCCAGCCGGTGCTGTACATTTCCCACGATGAAACGCTCTTGGAAAACACCGCCAATGTCATCGTGCATATCGAGCAGCTCCGGAGAAAGACGCTGCCCCGGTGGACGGTGGCAAAAATGGGCTACCGCCGGTATGTGGAGGAGAGGCTCCAAAGCTTTTCCCATCAGGAGCAGGTGGCCAGAAAGGAGCGGGAGGAGGAGAAAAAGCAGCAGGAGCGGTTCCGGCAGATCTACCAAAAGGTAGAGCACCAGCAAAATGCTGTTTCCCGCCAGGATCCCCACAGCGGAAGGCTGCTGAAAAAGAAAATGAAGTCCGTAAAATCCATGGAGCACCGGTTTGAGCGGGAGCACCAGGAGATGACGGAGCTGCCCGACACGGAAGAGGCCATTCTGGTGGGCTTCGGAGAGAATACCGGAGTTCCGGCAGGCAAGACTGTGCTGGATTTTTCCCTGTCTCGATTGACAGTGGACGGGGGAGAAAGGCTTTTATCGGAAAACCTCCGGCTGTTTGTCCGGGGGGCGGAGCACGTGTGCATCATCGGCAAAAACGGGGCGGGGAAAACCACCCTGCTGCGCAGGGTGGCAAAGGAGCTTCTGCCCAGAAAGGACCTGCGGGCGGCCTATATGCCTCAGGATTATGAGGAAACGGTGGATCAGGCTAAAACCCCAGTGGAATTTCTGGCAAAGACGGCGGAAAAGGCGGAACTGACCCGGGTGAAAACCTACCTTGGCAGCATGAAGTACACCCCGGAGGAATGCGGCCACAGCATCCGGGAGCTTTCCGGCGGGCAGAAGGCAAAGCTGTTCTTCCTTAAAATGATCTTAGACGGCAGCAACGTGCTGCTGCTGGACGAACCCACCCGAAACTTCAGCCCCCTTTCCGGCCCGGTGATCCGAGGAATTTTGCGGGATTTCGAGGGCTGTATCATCAGCGTGTCCCACGATAGAAAATATATCGAAGAGGTCTGCGATACCCTGTATGAGCTGGAGCCGGGGGGGCTACGGCGCCGGGATGGTCTTTCCGGGAAAACCGGCTGATGCGGCGGAAAATTAAAACATTCGTTCGAAAAAATTTCGGAAAAGCATTGCATTTCCGGAATTTTTTCTTTATAATGGGGATAGAAAATGTGGCCCGGCAGTACCGGGCGAGGAGGATACGGGAATGGCGGAAAAAAAGCAAGCGCCTGTCAGCACCAGAGCGGAAGGAAAGCCGGAGGAAAAGGCAAAGGCCCTGGAAACGGCTTTAGCTCAGATCAAAAAGCAATTTGGCGAGGGGGCGGTCATGCGTTTAGGGCAGGATTCCACCCTGAATGTGGAGAGCATTCCCACCGGGTCTCTTTCCCTGGATATGGCGCTGGGGATCGGCGGCCTGCCCAGAGGGCGTATTGTGGAGGTGTACGGGCCGGAATCCTCCGGTAAGACCACCCTGGCCCTGCACTGCATTGCCGAGGGCCAGAAAATGGGCGGCAACGCCGCGTTTATCGATGTGGAGCACGCCCTGGACCCGGTGTACGCCGGGAACCTGGGGGTGGATGTGGAAAGCCTGCTGGTCTCCCAGCCCGATACCGGCGAGCAGGCGCTGGAGATCACGGAAGCGCTGGTGCGCTCCAACGCCATCGACGTGATCGTGGTGGACTCCGTGGCCGCTCTTGTACCCCGGGCCGAGATCGAGGGCGATATGGGAGACGCCCATGTGGGCCTGCAGGCAAGGCTCATGAGCCAGGCTCTCCGAAAGCTGGCGGGCGCCATTTCCAAATCCAACTGTGTGGCGATCTTTATTAACCAGCTGCGGGAAAAGGTGGGCGTGATGTACGGCAACCCGGAGGTCACCCCCGGCGGCCGGGCCCTGAAATTCTATTCTTCCGTGCGCATTGAGGTGCGTAAGGGGGAGATCATCAAAAACGGCACGGAAATGATCGGCGCCCGCACCAAGGCGAAGGTGGTCAAGAACAAGGTGGCCCCGCCCTTCCGTGTGGCGGAATTCGATGTGATGTACGGCACCGGCATTTCCCGCACCGGTGAGCTTTTAGACAGCGCCGTGGAGCTGGAGATCATTCAGAAGAGCGGCTCCTGGTTCTCCTACAACGGAGAGCGCATCGGCCAGGGCCGGGATAAAACCAAGGAATTCCTGGCAAGCCATGAGGATATGGCGGCTGAGATCGAGAAGCAGGTTCGGGAGAATGTGGAAAAGCTCTATGAAAAGCCCGGAAAAACCGGCGGGGCAAGAGAAGCGGCCACTCCAGTAGAGCTTCCGGAAGCGGCTCCCGCGCCGGAGGCCGCGCCCACCAGCAAGGCGGCGGCGAAGCAGAGCATTGATATCACGGTGGATGACGATTGATGGAGCTGACAGCGGCAGAGCCCCGGCGAAAGAGCCTGGTGCAGCTGTATCTGAACGGCGAAGCCGCCGTGAAGATCGACGCGGAAACCTTTCTCCGCTCCGGCTTAAAGCCCGGAGACGAGCTTTCCGATGAGGAGCTTCACGAACTGATCCAGAGTTCCGACGCCCGCCGGGCAAGGGAAAAGGCATTGTACCTTCTGGAGCACCGCAGCCATTCCAAAAAGGAGCTGACGGAAAAGATCGCCCGCACCGCCGCTTCCCGGGAGGCCGCCCAGGCGGCGGCTGACCGCATGGAGGAGCTGGGGCTTTTAAACGACGAGACCTATGCCAGAGACCTGGCAAGAGAGCTGTTCCTCCGGCGAAGGTTCGGAAAGGCCCGGGTGCGCCAGGAGCTTCGGCTGAAGGGCATAAATCCGGAGCTCATCGAGGAGCTTCTGGAGGAATACGGGGACGAGGAGCTGGCCCTTGAGAATATCCGGGCGGTGCTGGAAAAGAAGTACGCCGGCTGGCAGGAAGAGGAAAAGCTTCGCCGCAGAGCCTTTGCCGCCCTGCAAAGGCTGGGCTATCCCTACGACCTGATCCGCAGCGCCATGCGCCCGGAGGACGAGGATTTTTAAGTGAAAGAAGAAAACCGGTTAAGCTTTTTGCTTAGCCGGTTTTGCTTTGTTAGCCGTAGGGTAGTTGTTAGATGTGAATAGTTTGTTGTTGGAAAAGAACGTAAGGGTATAGCATCCCCTGTCATTCTGAGCCGAAGGCGAAGAATCTCGGGTTGTAGTCGCCGGCGGTATAAATTCTTTTTCATGCACCGGTTCCTGCTAGCCGAGATCCTTCGTCAAGAAGGCGCAAAGCGCCTTTTTTCCTCAGGATGACAGGTGAGCACAGCACCCGAGCCGACAGGCGAGACGGGGCAGTCAGTGCGCTAAATTGGAATTTACCAGTTACTCCCCTCCTGTGTCATCTCTGAACAAAAGCAAAGCAAGCTTTGCTTTCAGTGAAGGATTTTGCCCTTTGGCCTTTTGCCCAGGAAGAAAGGACGAGATCCTTCGTCAAGAAGGCGCAAAGCGCCTTTTTTCCTCAGGATGACAGACCGGGGCCGTTGCTCTTTCTAACAACTAACTACTCATAACTAACAACTAGTTCGCTAACCAATAATTTACTGTTCTCTTTAATTTGCCTTGCGCCAGCAAGGCTGCCTTTATCCAGCATCTAGCATCCAGAATCTAGCATCTAGCATCCAGAATCCAGCATCCAGTTGACAACCGAAGCAGCCAGGGGGTACAATGCAGAAAACGGTGTGCTTTTTGGAAGGGGTGAAATGGGACTGTGCCGAGGTTTTTTGTGGAACAGGAGCCCGTGGGGGCAGAGTATTTTGTAGGCGGGGAAAACGGCCTTCATATGGTCCGTTCTCTGCGGATGCGGCCCGGGGAAAATGCTGTGCTCTGCGCAGGCACGGGGAAGGATTTTTTCTGCACGGTGCTGGAGTGCCGGCAGGAGGGCGCTCTTGTGCGCATTGATGAAGTGCGGGAAAGCAAGGGTGAGCCCAGGGTAAAGCTTACCGTGTGCCAGTGCTGGCCCAAGGGGGACAAGCTGGAAACGGTAACGCAGAAAGCCGTGGAGCTGGGGGCGGCGGAGCTGTGGCCCCTGGAAAGCGCCCGGTGCGTGTCCCGGCCGGATCGAAAAGCGGTTCTGAAAAAGCGGGACAGGCTGCAAAAAATCGCCCAGGAAGCGGCCCAGCAGAGCGGGCGGGGGATCGTCCCCGCGGTTTTGCCGCCCTCAACCCTTCGGGAGGCGCTGGAGACCGCGAAGGAGCAGGGGGATATTCTGTTCTTTTACGAGGAAGGGAAAGAAAGCCTGAAAAAGGCTCTGCGCACCATGGGGGACAGGCTTTTTCTGTTCGTGGGGCCGGAGGGCGGCTTCGCCCCGGAGGAAGCCGCCCTGGCGGAAAGTCTGGGTGCGAAGCTTCTGACCCTGGGCCCCCGGATCCTGCGGACGGAAACGGCGCCCATTGCGGCGCTTGCGGCGATTTTATACGAGCGGGGAGAATTCGAGCGATGAAAAACGTACTGATCACCGGGGCCTCCGGCGGGATCGGCAGGGCGATATCCCTGGCCTTTGCCGAAAAGGGATATGGCGTGGCCCTCCATTATTGGAAAGGGGAGGCCTCTGCCCGGAAAACGGCCGAGGAGATCCTTTCCCGGGGGGGAAACGCCGCTGTTTTTCAGGCGGATGTGGCCAAGGAAGCGGAAGTGGAAGCCATGTTTGACCGGGCGGAAGAAGCATTTGGCCGGTTCGATGCGGTGGTCAATAACGCGGGAATGGACTGGAAAGGTCTGCTTCCCGATATGACCCTGGCGGAGTGGGAGCGGCTGTTTGCTGTAAACTGCACCGGCACCTTTCTGTGCTGCCGCCGGGCGCTGCCGCCCATGATCCGGAACAAGACAGGCAGCATCGTCAATATCGCCTCCATATGGGGAGAGGTGGGGGCCTCCTGTGAGGCGGCCTATTCCGCCTCCAAGGCGGCGGTGATCGGGCTGACAAAGGCCCTGGCAAAGGAAGTAGGCCCCTCCGGCGTTCGGGTAAACTGCGTTTCCCCCGGCGTGATCTCCACCCCCATGAACAGTGACCTCACCGAAGAGGACCTCCTTTCCCTGCGGGAGGAAACACCCCTTCTGCGGATCGGCACGCCGGAGGAAATCGCCCAGGCCGTTTTATTTCTGGCGGCAAACACCTTTATCACCGGACAGGTGCTGGGCGTAAACGGAGGATTTGGCGTTTGAGAGATTCTGGATGCTGGATGCTAGATTCTAGATGCTAGAAATTAGTCGATGGTTGGCACAATGAAGGAAGGGCAGGCCCCTTGTCTGTCATTCTGAGTCCCCCTACTTGTCATCCTGAGCAAAAGCAAAGCAAGCTTTGCTTTCAGCGAAGGATCTCGCCCTTTTGCCCTTTTCTTCAGGAATTAAGGACGAGATCCTTCGGGCGTTGCCCTCAGGATGACAGGTGGAAGCAGAGTGATAAATTATTGTTTAGCACACTAACGATCTCCACACACTGTCATCCTGAACAAAAGCAAAGCTTGCTTTGCTTTCAGTGAAGGATCTCGGCCAGCAGCAACCGGCGCATGAAGGGCTTTTTAATCGCCGGCTGGGATATGGCCGAGATTCTTCGCCACCTTTGGTGACTCAGAATGACAATGAGAGGATGAGGCCGGTTTTCCTTTCGGTCGGGCCGTACGTTTGCAAATGCCGCACACTATCTTCACGAGTGGGTGCAGCGGCGCGCTGCAAATTCCAATTTAGTGCATTCTTTCGGTCGGACCGCATACTTGCAAATGCCGCCTGCTGTCTTCACGAGTGGCTGCTGCGCCTTGCCGTCGAGTTGGTGCAGCGGCACGCTGCTTCCGATTTCGCACTTCCTCTCACCCTCAAACGGGGGATTTGTCATTTGACAAATCCCCCGTTTTCTTATAAAATATAAGGGTTATCTTCCACTGGTTTTTTCTGGAAAAAAGAAAGGAAAAACCAGGGGAAATCTGTGGAAAACAGAGAGAAAAAAAGGAGGCCGGGGCCGTGAGCTTTCGAATTTTGGGGACAGGCAGCTTTGTACCGGAGCGTATCGTTACCAACGACGATCTTTCTCAGATGGTGGAAACCTCTGACGAATGGATCACAAAACGGGTAGGTGTGAAGCAGCGCCGGGTCTGTACCACGGAAACGGTGACGGACCTGGGCGTCCGGGCGGCGCAAAACGCTTTGGAAAACGCCGGGGTACGCCCGGAGGAGCTGGATCTGATCATCGCCCCCACCATCAGCGCGGATACCATTTCTCCGGGCTTGGGCGGCATGGTGCAGAACCGCATCGGCGCTCATTGCCCGGCCTTTGATATGAACGTGGCCTGCCCCGGCTTTTTATTCGGGCTGGATGTGGCGGCGGGTTTTTTTGCCAGAAAGGCCGTGAAAAAAGTGCTGGTGGTAAGCGCTGAGCGCATGAGCGGCCTGCTCGATTGGACAGACCGGAGCACCTGCTGCATTTTCGGTGACGGCGCGGGGGCGGCGGTGCTGGGCGAGGGGGACAATTACCTGGCCTCCGAGCTGCACACCCAGGGCGGGGACGACATCATTTCCATTCCCACCGCCTGGGACAATTCCCCCTTCTATCAGCGGGAACGGGGAAAATCCTGCGTCCACATGCAGGGGCAGGAGACCTATAAATTTGCCGTGACCTCCATGGTGAACGATATCCGCTCCGTTCTGGAAAAGGCGGGGATCACCGGGGGGCAAATCAAAGCTGTGATCCCCCACCAGGCCAATTACCGGATCATAAACGAGGCCAGAAGAAGGCTGCCGGAGATCGCCCCGGAGAAATTCTTTGTGAATATTGAAAAATACGGCAACACCTCCTCCGCCAGCGAGCCCATTCTGCTGGACGAAATCAACAGGGCCGGGCTTTTGCAGCCGGGGGACTATGTGCTCCTCTCCGCTTTCGGGGGAGGCTTATCCAGCGCGGCAAGTGTGATCCGTTGGTAAAGACGGTTTGAAAGGAGCTTTTTACTATGATAAAAACACCTCTTTGCGATCTGCTTGGGATCGAATACCCCATTTTCCAGGGCGGCATGGCCTGGATCTCCGACGGAAAGCTGGCGGCCGCCGTGTCAAACGGCGGGGGCCTGGGGATCATCTCCGCCATGAACGCCAACGCGGAGCATTTGAAAAAGGAGATCGATGTTGCCCGCAGCCTGACGGATAAGCCCTTCGGCGTGAACATTATGCTCATGTCTCCCTTTGCCGACGAGGTGGCAAAGCTTGCCGCCGACGAAAAAGTGGCGGTGGTCACCACCGGCGCGGGAAACCCCTCCCGCTATATGCCCTTATGGCTGGAGGCGGGGATCAAGGTGATCCCCGTGGTGGCCTCTGTAGGCATGGCAAAGCTGGTGACAAAGGCGGGGGCTTCCGCTGTGATCGCCGAGGGCGGAGAGTCCGGCGGCCATGTGGGAGAGCTTACCACCATGGTGCTGGTGCCCCAGGTGTGTGACGCCACCGACCTGCCCGTTTTGGCGGCGGGCGGCATCGGAGACGGCCGGGGGATCGCCGCGGCCTTCCAGCTGGGCGCCGTGGGCGTGCAGGTAGGCACCCGGTTTTTGGTGGCCGAGGAATGCGGCGTTCATCCCAACTATAAGAAAAAAGTGCTCAAGGCAAACGACATTTCCACCATGGTGACCGGCAAGCGGCTGGGCCATCCGGTGCGGCAGATCAAGAACCAGTTTGCCAAAGATTATTTGAAGGCAGAATACAGCCAGATTTCCGATGAGGAGCTGGAAAAGCTGGGCGCGGGGGCCCTGTACCGGGCCGCCGTGGAAGGCGATGAAAAAACAGGCGACTTTTTGGCCGGGCAGATCGTCGGCATGATCGACAGAGAGCAGCCCGCCGCCGAGATCATCCGGGAGATGTTTACGGAAGCGGAGGAAGTGCTGAAAACCGCCGGACGCTGGCTGAGCTGAGATGTAAAACGGAAGCCGGAAGGAGAAACGGGAATGGAATCGATTGTCATCAGCATTCTTTTGACTTTTCTGAGTTTTTTAATTTTGTATTTTGTGATCAAAGGCGCCGTGCGTGCCGGGATCAAGGAAGCCTACGATGACTTAAACGTGTATTTGAGGAATCTGATCACCAATGGGATCAATGAGGCAAAGCAATCCGAGCAGAGCATGGAAGTTGAAAAACAGGAAGAGAAAACCCATGAATAAGATGGCAGTTAATTTGCGTGCTTAAAGTTTCCTCTGTGGAGGAAAAGCATGGAGGGAAGCTTTCCGCTCCACCGGAAGCAATCCCTGTATTTTCATGAGTTCTGGAGGTAAGTCACATTGGGTAAAACAGCCTTTTTGTTTTCCGGCCTAAGGGCAGGAGAAAACGGGGTCCGTTTTCTCCGCGGCGTTTTCCCGTTGGGAAAACGCTGAGAGGAAAGCAGGCGGCTTTTCGAGAAGCAGACTTGATATTGTAAATGTGTTCTGGAGGAAACTGACATGGGTAAAACAGCCTTTTTGTTTTCCGGGCAGGGAGCGCAATACCCCGGCATGGGGAAATCTTTGTGCGAGGTAAGCCCTGCCGCAAGGCAGGTCTTTGAGACAGCGGACAAGATCCGGCCCGGCACCTCACAGCAGTGCTTTGAAGGCATCGCGGAGGAGCTTTCCATCACAAAAAATACCCAGCCCTGCCTGTACTGTGTGGATCTGGCGGCGGCAAGGGCCTTGGAGGAAGCGGGCGTGCACGCCGATTTTGCAGCGGGCTTTTCCCTGGGCGAGGTGGCGGCCCTGACCTTCGGGGGAGCGTTCTCCGAGGAAGACGGATTTTCCTTTGTCTGCAAGCGGGCCCAGGCCATGCAGGAGGCGGCGGAGCAGAATCCCGGCGCCATGGCGGCGGTGCTGAAGCTTCATACGGAAACGGTGGAAGCGCTGTGCAAAGAGTTTTCTCAGGTTTGGCCTGTGAACTATAACTGCCCCGGCCAGCTGGTGGTGGCGGGGGAAAAGGAAGAGCTTTCCGCTTTTTATGCCAAGGTGGCGGAGGCGGGAGGAAAGGCGGTTCCTCTGGCGGTCAGCGGCGGATTCCACTCCCCCTTTATGGAGAGCGCCGTCCGGAAGCTCACAAAGCCGCTGGCGGAGATTGATCTTCAGAAGCCTCGGCTTCCTGTGTATGCCAATGTTACCGCAGAGCCCTATGGGGATAATGTGGGAGAACTGCTCATTTCTCAGGTAAAAAGCCCGGTGCGCTGGCAGGAAACCCTGGAAAACCTAGCGGCGCAGGGCGCGGACACCTTCATTGAATGCGGCCCGGGGAAAACCCTTTCCGGTCTGGTGAAAAAGACGCTGAAAGATGTAACGATCCTTCGGGTAGAGGATGAGGAGACCTTAAAATCTGTCATAGAAGCCGTAATGGGCTGAAAGGAAGGTACGGAATATGAAGCTGGAAGGTAAAATCGCGCTGGTGACAGGCGGCTCTCAGGGCCTGGGGAAGGCCATTGCCCTGAAGCTGGCGGAAAACGGAGCGGATATCGCGGTGGTTTATGTGGGGCCGGAAGAGCCCGCTTTGGAAACCTGCCGGGAGATCGAGGCCCTGGGCCGCCGGGTAAAGTCCTATGTCTGCGATGTGCGGGACGAGCAGGCGGTGGAAGCCACCGTGGAAGCTGTTCGAAACGACCTGGGCAAGGTGGATATCCTGGTCAATAACGCCGGAGTCACCCGGGACGGCCTGATGGTGGGCATGAAGGACGCGGACTACGACCTGGTGCTGGATATCAACCTGAAGGGCGCGTTCCACATGGCCCGTGCCTGCTATCGGGATTTTATGCGGAAAAAAGCGGGGAAAATTATCAATATCAGCTCCATTGCGGGCCTGGTGGGCAACGTGGGCCAGGTGAACTACGCAGCCTCCAAGGCGGGCCTGATCGGCATGAGCAAGTCCATCGCCAAGGAGCTGGGCAGCCGGGGCGTTTGCTGCAACTGTATCGCTCCCGGCTTTATCGCCACGGATATGACCAAGGATATCAAGGAGGATAATCTCCTTTTGCAGCAGGTTCCCATGAAGAAAATGGGCACCCCGGAGGATGTGGCCAATGTGGCGCTGTTTTTGGCCTCTCCGGAATCCGACTACATCACCGGAGAGACCATCCGGGTAGATGGTGGGTTGGCAATTTAGTAATTAGCTGTTAGTTGTTAGTTGTTAGAAAAAAGATCTTTCCCTGTCATCCTGAACCGCAAAGCGGTGAAGGATTGGGTGCTAGGGAAGCGCTGAATAAACCTGGTGTGCATATCGCGCAGTCAGATTTTTCGTCAGAGTGTACAGCTTGAGCGCAGCCAATCTGGCGATTGGCAAGCGAAAGCTGTGCGCTATGACGGAAAAGATGCAAGCGAGAT
>JAETPP010000224.1 GCA_021771115.1 Bacillota bacterium | reverse complement strand
CCGCTCCCGGCCATTTTGCCCCCTGCCGATTGTAGTAGTAAGTGAGGGCGGAATTTTTTTGCATTGGTGTTTGGCATTTTTGGTGTTTTATCCGTAGTGGAGAGCAAAGAGAAGAATCCCTGCTTCATTTGGCAAATTTCAAAATGTGGTGTTGTAGGGAGTGAACGAGGAAAACTGCCCGCCATCTCTCTCTGCAAACAGCGGGCAGAAATCATCTTCCCCGGATTGTTAGTAGTGCAGTGGGTAGAAAACCTGATGCCCAGAGTAACTTTGGTGAAAGCGGGCAGGAAAGCCCTTTTCGAGCGTTATATTAGCGGAAAATGAGAAACCCGATACACGCCGGAGTTTGCAGTCACGGAGAGCAAGTATCGACCAGTGTACCAAATTTCGCTTTTTGCTCATTTGTCCCCCGGTCAGATACTTGTTGGGGTTGCACCCCAAACCCGCCTTTTGCGGCTTACGCCGCCGAAAAATCCCCCACAAATATTTTTTGGATTTTTCAAAAACAGTTCCGATTTACACCCTGTTTTTCTCCTATCAGTGAGAGGACAAACCGCAGCAAACGAAAGGAGATGAGCCACCATGACACACAGAACCTACAACACCCCCAAGCGGAAATGTGTTGTCAAGACCCGTCTGACCGAGGACGAGCGCAGAGCCTTTGAGGACAAATGTGCCGCCCTCTCCATGAGCCAGTCGGAGTATATCCGGCAAGCCGTTTTTTACAGCCGGATTTCCCCTGTTATCCGGGTGACTGCCCACAGCGAGGAAATGCTCACCGCCGTAGCTTCCCTTGTGGCGCAGTACGGGAAAATCGGCAGCAACTTAAACCAGATTGCCCGGTATCTGAACGAATACGGCGCCCCTTACAATGCCCTGTCCGGCGAAGTGAGAGCCGCTGTTTCCGACCTTGCCGCCCTCAAATTCGAGGTGCTGAAAGTGATAGGTGAAGCCTATGGCAACGATCAAGCATATCAGCTCTAAAAATGCCGACTATGGAGCCGCCGAAGCCTATCTGACCTTTGAGCATGACGAGTTTACCATGAAGCCCACCCTTGACGAAGCCGGGCGGCTCATTCCCCGGCAGGACTACCGGCTGGACACGCTGAATTGCGGGGGTGAGGATTTTGCCCTGTCCTGCATACGGGCAAATCTGCGGTACGGCAAGAACAGCAAACGGGAGGACATCAAGAGCCACCACTATATCATCAGCTTTGACCCACGGGACGCAACCGACAATGGCCTGACCGTTGACCGAGCGCAGGCGTTGGGGCTGGCCTACTGCAAAGAGCATTTTCCCGGACACCAAGCCCTTGTCTGCACCCACCCGGACGGACACAACCATAGCGGCAATATCCATGTGCATATTGTCATCAACAGTCTGCGGATTGCCGAAGTGGAGCGCAAGCCCTACATGGACAGGGCAAGCGACACCAGAGCCGGGGACAAACACCGCTGCACCGCAGCAGCCATGCGGTATTTCCGCAGCGAAGTCATGGAGATGTGCCACCGGGAGGGACTTTACCAGATCGACCTCTTGAACGGCAGCCGAAACAAAGTGACCGAGCGTGAATACTGGGCGAAGCGCAAGGGGCAAGTCAAACTGGACAAGGAAAATGCTGCCCTGCTTGCCGAGGGTATCGCACCCCGACAGACCAAGTTTGAAACCGACAAAGACCGCTTGCGGCAGTCAATCCGGGCGGCGTTGTCAAAATCAAAATCCTTTGAGGATTTCTCCGCTGCTCTCATGCAGGACTATGGGATTTCCGTTAAGGAGAGCCGGGGGCGGCTGTCCTATCTCACGCCGGACAGGACGAAGCCCATCACCGCCCGGAAGCTGGGGACGGACTTTGACAAGGCCGCTGTCCTTGCTGTTTTCCAGCAGAACGCCCACAGAGCAGCCGCAAAGACGCAGAACAGGCAGGAACACCAGCCGCAGCTTTCTAAGGGCATACAGCGGACAAAACCCGCCCAAATCGCCCCGAACCCCGACAGCCCGCAGCGGCTTGTGGATATAGCCGCCAAACGAGCCGAGGGAAAAGGCATCGGCTACGAGCGTTGGGCGAAAACCTTTAATCTCAAACAGATGGCAAAGACCATGAATTTTCTTTCCGAGCATGGTTTTACCAGCCCCGAAGATGTGGACGCAGCCCTTGAAGCCGCTATTTCCGGGCAGCACACCGCTGGGGAAAAGCTGAAAGAACTGGAATCCAGAATCACCGCCAACAAGGAACTCATGCACCAGATCGGCATTTACCGCAGAACCAAGCCCGCCCATGACGGGCTGAAAACCGCCAAGAAGCCGGAACGATACCGGGAAGCGTTTCATGCAGACCTGACACTATATGAAGCAGCGGTGCGGTATTTCCGGGAACGGGGATTGAAGAAATTACCCGCCACTTCCAGACTGCAAGCGGAAAATGAAGCCCTGATTTCCGAGAAAAACGGGCTT
>JAETPP010000223.1 GCA_021771115.1 Bacillota bacterium | reverse complement strand
TAAAGCCGCTCATTCCCGCTGGTGGTTTCATTATCCTCCCCGGGCGCTTGCCTGTCAACCATACGGCTTTGTGTGCCGCCTTGCAGCTCCCCGTTTTCATCCCACATTTCCATGGATTCCCGTATCGCATCGTAATTCTCGCTCACCTCCCGCGCGCTCATCCCCTGCACTTCGTCCCGCGTAAACAGGCGCGGAACGCTGTTCCCGCTTTGCTGCGCGTCCGGTACAGCGCCGGGCTTGTTTTTCCTTGCCAGTGCATACGCTTCCCCCGGCAAATTCATCACCGCGCTTGTCAGCGTCCCCACAAGCCCCGCGTACAGCGCGTCCGGCTGCGTTTCCACAAAGGTCTGCCATGCGCCCCGCTCGTCGCCGTTCCACAGCCTGGCAAGGTATGCCCCCGCGATCTCGCTGATGTACTCCTCCGCGCCCTCGCCCAAAACGTCCACCAGCTTTTTTACGGCGCCGCGCCCTGTCGGGCTGCTTGCCACGCGGCTCAACACATCGTCCAGCAGGCCGGTTTTGTTCAGCCCCGGAATGCCCGCGCTGATGCGCTCCGTCGCCGCTTCCACGCCGCCCGACAGAATGCCGTACAGGAACGCCGTCTCCTCGTCTGCTCCGCCGGCCCGCGCCTCGGCCGCCGCGTTGCCCGCGGCCGAGGAAAGCAGGAACGGCGTGCCCAGCCTGCCGCCCGTTAAAAGGTTTACGGCGACGGTGGGCGCCATTTGCCCCGCGCCCGCCGCCACGTCGCCTCCCAGCTTCCACAGGCCGGTCGCTCCGTAGCGCTCGTCGATGTCCCGCCCATACTCCGCCGCGCGGGCACTGCGCAGCCCGTCTGCCGCGCCCGAAAGCTCCGCCGCCACGGCGAGGTCTGCGGCCCGGCGCTTTTGGATATATGATGCACGGAAAAAAGCCCGCAATCTTTTGTAGATTGCCGGGCTTTTAATCCGCTGTGCGCTGCAACCATCAACTACAAACCGTTGTTTTCCTCTGCCACAGCGCCTTTTGCTCAACCGCCTCCAATTTTAGATAATATGAACGGCGGCATCTTTATTTTTCTGTAAGATGGGCATAATAAATTCCTTCATCACACTATTTTCAAAAAGATCATATTGGGATATCGTCACTGTACCCCGCACGTTTTCAGCAAAACGCTTTTCCAAAGCTAAATACACGTCTTTCACTTGTTCCGTGTCAAGCTTGCTGTCAAAATCAAAAAGATTTTTCCGCGCCAACGCGGCATAAGCATTGGTAGTTTCAAGAGAACCCTTTTGGACAAATGCTTTTTCGCTCTTCTGCGCTGGTACGTTTGCTTCAACAATTTTAAGATTTCGTTTCCAATTCAGATGCTCCAGCAAAAAAATTATTTCCTCCCGTTCTTCCAATGAAAAAGCGCCGTCTTTTTCCCAATTTTCCATGTTTGGGAACAAAACAATATCCGGCCCATTATACATTGGAACGATTGAGAAATGGATGCTGTTTCCGTGATTTACATACGTTATATACTTCCAATTCATTTTAAACTTTGCGCCGTCAGGCATTATAACCATCACTGTCCCCCTTTTCCCGGCCGCTTTCCAAAATAGCCCGGGCCGGATACCGCTCCAGCAGAAACTGCTTGATATTTGTGTAAATCTCTTCTTTTTCCTGTTCTGTTATCAGAACCGATTGAAAGGGAGGTTCCCAACGCTGGATCAGCGATTTGCTTATCCAAATTTCCGGTTCCCTGAAATCGATCTCCACAATCAGCCTTTTTTCATCTTCTTTGTATTCCAAGCAGTAAAAATGGGGAATGTCTATTGAGATTTTCTTCATTCATTTTCTCCTTTTTGAAAAAGCTCTGTAAAGATGTTCGTGATATCAGGGTTGCTTTTTAACGCGGGATACTCTACTGTATTAAAAATACTTCCATCTCTTGAGCCTTTAACAAATCCATACGCATTGCCTGATGCGCCCTGCGCATATCTTTCCGATAATTTTTTCCATACATTTGCCGCCTGTTCCGTTGTCAATGCGCTTTCATTTGAAAACAGATGTAAAGCATCCAGATATTTTCCTCCTTCGGTTATTTCCAAAGTAGTTTTGTTATTTTCTCTTGCAAAGGCTTCAGCCAATGCCCTATTGCCTGGGCCTGAATAAAATACGGCAGTGTTAAAAGAAGTGGATACATCCAGCTCATTCGCCACCTTGAGGTAATATTCATAGGCTTCTTCGTTTGATTTGAACGCTTCTTTTCCTTGTACATCCCATCCATCATCGGGCGAATTACTACCTTGTTCCGCAAGCTTTCCCTCCGCGTCCCACAGGCCCATGGACTCCCGGATCGCATCCACATTTGCCAGTTGTTCCTCTTCGCTCATCCTCTGCACTTCAGCCCGGGTGTAAAGCCGCTCATTCCCGCTGGTGGTTTCATTATCCTCCCCGGGCGCTTGCCTGTCAACCATACGGCTTTGTGTGCCGCCTTGCAGCTCCCCGTTTT